>NVVP01000002.1 GCA_002402245.1 Gammaproteobacteria bacterium | reverse complement strand
AAAAGTGGGTGAAACAGTGTTATTTCTTCACTCTCAAGCAAATCGTGATACACGCATTCACTTAATCGGTGGTCATGGTGATCTAGTCTGGACAGGTGGATCATTTGATGATGTGCCGACCACTAATCGTGAAACATGGGCTATCGCAGGTGGTGAAGCAGGTGCAGCTCTGTATACATTCCAGCAACCAGGCCTTTATGCCTATGTTAACCATAATCTAATCGAAGCGATTATGTTAGGTGCGGCGGCTCACGTTTCAGTTGAAGGTGAGTGGAATAATGACTTGATGGAACAGGTTGAAGAACCTGGTCCTATTAAGTAAGAAGATAAATAGATTTTACAATGAACACCATAAAATCTATTTTTATAACGAGTCTACTGTTGGTGGGAGTGGTATCTGCCACTTCCACTGAGGTAGAGCATCGAGTTGAATATACTCGAACACTGAATTCTATGGCAGCCGTACTGATGAATCGATATGGCAATGTACTCAACAGTGATGCTATTGATTCTGTATATCCTGAAAAAGTAACCGGTCTTAAGATCACCAAGACCGATTTAATTAAGTTAGATCTGAATGAATATTCTTTTAATGTTCAATCAAAACTGACTTATATACAGGATGATTCAATGCAAGCAAAGGCATTGGATGAAACCTTTATTTTCCATATTGGGCCATTAGGTCAAGCGACCATTACTAGTAAGGTTAGAAATAAAGAAACGTCGATTGAAGTGATGTCATTAGCTAAGTTTAATCATGACCATTATCAGACACGTGAATTTGCTTATACATGGTTAGCTTATCTTGATGGTGTGGTTCTGGATAATAGTATTAAAGATAAACCGTGGTTTGATAATGCTGAATATACCGTGAAAATAGGTTCTAAAGAGATTCAAGGTTCTATTTTATCTACATTAGCAGCACGGAAAGCCTATTTATTCAAAGGTGGACACTTACTTCGAGAGCTTGAGGTTAAAGTTAAAGCTCTTGAGGGCAGTGATGATGTATTTATCTTAGACCTTATTATTGATTGGCAAGGCGTTAATGCTGCGGGTAAATCAGTGTTAGCAAAAATACATCAAACGATTACTTATCAGCTGGAAGAACATAATCAGTGGAATGTGATAAGTATTGAAGAAGAACATTTACTTCCTGATATTGCACCGTGGCAGAATTTATTATGTTAAAAAAATTAGTTATATTACTTTTTATCAGTTTACTCAGTGTTCAAATAAGTCACGCTGAGGGGGATGAATTACCCCTGTTTAGTGGAATAGGAGGCAGCTTTTCAGCCGTGGATGCTGATGGCAAGGCGGTTGAATTTAGTGACTTTGAAGGTCAGGTGGTGGTGTTGTCATTTGGTTATACCAATTGTGCCGATATTTGCCCATTTACCTTAGGCTATTTGGCTCGCTTATATTCTAAGTTAACGGAAGAGGAACAGACAAAAGTCCAAATAATATTTGTGACGATTGATCCTGAGTACGATACCCCAGGCCATTTAAAACAGTTTATTGGCCATTTTAATTCAGATTTTGTAGGTTTATCTGGTAGCAAAGAACAGATAGATTATATTGTGTCATTGTTTCAAGCTAAGTATCAAAAGCTTTCAGTATTGAATACCGTACCGACTAAAAATATTCGTCGAGTAACACCTAAATTATTTTCAGACGAGAGTGATGAGGAGGATAAAGCATCGCTTTATAGTCATAGCGTCACGCTTTATTTGATTGATAAGTCAGGCTTTACTCGTAGCCTTGAATATACCGGTACGCCGGTGGATGAGTTTGTTAGTAAAATACGAGGGTTAATTAATGAATAATAGAAGGACTAAATGGCATTATTTATTAGTATTGTTACTGTTATCCATTATGAACTCTGTTTATGCCGATAGTCAGCCTGAGATCGTATTCGAGAAGTTCTGGATTGTGGCTGCACCTGATGTAGCCCGGAGTACCGCTGGCTATGGTGTCATTAAAAATAAAGGTGATGTTGCTGATACCTTAATCAATATCCGCTGTGATATGGCAATGATTATGCTACATAAAACAGAAATTACTTCAGGCATGGCTAAGATGATTCATCAGTCTAATAGTGTGATTGAAGCTCATTCAGAGTTGCTATTGGAACCTATGTCATTTCACTTAATGTTTATGGATATTACCCCCGCTAATTTTAGCGAGGGTAAACAGATAACAGTTAAGTTTGAATTCGAAACGTCAGGTGTGAGCGAGGTTAATATGACTGTTAAAGCTAATAACTATTAATATTGAACCAATACTCGGTAGTTTAAATGAGTACTGCTTTCAGCTGGAATAGTGACTTTCCATTGGGCCGTACCTGAAGCTACTTTAGTGTGCGGGTGGCTTTGTTTAAGAACTTTCCAATCCCCAGGAATAGGTTCATTAACCGTAACGGTAACGGCTTCTGATTTAGCATTTTTCAATTCAATATCATAACTACTTTCAAAGGCTACATTATGAGGGCGGTTATGACTTACTTTTTTAAAGTTTGTTTGTTTTTTATTTGCTGTGATATCAAAGGCATCACCTAGTTTAAGGCGAATAGTTTCATTTTTGGGTGTGTGATCAATACGATCTTCACCGACAAATTGTGCATTACCTTTAGAATCATTTTTATACACTCGCACAATGCCTTTAGGCAAAGGTAAACCTAGCTGTGCTTGTTTATTATTATCAAACTCAACAAACACACCAACCTTCATTTTTTGGCCTAATTGACCATAACTACTACGGTAATAATAGTCTCTACCCTGCAATAAAAACTGCTTAGTGACTGGAATTGATGTGGCTGAAAGGAGGGCCACTTGTTTAGTTTGTTGATTGTTTAAATTTGTTGGTCGGTTTAATGAATACAGGTGATATTCAAATAAACTCTCTTCAGCAACGGAGCTGTCATCTTCCATCATTGACATTCGCACCATCTGGCTAGAGAAAGGGGCTGAAACTTTGGCTCTGACTTGGTTCACATCGCCGGCGACAAGCTGTAATTTAGCATTGTTATAGCTTGTTCCACTATGGTTTTTTAATGTAATTAAGCCGGTTAGGTCAAGATGAGAGTCATCACTACTTAATTCGGCGACATAGTCTGCTTGCCATGATAATCCACTAGTAAGATAAGCCAATTCAATAGACTGTTGGGCATTACTTGAGCTAGTGACTTGAGTCACTAAGGTTGGTTTATCGCGTAAGTTAGCTGGCACATTATCAAAGATATATTCGCCTTTAGGGTTAGTAATAATTTTATTACCAATTTTTAATACCACACCACTATTGGTACTCAGTACCGTAGCTGTTTCAATTGTTTCTTGACCTGTGGCTGGGTTAGTTCGAGACAACTTGACCTGTTTTCCAATATATTTATCTAGGAGTTTCTTGGGAGTGAGCAGATCATAGTCAAAGTTTTGTTCTAATACATGCAGTTTAGTATTTGCAGTTAGGCTGCGTAATAATGCTGTTTCAGACCGAATTTTTGCACTTACGCCTCGGAAAGCGACATAATTAATACCCTTATCTAATTTAAGCTGACGTTGATCTTTGATTAAGGCAAGGTTTTCATTGTAGATGGTGACCGCAACGGATGTTTGATCGTCAAGTGAACTTACTTGTTCTTTCTCACTGGCACTAACAGGTAGGCCACATAAAACTGAAAGTGTAATAATCGACAGTATTGATTTCATTATCATCTCCTTAATTGTGATGCTGTCATCATACACTTAGAAAATAAATAAAATGTTAAAAGTATGTAAAGATTGTTGCACACATAAAAAAGACACTATTAAGTGCCTTTTTTGCGGAATTTTTCATCTATAACTGCCTAGCTAATTTAAATCAAGCTACTTTCTTTTTGCATCCTAAGCTCTAATGCTTGGCGAGACAGGGTATGTTTTACCAAGGTATTACGATCAATTTCACTCATATGGCTGAACACTAAACGTAATAGATAAGGTTTGTCTTCTGGGGCACTGGCGATTTTATCGCAACCCACTACATTAGCAATGGCATGAATCACACTACCTGAAGATTGAAATTCAACCCGGATTTCAATTGTTGCTTTGGCTGCAAAGGTATTAGCACTTAAGAATGCCATGCCTCCACCACTTAGATTGGTTTCGACAAACTCTCGGTCAGTAGTACTATTTTCTTGTTGATGCACAGCTTGGGCAAGAATAGATACTTTTTCATCGATTAATCGTAATGCACGAGCAATATCACGATCAGTATGGTTTATTTGATCAATTAGACGGTTTAAATTGGTTTGAAGTGAAGAAAGACGCTGTTGTATTGCATTATCATCATTATGAACTGGGTTTTTGATTATAGGAACAAGGCGTGACTTTTCATCATCAGAGAGTTCAGAAAAATCAATGAACACATGATCGGTTACGCGAAAAAACTCGCGACGGTCACTGTTCGATATCTCTGTATTGTTTGTCATAAATATAACCTGAATTGAAAAAGACAAATTAGCTGTCGCGCCATTAAGCCGACAGCTAATTTGTTTATTGCTAACATTATGCCAGATTTTATAAGTTTTCGGATGCAAAGTCAGCGAGTCGTGAACGTTCTCCTCTGATTAAGGTGATATGTCCGCTATGCTGCCAGCGTTTGAAACGGTCAACCACATAGGTTAATCCTGAAGTTGTTTCGCTTAAATAAGGTGTATCTATTTGAGCAATATTACCTAGGCAAACAATTTTAGTACCAGGACCTGCTCGGGTAATTAGTGTCTTCATTTGTTTTGAGGTTAGATTTTGCGCTTCATCAATAATTAAGAAGCGTTCTAAAAATGTCCGCCCACGCATAAAGTTAAGTGAGCGAATTTTAATTCGGCTTTGTAATAAGTCATTAGTGGCTTGTTTTCCCCATTCACCGCCACTGGCATCGGTTTTATTAAGCACTTCTAAATTATYCATTAATGCACCCATCCACGGGGTCATCTTTTCTTCTTCGGTACCGGGTAAAAAACCAATATCTTCACCAATTGGCACGGTCACTCGAGTCATTATTATTTCGGCATAACGTTTCTGTTCAATGGTTTGTGTTAGAGCAGCCGCAAGGGTTAGCAGTGTTTTACCTGTGCCTGCTTGACCTAATAAACTGACAAAATCAACACTAGGATCCATCAGTAAATTAAGGGCAAAGTTTTGTTCACGGTTACGCGCCGTTATTCCCCAAACAGCATTACTTTCATTGCGATAATCATCAAGCACTTCAATACTGGCATTATCTTCAGTAGTGGTTCTTACCACCGCCTCGATAGCGTTATTTTCACCTGGTGAATAGATTAATTGGTTGGGATACCAATCTTTAACAATATCGCCTTCAATTTCATAGAAAGTACGGCTATCTTCTGTCCATGATTCTAGGCGGTTAAGATCATCCCAGAAATCGGCTTTTAGTTCGCTAGATCCTAAATACAGWAGATCAACATCATCTAATACTTGATCGTTGTAATAGTCTTCAGCGTAAATACCTAGCACCATGGCTTTGATACGTAGATTAATATCTTTCGATACTAAAATAATAGTGGTATCGGGTTTTGATTTTTTCAATCCAATAGCCACGCTTAAAATATCATTATCAGCTTTAGAACCCGGTAATTCTTTAGGTAAGTTTTGTACCATTTCTTTCGTTTGGAAGAATAAGCGGCCGCTAGTAATTTGTTCATTCTCATTATTAATGGGGCTAGGTAAAGGGATACCTGTCAACATCGCATTGGCATCGCCAGTTTTAACAATGAGTTCATCAAGTGTTCTGCTGACTTGACGAACATTACGGGCAACTTCAGAAAGTCCCTTCTTGCCATTGTCGAGTTCTTCTAAAACGACCATAGGCAGAAAAATATCATGTTCATTAAAGCGATATAGGGCGGTGGGATCATGCATTAAAACATTGGTATCAAGTACAAATAGACGTTTACCAGTGATTGCGCGTTTAATCATGGACATTCCTTTTGTGGTTGAAATACGGTGTTTCTCTTCGATTATGAGCTAAGTTTTAAGGATAATAAAGGGGCTAAATAGGCTATTTTTTTGTCATAAAAACAGTTGATTCATTCTGATATAATAGGCGGTTATATTTAACCTAAATTATCGATACTGGATTTCTGATTTTGACTGCTTCAACTAACGACATAGAAAAGCTATTACAACAACGTATTCTCATCCTCGATGGCGCGATGGGTACGATGATACAAAGCTATAAGCTCGAAGAAGACGATTATCGAGGTGAACGTTTTGCCGAACATCCTTGTGATGTGAAAGGTAATAATGACCTTTTATCACTGACGCAGCCTAAAATTATTCGTGATATTCATCGCGCTTATTTTGAAGCTGGTGCGGATATTGTCGAAACTAACACGTTTAACGGTACATCAATTGCGATGGCTGATTATGAAATGGAATCGATTGTTTATGAATTAAACAAGGTTTCAGCCCAATTGGCTCGTGGAGTGGCTGATGAGTTTACGAAAAATGAACCAGATAAACCTCGTTTTGTTGCCGGTGTTTTAGGCCCCACAAACCGTACTGCGAGTATTTCACCTGATGTAAATAACCCTGGTTTTCGTAATGTTAGTTACGATGAATTAGTAGAGTCTTATCTTGAAGCCATTGCCGGATTAGTGGATGGTGGTTCAGATTTACTATTGGTTGAAACCGTATTTGATACTTTGAATGCCAAAGCAGCCTTGTTTGCTATTGAAAGCTACTATGATGAACATGATATTCATCTACCGATCATGATCTCAGGTACGATCACCGATGCCAGTGGCCGGACATTATCAGGTCAAACAGCAGAAGCATTCTGGAATTCACTGTCTCATGTTAAACCGATTAGTATTGGTTTGAACTGTGCTTTAGGTGCCGATCAATTACGTCAATATGTGGAAGAATTATCAGGCTTAGTCACTTGTTATGTCAGTGCTCACCCAAATGCTGGTTTGCCCAATGAGTTTGGTGAATATGATGAATCTCCTGAAGTCATGGCTGAGCAAATCAAAGAATGGGCCCAATCTGGGTTTCTAAATATCATCGGCGGTTGTTGTGGTACCTCACCTGCTCATATTAAGGCGATTGCAGAAGCCGTAGCCGATAGTAAACCGCGTGTTCCTGTTGAAGATAATCATACTTGTCGTTTAAGTGGTCTTGAACCATTTACCATTACACCTGAGAGCCTTTACGTTAATGTGGGTGAGCGTACTAATGTTACCGGTTCGGCACGCTTTGCCCGCCTAATCAAAGAAGGTGATTACGATACTGCTTTAGATGTTGCTCGCCAGCAAGTTGAAAGTGGTGCTCCAATCATTGATATCAACATGGATGAAGGCATGTTGGAATCAAAAGAAGCGATGGTAACCTTCTTAAACCTAATTGCTTCGGAACCAGACATTAGTCGGGTACCTATCATGATTGATTCCTCTAAGTGGGAAGTCATTGAAGCCGGCCTGAAATGTGTTCAAGGTAAAGGTATCGTTAACTCAATCAGCATGAAAGAAGGTGTTGATAAATTTATCGAGCAGGCTAAATTGGTTCGTCGTTATGGTGCTGCCGTTATCGTTATGGCCTTCGATGAAGATGGTCAAGCGGATACTCGTGAACGCAAACGTGATATTTGTACGCGCTCTTATAAAATATTAACTGAACAAGTTGGTTTTCCACCTGAAGATATTATTTTTGACCCTAATATCTTTGCGATTGCCACCGGGATTGATGAGCATAATAATTACGCTGTTGATTTTATTGAAGCAATTAAAGATATTAAATCTACATTGCCGTATGCCTTGGTCAGTGGTGGGGTTAGTAATGTGTCATTTTCATTTCGAGGTAATAACCCTTTACGTGAAGCGATTCATGCTGTGTTTTTATATCACGCTGTTAAAGCCGGCATGGATATGGGTATTGTTAATGCGGGACAACTCGCTATTTATGATGACCTACCAGAAGAACTGTTGGAACGGGTTGAAGATGTGGTGCTTAACCGCCGTGATGATTCAACCGAACGCCTATTAGACATTGCCGAAAAATATCGGGGTGATGGTAAAGTTGTTGAGGTTAATGAAGACTTAGTCGAGTGGCGAACGTGGAAAGTTGAAAAGCGTCTTGAGCATGCTTTAGTAAAAGGTATTACTGACTTTATCGTTGAAGATACCGAACTGTGCCGCCAAAATGCACAACGTCCTATTCATGTCATCGAAGGTGCGTTGATGGATGGAATGAATGTCGTCGGTGACTTATTTGGTGAAGGTAAAATGTTCCTGCCTCAAGTAGTTAAATCTGCTCGAGTAATGAAAAAGGCCGTAGCCTATTTGATGCCATTTATTGAAGAAGAAAAAGGCGAAGGCGGAGGCATTAGTAGTAACGGTAAAATTTTGATGGCCACCGTTAAAGGTGATGTTCACGATATCGGTAAAAACATCGTCGGCGTGGTACTACAGTGTAATAACTTTGAAATTATCGATATGGGCGTTATGGTCTCGTGTGCAGATATTTTAGCGATGGCGAAAAAAGAAAATGTCGATATCATTGGCCTGTCAGGTTTAATCACACCATCATTAGAAGAGATGGTTCATGTTGCCAAGGAGATGGAACGCTTAGGTTTTGAGCTTCCAGTCATGATTGGTGGTGCAACCACATCACTGATTCATACCGCGGTGAAGATTGAGCATAATTATCATGGCTGTACGGTGTATGTGAAAGATGCCTCACGTGCGGTAGGTGTGGCTCAAAGTTTATTAAGTCAGGATTTACGTGATGACTTTGTTAGCAAAGTAAAAGCCGATTATGACAAAAAACGTATTAATCATAAAGGCCGTAAAAGTACTCGTCGCCAGTTAAAAATTTCTGATGCACGTGCCAATAAAACTAAGATTGATTGGCAAGCGTATCAACCAACCATACCTAAAAAATTAGGTATTCAAACCTTTGATGATTATCCATTAGAAGATTTAGTCGAACGTATTGACTGGACACCCTTCTTCTTAGCTTGGGAATTAGCTGGCAAATATCCTCGTATATTAACGGATCAAGTTGTGGGTAAGTATGCAACCGAGTTATTTGATGATGCTAAAGCAATGTTAGCTAAAATTGTTGATGAGAAGTGGCTAAAAGCCCGTGCGGTATTTGGCTTCTTCCCAGCCAATACCATTRATGATGACGATATTGAAGTCTATACGGATGAGTCGCGCGATGAAGTATTAATGACCTTACATCATTTACGTCAACAAGGTGAACGTCCACCGGGTCGTCCTAATGCTGCCTTATCAGATTATTTAGCTCCAAAAGACAGTGGTGTTAAAGATTATATTGGTTCATTTGCTGTGACGGCAGGTATYGGTATTGATGAGCATGTGGCTCGTTTTGAGGCAGACCATRATGATTATCAAAGTATTATGATTAAAGCCTTGGCCGATCGTTTGGCTGAAGCTTTTGCAGAACGACTACATGAATTAGTGCGTAAAGATCTATGGGGTTATGTATCTGATGAAACCTTAGATAATGAGGCATTAATCAGAGAAAAATACCAAGGTGTGCGACCTGCACCGGGGTATCCAGGCTGTCCAGATCACACAGAAAAAGCCTTGTTGTGGGAATTATTAAAACCTGATGAAAATGCAGGCATGACGATTACTGAAAGTTTTGCTATGTTGCCTACTGCAGCGGTGAGTGGATTCTACTTTGCCCACCCTGAGTCACGTTATTTTGGTTTAGGTAAGATTGATCGTGACCAAGTTGATGACTATGCGATACGTAAAGGCTGGACAAAAGCTGAAGCCGAACGCTGGTTAGCCCCCGCCTTATCTTATGATGGAGATGACTAATGCAAACGGATATTGATGAATTGCAAATGAAGCTATCTTTTCAAGAAGATTTATTAGAGCAGTTGAATACTGTGGTGACTAATCAGCAGCAGCAAATAATACGCTTAGAATTAGCACTTGAAACTATGAAAGTGCAAGTGAGTACCATGCAGACTAATAATCAAGAATCGGGTCAGCAACATGAGTTGCCACCGCATTATTAATTATGCAGCAACGGCAATGTGTAGTCTTACAAGGTGAACTCGCATGGTGTCAGCGTTCAACTGACACATTACTAAGTGATATAAAACAGCCTGTCATTGCCTTATCAAGCAACAAGTTTGATGGCATGACAACATCACCCGCTAAACAAGCAAGCCGTTATTTAGGGCAAGAATTTAATGCGGTTGTATTTGATGCCTTAGAGGAATTTAATCCGGATAGCTTTGGCATTATAGTCGGCACGATAAAAGCCGGTGGTGTACTTATTCTTTGGTTAGCAGATACGGAAAATTCAAGCCTATTTGAGCAAAGGTTGAAACGAGTCTACCAAAAGTTCGAACAAAATCAGCCTGAGTTTCACACTATAAAGCAAGGCGATGACTTACCTCAATTAAGCTTGAGACAATCTGAAATCCAATCGATTGAAGCTTATCATACTGATGATCAGCAACAGGCTGTCACAGCTATTTTGAAAGTAGTTTATGGTCATCGCCGCCGGCCCTTAGTATTGTCAGCTGATCGTGGCCGAGGAAAATCAGCCTCATTAGGTATTGCAGCGGCAGAGTTATTATTGAAAGGTAAGCAAAAAATCATTGTTACCGCACCAAGCTTAGCTATTGCACAAACCATTTTTGATCATGCGGCACAGTTATTACCAGAAGCAGATATATCTTCTGGTTTATTGACACTTAATCAGGCTGAAATCTGGTTTATTGCTCCTGATGCTTTAATTGAATCACTTCCTAAAGCAGACTGCCTGCTGGTGGATGAAGCAGCAGCGATCCCTGTAGCTATGTTGACCCAGTTATTACAGCATTATTCACGCATCGTCTTTGCTACTACATTACATGGTTATGAAGGTACTGGCCGTGGCTTTGCTATTAGATTCCATAAAGTATTGACCGAGAATACGCCGGATTGGAAGCAGTTTAAAATGACCACGCCTATTCGATGGGCAGATGATGATGCACTTGAGGCATTTAGTTTTCAGGCTTTATTACTCAATGCCACACCAGTAGACGATGAATTATTAAGTGACCTTAGCATTGAACAATGTCATGTCGAAAAGCTAAATGTTAGCCAATTAGCTAATGATGAAATAAGCTTAAATACACTGTTTGGTTTGATGGTATTAGCTCATTATCGTACCCGACCCTCTGACCTGAGAATGATGTTAGATCAAGCCGATGTTAGTGTTTATGTATTACGTTATCAAGGACATATTATAGCCAGTGCATGGTTGGTGGCAGAAGGCCAGCTAGATGATGATCTTTCTACTGCTATTCATGCTGGAGAACGGCGCTTAAAAGGGCACTTATTACCACAGTCATTACTTGCACATGCCGGCATAACATCGGCCGGATCATTACGCTATCAACGTATTATTCGTATTGCTGTTCATCCAACAGTTCAAGGGCAGGGATTAGGTTTAAAGTTAGTAGAAAACCTTTGTCAGCATCTTGAAACTAATGTGGATATTATCGGTACTAGCTTTGCCATGGACCCTCAACTATTTCCATTTTGGATTAAATCAGGCTTTACTATTACACGTTTAGGGCTGCATAAAGATGAAGTCAGTGGCAGTCATTCAGTGATGATGTTACGTAGCACGTCCAAGCAAGGTCAACAGATGTTAAATGAGGCCAAGCTACGCTTCCAGCAACATTGGTTTGACCATTTAACCACTCATTTTAATCAGCTTGCAGTTGATAGTGTGGTCAGTATTTGTCAGAGTTTAACGGCTAAAGCGTTATCACTATCAGCATTGGATGAGCAGGAGATTAATGCCTTTTCAGTTAAACAACGTGGCCTAGAGTTTAGTGAAATCTCACTAAAAAAACTGATTCAAACCAGCGTATGCCAATCACAATTTTTAACCTTAACCTCTGTACAACAGCAGTTAGCAGTAATGGTATTTCTACAACAGCGTGATAAGCAATATATTGCCAATAAACTAGCTTATAGTGGTAAAAAAGAACTGACTTTGGCATTACGAGGATTGATTAAAATCCTTAAACTGAAATAGGCATATCATTAAAACCTAACATAAAAGAGGTTCGCCAGTGAATAATATAAACTTAATTGAATTTGTCTTTTTGGGTTATCGAATGAATTTATTGATGGATAAAAATACCATTTGGGTTGATGAACGAGAAGTAAAGTTGATGCATTGCATGGCCGTAACAGCAGAAGTGAAGCCGGATAAATGGATAATTATAGCGTTCTTCCTCGCACCACTGCTTCGATATAAAAATGAAAGTATTAGGGACCGATGAAATGAAAGGTTTAATTAAATGGTTGTTTATAGATAGTCATGTTAAATGGTTATGTATTATTTTATTATTTGAGTATTGGGTGGCAGTGACTATTTCTCCTACTCTGCTAACGGATTTTTCCTTGGCGAATGATTTTGTTGAGGTGATGTCTTTTATTCCAACAGTGCATGCCTTTGATGACTTGGCCATACATCCAGAGGCAACTCGATTTTTCATTGCATTATCATTTTTTCTCTTACTGGCTAAGTCGATGGCTATTTATGTTTTTTTTCTAAATAATCCGAATACAGAAATGTCTCAATTTGTAATTACACCTTATACAAAAACTAAACCGAACAGGAACTTTAAATTGAGTGGGGTTTTAACTGAAGAAGAAGCTAAACAATTATCAACTGTAAAACGATCAATGTTTAGCCGAATTGTATGGTCAATTTTGTCACTGGGTTTAGCTGCAGGATTTATTTTTATGAGTTTAAATGTAGGTAGCGTTTCTGAACGTGATCTACGTGTTACTCAAGGAGTCCATCAATCATTAATTCAGGGTGGATTTTCGATGTGGCTTAGTTTTTCTCTGTACAGGTTAACAATTGCGGCAGGGGCAATTACTGTTGCTTTTTTTATTATTAAGGATTATTTACGGTTGTTTATTGAAATAACGAAGAAATGTTTAGTTTTTATTTTAAGTTTAGGAGTTAAGTAAAGTGGTCAGCTTGCATCCCCTTAAAAATACGCCAATCACAGCTTTTTAACTTAACCTCAGTATAAAGACCGTTAGTAATGATGGCTTTTTTACAGTAGCGTACGCGATAGGCAGTATATTACCTATAAGCTAGGTTATAGTGGTAAAAAAAGGGCTTGTCACTGCATTACGTACGGGACTTGTTTAAAGTAATTTGTGATAATTGAGTTTCACCTATAAAATGAGTAAGTGAAAGCCTATTCCTGCAATACCGGCCCCGATATAACGAAGTAATTGTCGACCATGTTGAAGCTTTTCAGCGAGTAGACCAATCAACACACCCATAATATGTAGGCAAGCAGTACCTAAAATAAATCCAGTGGCATAGTCAACGGGGTTAGCAAGTGAAGGTATTTCACTGCCATGGGCATAGCCATGAAATAAAGCGAAGCCACCGACAAATATCATCGCTATTAAAGCAGATAGTTTTTTCTCTGCACTCAGTGCAATGCCCAGAGCCAATACAGAAAAGGCGATGCCTGATTCAACTAAGAAAAGAGGCCAGCCTTGTATACCAAGCATGCCTCCAAATAACATTACAATGACAAAAGTAGCAGGTACAGTCCAAATAGATCGGCCCCCCATTTGAGCACTTAATATACCCACACTTAACATCGCTAAAAGATGATCAAAGCCAAGCACTGGGTGGCTTAAGCCCGCGACAAATCCACCTGCATTGCTAGCGTAAGATGAAGAGGGTAATAACATTAGCAATATAAGAGGGAGTAGGGTTTTCTTCATATTATTTCCTTAGAGATATAAGTAGTTGCTGAGCAGGTTATTTTATAATAATGCTCATTTAAGCGTGTTGAATAAGCTGGGTATAGCTCAAGCCACTTATTTTGTAATTATGTTCTATGTTTAGCTGGCTAAAGTAAGTACATGACAAGAGTTAGTTATTAATGGATTGATTTCTGACGAGCTATTATGGCTGTTTATCAAACACTTTTACACCGTCAGGAATTTGAAACCAATCCTGCTTCTCGCTCACCCATACATGAACGGTAGGCTTGATTATTCGAGTATCAGATAAATTAGCAGGTTTTAATTTAATCTTATCGGGTTTATCAGGGTTGAAATGATAGATTCGGTTACCACAGTTAGGACAAAACTTAGCCGCTGCAATATTACCACTATCTGCAGGACGGCTCCATTCAGACATGACCCCGTGAAACTTTATATTCTCAGCATCAACCATAGCAGTGATACTAAACGCGCTTGTAGACAGTTTTTGGCATTGCTTACAGTGGCAAGCCACAATCATTGAAGGAGCTGCAAGCAGTTCATAGCTAATATTGCCACATTGGCAAGAACCTTTGATTGGATAATCTACTGTACTCATATTATTTACCTATTAGATATAAAAAATACTTAATTGATATTTTTTGTTAGCCGAACGATTAATTATTTGACCGACTTAGTGAAAGCCAAATAGCCAATACTAAGCCCAATGAAGATAAACCCCGCCGCCATTAAAGACACGTTTTGAATTGGGTTATTAGCTGTTTTCAACGTCAGTTCAGGGAACACTATTAATAGTGTTCCTTTAATGAGAAATAATGTTCCTAATAAAGAAACAATGATCTGCAATGGTGTTTTCCAATAAAAATGAATAGTAATTATGGTGGCTCCGATAAAGAAGTGCACCATTCCTGATAAGTTAATCAAAACTGGGTCAGAGCCTAGTTGAATGATCATTTTATTGAAAAAGTCAGCTGATAATAAAAATCCCATACCCGTTACTAAGAAATACATTGATAGAACTCTAGCAATAATTATAGTTCTATTTAAAAGCGGTTGTTGTTCCATTTTATTCTCTTAGCTTAGTTAATTTTATAACCTTAAGTTAGGTTCAATCCACCGTCAGAAAGTAGTATTTCACCAGTGAGATAATGACTAGAAACGAGCATTGAGGCTAGGTGAGCAATCTCTTCAGGTTTAGCTGCCCGACCCATCGGTGATTTCTGTTGCCAAAGTACTTGTGCATCTAGCCACGTCTTGGTCATTTCGGTGTCAACAAGACCGGGTGCGATAGCATTGACACGAATGACTGGTGATAAATTTAGTGCAAGTAGTTGAGTCATATGATTAAGAGCTGCTTTACTCGCTGCGTAAGGAATAGAGGCGCCTTTAGGACGAATGCCTGCATGAGAGCTGATATTGATAATACAACTTGGACATGCTGAGGTAGATGTTTCTCGCAGAGCCTGTTCTGCTTCAGCAATAAGCGTCCATGGCGCGATAACATTAACTTCATAAAGGCTTCGCCATATTTCAGCTGAGGCTGCTTTAAGATCACTGTGCGGTATTATGGCATTGATACCGGCATTGTTGACTAATACATCTAAGCGGCCATGCTTCGACATAACAGCTGAAATTAAAGCTTTAGTTTGATCTTGGTCAGACAAATCAGCCTGGGTGTAACTAGCATTTTTATAAGAGGAGGCTAGAGCTTCACCTTCATTAACGGATGTTCGGGAGTGGAAGGCAATAGTAAAACCATCATTAGCGAGTTTTTCAGCAATTGCTTTTCCAATACCTAATGTCGAACCAGTAATGAGTGCTACTCTGCCTTTATTATCTTGATCTGACACGACTGAACGACCTCATTTGAGAATTTAATATTTCAATACTGAGAATAGTAAAAATCCAAGGACCAGATGACTTAACCTTCGAGACAAACCTACCTGTATTGCTAACGTAAGATAAAAAGGGAAATAAGTTGACCACTACAATTTAGTCTAAAACTTTAAAAAATGAATCGTCAGGTTCAGAAGTCCTAAATGTGGTTACTGATTTACCCATAATATTAACTCCAGAAAAGATCATTGCATCACCAACTCTAGGAAGAAAAGCAATATAATCATTATTTTCTAGGAGTTGGTAACCACCCACTTGCAGTCGTTTACGGACATATGGAAAATAACCTTGTGCAATTATTATTTTGGAGTCATCGCGAGAATAAGGTTGAGCAATATCAGTTAACATAAACTCAATAGCATTTTTTAAGTTAGCTGATATAGTTTCTTTGAGTTTTCCCCCTCCATTTTCTATCCAGCCATTAGAACCAAGTAAAGGCTTAGGCTCTCCCGATGATGCAATATAGCGTGTTTTCCAAATAGAGTTACTATTTGAGTCCGTCATATTTACTTGAAGTAATACGTATGGGCGTATATCGGTATCTGTTACAAAGGTTAAAATAACTGCTGTAGTTACATCTAGTTTAGGAGTTTCAGCTTTATTTTTAGTTGTAAATTTATTTTCGAATTCAGGGGATTCAAGCAACTTTTTTGATATTTTTTTAGCTTCATTTGTTAGCGTAATATTTAAGCTATTTCTAGCTTCTTTAGTATTGTTGGATGCACGGCTTGAGTCAACCGTATCTTGTATTACTAGTCCTAATGGTCCGAGTAATACTCCGATAAGTCCATTTGATTGATGACCTGAAACTATAACTTGGCTGTCAGGAACACGATGTGCTCCAACAGGTAAGTCAGACCATCCTGATAGTTCTTCGTCGGTATAGTTAATTGTTATAGATTGGTTTTGTGTGGGGGCAGGTTTAGTTCTATCTAGTGACACACAAGCTGAAAGTTGAAGAAAAATGGTTATTAATAGAATTGCACGAATAATGGTTATTTTCATAGAGTTTGGTATACATCTTGGTTGAAGGTATTAAAATACAGTAATTGTATTCGATAAATTTATAAAAGGGGGCATGAACCGTATTTCAGTATACAGCTTAGGGTTAAGTAAATATCAGGAAATATCGATACTTAAAGGTTAGGTAATAAATTTCTTTTCTGGTACAGATGTTGAAGCAGTGATGAGTGCTACTTTGTCTTTATTGTTCTCGTTGTCTGACACGACTTATATTCCTTATTTAAAATCCAGCTTTATTATGCTAAGTCGAGATTATTCAGATTCACTTTAGAATAACTATCATGTAATTCACGCACATATTCAGTCTCAGGCACAACGGTATTTGAACCTAGTTGCATAATAAAGTGGTATGAAGAGTAAGCTTCTGATGCTTTATTATAGTGTTCAACCCACTGCTGTCGATTAGCCATGTGCTTGTATTTAATCGGCCAAGTGCCAGGAGTAGGTTTAAGTCTGTCTATATTAATTCGCCATGGTTTGGGGCTCACTCTAGCTCTAAAACAGTTTTGATTTTTACACATCTGAGTATATAGGCGATCAGAATTAAAGCTATTTAGTAGCTCAATAGTACTTTCCTGTCGAGGGTCAAAGATACTATTCATCACTAACACTCTAAATCCCATCGGAGTTCTATACACTCTAAGGTTTAAGCTTGGATCTGCTTGAGCAACCTGTTTGATTGTTTGTAATGCTAGGTCTTCAGGATCGTCTTTTATACTACGGTCTAATCTAGAGGCTAATGATGCAGTAAAAAATAGAGTGGCTAAAGCACCCAAAATAAAAGCAGTCCAAGAAGATAGGAGGAATGCAACGACACTCGTTATCGCTATAAGTAGTACAGCTGCAAGCAGATATATTTTATATGAAGGAGTGTATTGAATATCAACATCTGCAAAAAGCACATTAGGCGTATTAATACAGAGTGCACCATAGCTATTTCTAGTAATGACATTATCTTGATGACGTGAAATTATTTCCTCTCGAATAGGGATTCCTTCAGCACCATTGTAAGGCACCTTATGATCTATTCGTCTAATATCGCCATCTGAATCTAAATTCTGTTCAGCTTCTTTTAGTCTTTCATCAGCATGTACTTTAGCATCGAGTTCACTGACGTCTGACCAACCGAACCGTTTTAAAGTAAATTGTTTTCCATTTACTATTTTTTTAAGTTTTGATTCAGACCAATATTGAGGGACGATCATATTATTCCTTGAAATAATTTTGGATAGTGGGCATAGGCTTAACCTCACCTAGTTTAACTGAGCTTACCCAGAAGAACTGATAAATTATCTAGACCTATTTGCTAACTAGTAGTCTTATATTTAAGACACTGTATTGTAAGTGTAATTTTCTTTGTGTTCTCATGTTACTAGGTTATTTTTAGAACATAAATCCCGAATAAATCTTGTCAATACTATCTAAAGTTTAGCTATACTACTCGCTATTTTCACAAAATAGACTTTATCCATTACCCCACAATTAACTATTGAGGACTCAGAATGAGTAAAAATGCCTCCCAAAAACCTACAACGGACACAGCTAAAAATAAGTCGAGTAACAATGTTGACTACTCCGTATCAGGCGGTTTGATGGCTAGGTTGACTAAGCTTAATATTTCCATTGCTTTTACCTCTTACCAATCTGGTTTACTTTATTTAATTGGGCGTAATAAAGAGGGAGGCATCAATATACATCAAACTGGCTTACCCAAACCGATGGGATTAAGTATGGATAAAAAAGGTAGTCTAACCATGACAGGTGGCTATCAAATTATGCGTTTTGAAAATATTTTAGAGCCGAACCAAAAAGTGAATAATACCTTTGATACCTGTTTTGTTCCGCGTCGAGTTCATGTCACAGGTCATTTAGATGCTCATGATRTGGGCATTAACAAAGATGATCAGCCCGTTTTTATTAACACCCGATTTAATTGCATTGCCACCGTATCTGAACGACATAGTTTTATTGAATTATGGCGACCACCGTTTATTTCTACCTTAGTCGATGAAGACCGCTGTCATTTGAACGGTATGGCCATGCACGAAGGTGAACCCCGTTATGTGACGGCAGTTAGTAAATCTGACACGATTGATGGCTGGCGTGACAGGCGAGGAGATGGTGGTGTAGTCATAGATGTTAAAACCAATAAAATTGTCTGTGAAGGTCTATCTATGCCACACTCTCCTCGAATGCATGACGGCAAGCTCTGGTTACTCAACTCAGGCACAGGGGAATTGGGCGTGGTGAACTTTTCTGATGACGGTACTGGTCAATTTGAACCCTATGTTTTTTGCCCAGGTTTTACGCGTGGCCTCGCTTTTTATAAAAACTTTGCTTTTGTGGGATTATCAAAACCCCGTTACAAACGCTTTGAAGGACTAGCCTTAGATCAACGACTCCAGCAGGCCGATTCAGAAGCGTGGTGTGGAGTACAAATTATCGATTTAAATATCAACAGTTGTGTCGACTGGTTCAGAATAGATGGTGACGTATCGGAGTTATTTGATTTAGAAGTTATTCCTGATAGTGTTTGCCCTATGGCCGTGCCACCAGAGTCGCCTGAAGCCGCTGATTTGGTAACCTTTGAGCGATCTTTATTGCTCGGCTGATATTGTTTATATACAATTGGACCTATTAGGTAGAATTTAAGATAGGAATCCTTAATGAAGTCATCACCTTTTTTGATGAAAGAAAGAGCTCCACTTACTCACTTATCGGTGAGCGCTTCAATTGCTACCGCTTTAATATCAGGTTATGGTTCACGGCAAGCCTATGCTGGAAGCTGCACGGGCAGTTCGGGAACCTATGTTTGCTCGGGTGTGGCGGGGGCAGACTCTACTCAATCACTTAGTGCGGCCTCATTAACCGTTACTACAAATCCCGGGTTTGGTCTAAATGTTGGCTCTGGTTTGGGACTTTCTCTAAGTTCTACTGGCAGCCAGCTAAGTTTTACCGACAATAATACGTCATCGATAACAGGTTTTGCTTCAGGTCTTTATGCTAACAATACGGGAACCGGTGCCACTAGTATTACTACAACCGGTACAGTGACGGGGACCAATTATAACGGAGTATATGTCGAGCATAGCGGTACAAACCTCACCATTAATGTTGCTACCATCTTAGCTGGACACAACGGTATTAATGTAAATAACGCTGGCACAGGCACTACCAGTATTACCGCAACGGGTACAGTGACAGGCGGGAGTGGGACTAGTTATAGTGGAGTATATGTCAGCCATAGTGGTACAGACCTTAGTATTAATGCTACTTCTAGTGTTTTAGGTGGATATAGCGGTATTTATGCCACTAACTCTGGCTCAGGAATCACTAGTATTACCACGACTGGAACAGTGACTGGTACCGGTTATTACGGAATATATGTTAACCATAGTAGTGGTAGTAACCTTACTATCAATGCTGCCACTGTCTCAGGTGGATATTTCGGGATTTATGCTACCAACTCTGGCGCAGGGGATACCAGCATTACCGTCAGTGGCACGATAATGGGAGGAACTAGTTCCGGTATTTATAATAATACTAGCAACAATAGTACTATCACACTTAATTCGGGGGCAGCCGTGAGTGCTACATCGGGCACCGCTATTCAAGATGGTTCAGGTGATACTACGATTACTGTTAATAGTGGTGCTTTTATCATAGGTTCGGTTGATTTAGGTGGAGGGACTAATAGTCTTATTTTAAATGGCGGTACGCTTAAAGCAGCCACTGGCTCTGCATTGGTGGTAACAGGAAATGTAACCAATAGTAACGGCATAATGAACTTCCAAAATAGTGCTATAGATACTGCGGCCACTATTAACGGTAATTTCACTGGCGGTGGCCAGCTATTAATCGATGCTGACTTTACCGCCGATACGGCCGATACTTTAACGGTCACAGGAAATGTACTGGCAGGTGGTACTCAAATCAGTATTAATGATATATCTTCTGGCGCGGCAACGGGTAATGATATTACGCTGGTTTCGGTGACTGGTACAACGGTGAATGGCGACTTTATCTTAGCGTCTTCAGTTGTGAATGGTGCATTTAATTATAATACTCTGATATTAGGTGCTACTGGCCATGATTGGCTGTTAAAATCAGTGGTCGGGACAACGGGAGAGCCAGTTTTCACCCCATTCGCCTCGGGCTTTGAAGCTATAGGACTAAGCCTGTTAACGCTTGAAACTGTATCTTCTTTTGCTGATCGCACCCGTAGCCGGATCACCGGTATTAGCAGTGGCGATGAGGCGGGGTTTGACTATCCTGTCTGGATGCGTGTTATCGGAGGTAAGCGTGATATAGATAGCCATAGTTCGACCACGGGCGCTAATTTTGATACCACTCATTGGTTGGCTCAACTTGGAACTGATTTCATATTGAGTGATACCGCTTCATCTCAGTTTGTGCTGGGGATGAATGCAGGCTATGGTCGAGCTAAAACTAATGTATCGGCTACGGCGGGTAACAGTAAACTTGATACTGATAATTATACCGTGGGTTTAAGTGGTACTTGGTTTATTGCTAATGGTGCTTATGTTGATTTTCAGGCACAAAAGAGTTGGTATAAAACTAATTTATCAGCCGGTGGTGTCGGTGCGGGCAATGTCAATGATATTGATGGTGATGGTTATAGTGTCTCGGTTGAGGCAGGCCATTTGATAGCGCTCAGCGATACCCTATCAATTACACCTCAAGCACAGATTATTTATTCGAAAGTTAATATGGATAGTTTTATCGGTGCTAATGCTGAGGTAGTTAAGTTATCTGACAGTAAAAGTTTAAAAGCACGAATGGGAGCTGAGCTTAATAAGCAGATAACTGAAAATGGTTCGACTCATGCTTTTGTACTCGCTAATGTTATTCGTGAATTTGAAGATGAAACGCAGGTTGATGTTAGTGGTGCACAATTAGCTAATTCAGTTGATAAGTGGAGCGGTGAATTAGGACTAGGTTTAACGCATGCATGGGATAAAGGCAGCACTCAGTATGAACTCTTTGTTGCTGTTACAGCGGGAAGTAGCTTAAGTAATATTGGTGATAGTCGTTCAGTTGAGGGTGAGATGGGCTTTAAGGCGCACTTTTAGTGCTTTAGTTAGCTTAAATGAAATGATTGTTCTGTAGTAAATAATGCCTTAAATCTGCTTCAGGCCTAATTGGACTTAGCTGTCATAATTCAACCAAATTTCATTTTGATGGAAATCTAGAGCGAGTGGTTCAAGGCTTTGTCCTACACAAGGGCCTAAAATACAGTTGCCGGATTCTAAGGTGAATAGGGCACCATGGGTTGAGCATTGAATATGGGTATGTTCTAGTGATAAAAATTCATCAGGCTGCCAGTTAAGAGGAATACCGAGATGAGGACAGCTATTTTTATAGGCAAGGATTTTATCGCCATTATTAATCAAAAACAGCTCAATTTTTTCTGAATCTTTTTCAATAGTAAAACTGCGGGTCTTTAACTCGGGGATATCCTGTTTATGGCAGAGAAAGGTTTGAGTCATATTAGTCACATTTAAACTGTTGAGTTAAATTAGCAAAACCATATTGACCACATTTATGGCCAGCTAGTTGGCTAGCATAGTCAAGGCTAACTGTAAGTGTAGTGTTATTACTTAGTTGATGGATCATCGCTGCATTAAAGGTATCACCAGCACCGAGTGTATCAATACTATTTTCAGGTGGGTAGATGGGAGCATGAATGAGAGTGTTAGTGCTATCAATTGCCCATGCACCTTCATTTCCCCAKGTGCAACTTGCTTTTATATCCGCGGGCAAAGAGTTTAATAGTGCTTCGGCTGAATTAAAACCCTGTGCTTGAGCGTAGTGATGAGAAAAGAACAGCACGCTGGCATAAGGAAATAAGGTTTCAATATTGTCACGGGGCTTTTCAATTTCTATCGAACAAGGGATATCAGGGTGATATTGCTTGAGATAACGTAACATTAATTCCGTTTCTTCAATATTACGGCCTTCAAAATGAATCCAGTCAAATTGCTGCAAGTTTATTTTTTTAAAGGCTGCGAAACTAAATTCAGGACAATCTCGATGATGAACAATAGTACGACTGCCAGATTGTTTATTGAGGGTGATATAGGAGGTGGGCATTTTCCCTTGGCTTAAGCGAGTGCAAGCTTGGGTATTGATGTGGTATTTGGCTAATTCGGACTGAATTATTTGGCTATCAGGTTCGTCAATTAAGGTGCCTGCCCAATGACTATCGTGGCCTAGTTGACTGAGTACCGTTAAGGTATTGGTGGCATTACCACCACGGACTTGCTGCTGCGAGCAGGCACTTACTTCGGCATCTTCTGCTGGAAAATTATCAACGGTATTAATAATGTCCAGAGTGGCAATACCAACCGCTAGAATAGATGACATGGCTTTAAAATAATTCGCCCTTCTTTATCTGGATAAAGAAGGGCAAAAAATCAGCTTAGATTGTATCAAATACACTGCTAACAGCAGCAGTAATGTCATCTACATTACCTACGCCTGCAATGGTGTGCAATTTGTTTTGTGCTTGATAGAAACCAATTAGTGGCGCTGTTTGGTCTGTGTATACATTTAAGCGGTTGCCAATGGTTGCTTCATTGTCATCGGCGCGTTGCAATAGAGGGCCATTACAGTCATCACAGTGATCTTCAACTTTAGCTGGAGATAGGTGAACATTGTAAATAGCACCACAGTCTTTACAGGTGCGACGACCTGTTAGGCGTTGAAGTAATTCTTCAAAGGCAACATCAAGTAATACCACACCTTGAAGTGGCTGACTTAGTTCTTCTAACATGCTATCAAGTGCTTCTGCTTGAGCAATATTACGTGGGAAGCCATCTAAGATATAACCATTTTTAGCATCATCATGAGAGATACGTTCACGGATTAGGCCAATTACAATTTCATCAGACACTAATGCGCCTGCATCCATAGCTGTTTTAGCTTGTTTGCCTAATTCAGAACCGGCAGCAACGGCAGCACGTAATAAATCCCCTGTTGAAATTTGTGGAATATCATATTTTTTAGAAAGTACCACACCTTGTGTGCCTTTACCTGAACCTGGTGCGCCTAATAATACTGTTCTCATGTGTTTGCCTTTGTAAAAATAGAGTTACGATGTCATGACAGAGCTGAGATCATCGAGTTGGTCTGTTATCTGTTGTAGAAGCTCATCTACACGCTGTTGGTTTAAATTAAGTGATGCCGATATGTCTGGATCGATATCTGCCATAGGGTCATCTGAGCGGACTATTATATCTGCAATATGAATTATCGCGACTTCTATTGAAAAATTTTGGGCTTGTTGTGGTCGACGATAGTCACGGATAACACTTTCAAATAAAGGCGGTAACAGCCATGCTTTAATTAAGGCGAGTCCAGCATCAGTATGATTAAAGCCAATCACTCGTCGTTCTGTAATGAGGATGTCTTCGTCATTCTTGATACTTTGTTGTAATGCTTTAGTGGCTAATTCAGGCACAGATTGATACAGCACTAATGCGCCAATATTATGTAACAAGCCAGCAATGAATAGACGTTCACTTGGAGATTGACCTGCGTAGTCAGCAATTTTTTTAGCAATCAGCGCGCAAGCAAGACTATTACGCCAGAATGTATTCATATCGATTAATTCAGCAGGAATACCTTTAAAACTTTCAATGACTGAAGTCGCCAATGCGAGATTACTTAATTCCTGGCTACCAATAATAGTGATAGCGCGAGAAATAGTTTCAATTTGTGAAGGGAAACCATAAAAAGGACTATTAACCACTTTAAGTAGGCGAGCGGTTAATGTTGGGTCGGTTGCAATTACTGAACTAATATCATCTGCCGAACTATGGGGATGATTGAGAAGCGCATTAATTTTGCCATAGGTCGCAGGTGGTGATACCAACTGTAATGACTGGTTAATAAGATCTTCTGGACGCATCCCCATAGTAAGACTGGTTAACCTTAGTTAAGACTAACGCTAGGGGTAAATAATGAATTACGAATTGATGCACCTAATTTACTAGTGAATTGCTCGAAATAATCAGGGCGAAGGGTGTAATCAACAATATCTTCTGCCTCAAACATATCACGTGCCACTTCACTACTACTTGCTAGACCATCAATTAAGCCAAGTGGTAATGCTTGTTCACCAGACCAGAATAAACCAGTAAATAAACGAGGATCATCTGAAAGGCGATCGCCTCGACCTTCTTTAACTACATCAATAAATTGTTGATGAATATTATTAAGCATGTTGTGGGCATGGGTTAAATCTTGCTCTTTCATTGGTAAGAACGGGTCAAGAAACGCTTTATTCTCACCTGATGTAATTGAGCGACGTTTAATGCCTAATTTGTCGATAGCATCAGTAAAACCAAAGCTATCCATTCGAACACCGATAGAGCCGACAATACTGGCTTTATCTGCATAAATTTTATCGGCTGCAACGGCAATGTAATAACCACCTGAGGCGCAGACATCTTGAATAACGGCATAAACAGGGAAGTCAGGGCGGGTTAATTTAAGGCGTTTGATTTCATCGTTAATCACACCAGATTGTACAGGGCTTCCGCCTGGCGTATTTAATCTAAGGATAAGGCCTTGAGCACTAGTGTTTTTAAATGCATTACGGATACCGGTAATCACTGTATCGGCACTGGCATCCGCATCCGCAGCAATTACCCCCTTAATTTCAACTAAGGCCGTATGTTTTTCTTTATAACCACCGAGGTCACCTGATGGAATCATTAGGATAAGAAAAGATACTAAATAAAGAATCATGAAGCTTTTAAATACATAACCCCAGCGACGTGCTTTACGTTGTTCTTTTAATGCTGCGAATGCGAGGTCTTCAAGTACTCGACGCTCCCAAGAATTAGGCTCTTGATTAGCGGATGTAGAACTATTTGCGTTAGACGGAGGGAAATCACCGAAGCCAGCCATATTATTTTCCATATAAAAATAGTGAATTAAAAGATTGAACCTGATTATAGCAATTTATTAAACCATTGTTCGAGTTGAAATAAATCATCAACGATAGTTAAAGGATTACAAGCTTGTAAGGTGTTTATGCCGTGCGCTCCGTGACTAATTGCAATACTATCTGCACCGGCATTATGTGCCATTTTTAGATCGTATTCTGTATCACCTATCATTAATGTTTCCTTGGGGTAGACACCGCAATAATCCATTAATTCCTCAATCATTTCGGGGTGAGGTTTAGAGTGACATTCATCAGCACAACGGGTGGCATGAAAGAGAGGCTCTAATTGACTAGAGGCGAGTACCTTATTTAATCCCTTACGGCTTTTCCCTGTTGCCACGCCTAAAAAGTAATCTTGTTGATTAAGTTTTTTGACTAATTCATAAGCATTGCCAAACAGTGGCGTATCTTGAGGTGTGGCTAACCACACTCGGCGATATTCATCGGCTAAGGTGTCTATATCAGGCTGAGTAAGGCTAGGATATAAAGCCTGAATAGCTTCGGTGAGTGCTAAACCTATAATATGGCTAACGGCAGAGTCAGTTAAAGGTGGCAAGGTTAAATTTGTAATGGCCTGTTGCATACAATTGACAATATGTCCGGTGGAATCCATTAATGTACCGTCCCAGTCAAAGACGATAAGTTTATACCCGTGATTAATCAAGGTGCATGTTTCTAGTGCGTATAATGAATAGGCTAGCAAGGCATAATAGTGATGTAATAGTCATTCTATTGCTCACTCTTATAACGCCGCTAGCATGTTGAGTATGCGTGCTAGAAATCTGCATATTGTTGAGCCCGGGTATTGATATTGCTTCATTTATTTATTGTGCTCGTAATTTTTCGATAACGTTGCTTAGTTGGCTGGGGAGTGGAGCTTCAAGTAATAGACTTTCACCGCTAGTAGGATGAGTAATGCCTAATTTCCAAGCATGTAAAAACATACGTTTTAAACCAAACTTCTTCATGTCTTTATTAAAATTACGTTGACCATATTTATCATCACCAGCAACGGGGTGATTGATAAAGGCAGAATGAACCCGAATTTGATGAGTACGACCGGTATAGAGGATAACTTCTGTTAATTGGGCTTGTGGGAATGATTCGATAGGTACAAATACAGTTTTGGAGTATTTACCTTCTCCATCAACACGCACCATTCGCTCACCGGATGAAACCGTATTCTTTTTTAACGGTTGCTCAATAAGGCGCTCACCGTCTTTCCAGTAACCTCTTAATAAGGTTAAATAGCGCTTATTAAGATCGTGGTTAATCATCTGTTGTTGTAAATTAAGTAGGGCAGTACGACTTTTAGCTAATAATAAACAGCCCGAGGTATCACGATCGAGACGATGGACTAATTCAAGGTAGTCAAGATCAGAGCGAATAATACGTAAGCTTTCGATAATGCCTTGATCAATATTACTGCCTGCATGCACGGCTAAGCCGGGTGGTTTATTCAGTGCTAATAAATCATCATCTTCAAATAGCACGCATTCAGTCAATTGTTTTCGCATGCGGTCACTAACGGTGGTGATAACCGTTTTATCTGAAGTGTGTAGAGGAGGCACACGAATAGAGTCGCCGGCTTGAATTTTATACGTTTGTTTTATGCGACCTTTATTAACCCGAACTTCGCCTTTACGAATAGCTCGGTAAATTCGACTTTTAGGCACGCCTTTTTCTTGAGTGAGCAAGAAGTTATCAATTCTTTGTCCTGATTGAGCGGCTGTCACTTCGATAAAATGGACGGAAAATTTAGCTTTGTCGTCAGTGGACATAAAAATGTTAGTCTCTGCTATTGATGATATGGGTAAGGGCTGTTATATTTTAACGTTGTTTCGTCTTAAGTAGGGTGATTAGTATACCTGCAATTTTAATAAGACTGACAAAATGGTATGTCGCTCCTGAACAATAATAAGAAGTTGAAGCGGTACGCCCCAAAAGATTTAGATTTAAAGCGGCCCAATGAAATAGCCGTGTCAGGCTCAATAATGAGCAAGAAAATAATAGGGTTCCCACGTCTAGGTGATGATTAATATCGCGCATCAGATAGGACAAAACAAAACGTAATTAATACAGTATCAGGGCAGCTTACGCCAGGGGGTGAAGCGCCGATATTGAAATGTCATGCAAAGTAATACGAAGTAAATGACAAAATCGTTAAATGTTAAGCATTAAAAACGAAACTGGGTGGAAGTAATGTGCAAATGTAAGACGCGTTACCAACATTGATTACAAAAAAAGAAAATTGTCCTGCTGAGATCCTACAAAATGGATTAGAAGCACCGTAATTTAAGGTGTCAAACCGGAGTGAGAACCTCTTTCAAGAGGTTTAGAATGAAACGAATTTTAATTAATGCAACTAATGAAGAAGAGTTGCGTGTTGCGATGGTCGATGGCCAGCGGCTGTTTAATCTAGATATTGCTATTCCTGCTAAAGAGCAGAAAAAAGGTAATATCTATAAGGGTAAAATTACCCGCGTAGAACCAAGTTTAGAAGCTGTTTTTGTTGATTACGGCTCAGAACGTCAAGGTTTTTTACCGTTAAAAGATATTTCTAAAGAATATTTCAAGTCAAAAAATAATAAAGAGGGTGAAGCATCAGGACGTATTAACGTACAAGATGTCCTGTCTGTTGGCCAAGAGCTAGTTATTCAAGTTGAAAAAGAAGAGCGTGGCAATAAAGGCGCTGCACTGACTACATTTATCAGTCTCGCTGGACGTTACCTTGTATTAATGCCAAATAGCCCTCGTGCTGGTGGTATTTCTCGCCGTATTGAAGGTGAAGAACGTGCTGAGCTACAAGAAGCATTACGCTCATTAGAAGTCCCTGAAGGCATGGGCATGATTGTCCGTACTGCAGGTGTTGGCAAGCAAGCTGAAGAATTACAATGGGATTTAGAGTATTTAGTGCAGTTATGGACTGCAATAGATGCTGCTATTAAAGACCGCAAAGCGCCTTTCCTTGTTTACCAAGAAAGTAATATTATCATCCGTGCCTTACGTGATTATTTACGTAAAGATATTGGTGAGATCTTAGTTGATTCACCTGAAGTCTACCAAACAGGTTATGACTTTATGCGCATGGTTATGCCGCATGAGCTAAGCAAATTTAAGCTTTACCAAGATAAAGTACCTCTATTCACCCGTTACCAAGTAGAGAGCCAGATTGAAACGGCTTTCCGCCATGAAGTTCGACTACCTTCTGGTGGCGCATTAGTGATTGATCCGACTGAAGCATTGATTTCAATTGATGTTAACTCGGCAAGAGCTAATAAAGGTGGAGATATTGAAGAAACAGCCTTTAATACTAACCTTGAAGCGGCTGAAGAAATTGCTCGCCAATTACGTATTCGTGATTTAGGTGGTCTTGTGGTTATCGATTTCATTGATATGGGGCCAACTAAACATCAACGTGAAGTTGAAAACCGTTTACGTGAACATTTAAAAGCAGATCGTGCACGGGTTCAAATTGGCCGTATCTCACGCTTTGGCTTATTAGAAATGTCACGCCAACGCCTACGTCCATCATTAGGTGATGCGCATGAAGAAGTATGTCCTCGCTGTAGTGGTTTAGGCCATGTTCGTGGAGTGCAATCACTAGGTCTAGCAGTATTACGTTTACTTGAAGAAGAAGCCACTAAAGATCGTATTTCTCAATTAGTAGTACAACTACCTGTTTCTGTTGCTACCTTTATGTTGAATGAAAAACGGGTGCAATTAGAAGAGATTGAACGTCGTCAAGAAGTGAAATTATTATTAATTCCTAACCCTCACTTTGAAACGCCTCATTTTGAGATTGAGCGTATTAAAGATAATAGTGAAGTGACGGAATCAAGCCATCATTTAATGACTGAGCCAGAGCCAGAAGTACCTGAGGCAATGAAAGATAAGCCAGCAGTTGAACAAGCTGCGGTAACCGGTGTTTCACCTTCTGCGCCAGCGCCTGATTTAACTCATGATAAACCTAAAGAAAAAGAAGTTGAGAAGAAACCAAGCTTATTAAAACGTTTATTGAATGTATTAACGGGTAAATCTGCTGATGAAGTTGAAGAAAAAACAGTAGAAGAAGAAAAACCCCAACGTGAGCAGAACAATAGACGTCCACGTAATAACAATAATAACAACCGTAATAATAATCGTCGTGGCCCACGTCAACGTCCTGATAACAATAAAAATTCTCAAACTGAAAAGGGTCAAGCAGTAGATAAACCTCAACAAGCAAACCCGAACCAAAAAGCAAAAGCGGATGAGTCTGAGCAGAATCAAAACCCGAATGCAAAACGTTCACGCAGAGGAGGTCGCCGAGGCGCACGCCGTCCACGTACTGACGCAGATGTAAATGTTGCAGAAGATGCAGGTAACCGTATTCCTGCTGAGAAGAAAGAAATAGACGGCAATATCACTAAGTCTGATATACCTGATATAAATGGTAATGAAATGGCGGGTAATGCTGAACAAGCAGCCAATGCTAGCCAAGATATTGATGGTAACAAGCCGACTAAAAACAATAATAAACCTGCCGCTAATAAGCAGCGTCGAGGTCGTACATCAACGAGTTCAAATAATCGTCGTAGAGGTCATGACAAAGCAAAAGCAAGTGCTAATGACGAGCAAGTAGTAGTAAATAAGGCCGCAGAACCTACTGTAGAAAAAGCAGTAGAGAACAAGCCTAAAGCTGAGACTACTGCTACTGCGCCGCAAAAGACGGAAGAGAAAAAGCCTAAAGCTGAGACTGCAGCACCAAAAAAGACGGCAGTTAAAAAACCTGCTAAAGTTGAGTCTCCAGCTAAGACTGATGCGAAACCCTCTGAAGCTAAAACAGAAGAGAAAAAGCCAGTGATTAGGAAGCGAGCACCAAGGAAAGTGAAGCCTAAAGAAGATGCCAGCGAATAAGCAATTTGAAAGTAAGCACTTGTTGTCCCTATTGGGGCAGCAAGTCGTTTGTCGACAGCAACAATGTGAAATTATTGAGCTGTTAGATGATTGTGAGTTTGTATTGCAAGTATTGGCTACTGCCGATACTAATATTCAGTCAACTCAATATGGAGAAGGCCACAGAGATGTTCCTGTGACCTATATATTATCTATTTTTGATGGCGAAGGTGAGCTGCATAGTGACCTTATTGCATCGGGTATTGATTTACTACTTACTAAGTAATTTTCTTACTTGCTCAAGATCTGCTTGAGTATCCACACCATGGCCTGCTGGAATATTTGCACGAGACATATGAATCTTCTTACCGTGGAATAGCGCTCTAAGTTGTTCCAATGACTCTTCTTGTTCCAATATACATGGTGTCAGTCCAGCATAATCAGTGAGAAATTTCGCGCGATAACCATATAAGCCAATATGGCGATAATGCGGTAATATCGGCGGTAAGGGTGATTCAGTATCAAAATGGTCACGCATCCACGGAATAGGTGCTCGACTAAAATAAAGTGCATAGCCTTGGCTATCCATTACTACCTTGACTACATTGGCATCAAACACCTGTTTTTCTTGTTCGATTTGGCTATATAAGCTTGCCATATCTGCATCAGGGTATTGTTGTAAATCATCAGCCACTTGATTAATTAAGCTGGCCGGAAGGCAGGGCTCATCACCTTGCACATTGACGATAATATCGTCAGCAGCAAACTGGTGTTGTGCCGCTACTTCAGCAAGGCGATCAGTACCTGATGGATGATCAGCACGCGTAAGGCATACTTTGGCACCAAAGCCACGAGCAACGTGAGCGATCTGTTGATTATCTGTAGCAATAATAATCTCTGCAGCATCACTTTCTTGCGCACGCTCATAAACATGCTGAATCATAGGTTTACCGGCAATATCTAATAATGGCTTGCCAGGTAGTCGGGTTGAGGCATAACGTGCTGGAATAACTATTTTAAACGTCATTAGCTTGCTTCACCATGATCCATTTTATCCATTGTGCGGGCTTCATTAGCGAGCATTACTGGAATGTCATCCCGAATAGGGTAGGCTAACTGACAGCTTGGGCAGACTAACTCTTGTTCTGCTTTTTTGTAAGTTACAGTGCCTTTGCAGCTTKGGCAGGCCAAAATATCGAGAAGTGTTTTATCCATGAGAATTAAGTCCTGCTAGTTTATTTAATAAGTGTTGTTCAAGATCGCCACTAATCGAAGATTCGACGGGTACGACCCACATGTTTGTGTTGGCTAAGTGCTGACATTTTACCGCATSTTTTTCTGTCATCAAAATAGCTAAATCATCATTAAAGTTTAGCTCATCGCTTTGCAATGGATGATGATCGGCAAAAGGGTGTTCAATAAGTGTTAGCCCTTGCTGGTTTAGCTGWGTAAAAAAGCGTTGTGGGTTACCGATAGCAGCCACAGCATGTACGCTTTGCTTGAACTCTGATAATGGTTTGCGAATAGATGCATCAAGTAGATTTACCGCATCTGTTTGATGTAATGTTAGCGTGTATTTATTTAGCTGTACGTCACCATTGTAGATAATGAACTCACTGCCTTTTAGACGTGATAATGGTYCTCGCAAAGGGCCAGCAGGTAAGCAATAGCCATTACCAAATAAGCGTTGTCCATCGACTACTATTAGTTCAATATCACGTTGTAAGGCATAGTGCTGCAAACCATCATCACTAATGATGATATTGCAATTAGTATTATCTAATAAATATTGTCCTACTTCAGCCCGATTAGGCCCAATGACAACTGGGCATTGGGTGCGCTGACTCAATAATAGTGGCTCATCCCCTACTTCACTAGCCAAGCTATCTGGGCTGACCATGAAAGGATAATAACTGGCTTGACCGCCATAACCGCGGCTAATAATGCCGGGTTGGAATCCTGCTTGTTTTAACTGCTGTGCAAGCCAAATAACAGTCGGTGTTTTGCCGGTACCGCCCACGGTAATATTGCCGACGATAATAACGGGGGCGGCTAATGTTACTTGTTTGAATAGACCAATATTATAAAGCTGCTTACGTAGCCAAATAATGCCGAAATAGAGTGCTGATAAGGGTGCTAAAAGCCATCGAATTGGACTGGGGCTATACCAACTAGTAACCAGCCATTGCATTAGTCTGAGCTATCATTTGTTTGAAACTGTAGGCGATGTAATTCAGCATAATGTTGGCCTTTAGCTAATAATTCAGTATGCGTGCCTGATTCTACGATATGACCATCATGCATGACGATAATAGTATCGGCATTTTCAATTGTAGATAGGCGATGGGCAATGACTAAGGTGGTACGGTCGGCCATCAAGGAATCTAGTGCTTGTTGAATATGACGTTCGGCAACGGAGTCTAGTGAGGCTGTAGCTTCATCAAGGATTAAGATAGGTGCATCACGTAATAGGGCGCGAGCAATAGCTAAACGTTGACGTTGACCACCAGACAGTAACACACCATTTTGTCCTACTTGAGTGGCTAGACCTTCAGGTAGTTGATTGATAAAGTCCCATGCATGCGCCGCTTTGGCGGCGGCAATAATCTTCTCATTGCTGACAGACTCTTTATGGCCGTAGCAGATATTATTGGCGATAGTGTCATTGAATAAAATAACATTTTGATTTACTAAGGAAATTTGTTCGCGTAAATCATCTAGTTTCAATTCATCAATGTTAATGCCATCAATTTCAATCGCGCCTTGTTGTATCGGGTATAGGCGAGATAATAAGCTTACTAAAGTGGTTTTACCGCTGCCAGAATGACCGACAAAAGCAATGGTTTGGCCAGCTTTAGCATGAAATGAAATATCATCTAGAACATTGTGTCCATCATTATTATAGGCAAAACTGATGGCTTTATAGTTGATTTCTCCTCGTGCTCTAGCGAGGGTTTTAGTGCCTAGATCAGGTTCAGCGACTTCATCGATTAAGGTAAATATGCTTTGGGCGGCGGCAATGCCTCGTTGCAGCTTTGAGTTTATTTTAGTTAACCTTTTTAGCGGGGTGAGGATCATAAACATAGCGGTAATAAAGGAAATAAAGCCACCAACGGTAATGCTTTCAAGCATTGTTGGCAGGGTGGCAAGGTAAATAACCCCCGCTAAACCTAATACTGTTATAAGTTGAATAATCGGTTGGCTAATAGCATCAGTGCTGACCATGCGCATACTTTGACGACGGTTATCTTGATTGGCTTGATTGAAGCGTTCACTTTCATAGTCTTGGCTACCAAAGGTTTTAACTTCACGGTGACCTTCGATAATTTCACTACTAATATGGCTAACATTGCCCATTGAGTCTTGAATGTTTTTACTTATTTTTCGAAAGCGTGAACTAATTTTAAAGACTAATACGGCGATCAATGGAATGGTTAGTAATAGGATCAATGACAACATGCCATTAAGGTAAATCATCCAGGCTAATAAACCGATAATAATAAGACTATCGCGGATCAAGGTTAAGATCGCATCAGTGGTCGCATTAGCAACTTGCTCAACATCATAGAGTAGTTTTGACATCAGCTGACCCGAGGTACTTTGGTCATAAAAGCTGGCAGGTAAAACTAGCAGACGATCAAACATTTCAGCTCGTAAGCTTTTAATGACATTACGTGCAATCCAGCCAAGGCCATAAGTGGTAATAAAATTAGCTACACCTCTAATGAGAAAAAGGCCGATCAACAACAACGGAATCAATTTAATCGTAGCAGGGTCACGATCAACAAAACTACCGTCCATCAGTAATTTCATTATTGCCGCTAAGCCGGTTTCCGTTGCGGCAAATACCACCATGGCTAAGATGGCAATTGAAAAAGCTTTCCAATACGGTTTTACATAGCCAACTAAGCGTTTATAGATTTCAGTTGGGCTAAGAATTTGTTCATTTTCGTTCATTGATTATCTTTTGATGTTTGCCGTGTGGCAAGAGTTAATCGGGTGTAACCTAGTTGTTGAGCTACATCCATCGCGGTGACAATATTTTGATATTCAGTGGCTGAATCGGCACTAATAATAATATGAGGATCGGTATTATCATCCCCCACAGCCTGTTTAAGCTGTGCTGATAATTGCTCTGAACTTGGGTTTTCTAATGTCACATCATTGATCACAAATTGACCTTGTGCATTGATAATGATGTCAATTGCTGCATCTTGTTCTGCTAATGCTTGTCCTGTCGCTTCGGGCAAATCTACTTTTAATGAGCTTTCGCGAATAAAGCTGGTTGACACCATAAAGAACAGCAACAGTAAAAAAACCACGTCAATCATTGGGGTTAAATTTAGATCAGGTTCTTCTACTTTATTGGCTGATAATTTCATTAGTCGTCCTTTTTAGGCACTGGACCACGTTCACCATGCAATATTTCAATTAATTGAATGGATTTTTGCTCCATATCAACTACTAATGCATTAATCTTACCGCGAAATAGGCGATAAAAAATCAGGCTGGGTATCGCGACAGTTAAGCCCATTGCAGTGGTAATCAATGCTTCAGAAATACCGCCTGCTAATGTTTCGGGGTTACCGACACCTTCAGTGGTAATCACCGCAAATACTTTAATCATGCCGATGACTGTGCCTAATAAACCTAATAATGGTGTGATGGCAGCAATGGTGCCTAAGGTATTAAGGTTACGTTCGAGTTGCAGTGTGACATGGCGGCCAGTATCTTCAATACTCTCTTTGGTGATATCACGAGATGCATCTCGGTTGAGTAAACCCGCGGCTAATATTTGGCCTAAGGGAGAATTATCTTGCAGCATTTTTATATGATTAGCATCCACTTGGTCATGCTTTAACCATTTCCATATTTTAGGCATTAAATCAGCAGGTGAAATTCGTTGAACTTGTAAGCTCCAGAACCGTTCAGCAATAATTCCAAAAGCAATAATCGAGCAAGCGTATAAAGGCCACATAAGTAGGCCACCTGCTTTAAAAAACTCCAGCATAATTCATCATCTCTATTCGCCAAAAAACGTATGCTTATAATACGTGAAAAAAGGGGCGGATGAAACGACGTAGGTCGATCAATTCGACCTTAGTTTCATTTTTTGATGTTTTTGTCTCCAAGCTATGGGACCTAAAATTGATTCGATACCAAAATGAAGACCAATAGCTCCGCTTTCAGCCGTTGAAAATCGAGTAATATTTTGCTGCTGATAACGACTCAATACCTTAGGATTGGGGAAGTGGTAACGGTTTTTATAGCCGATAGGGAATAACACCCACTCCGGAGAAACACTATTAATAAATAGACTTGATGATGAGGTATTACTGCCATGATGAGGCGCTACCAATAGAGTAGATTTCAATTTATCAGCATAACGTTGAATCAATAGCATCTCGGTTGAACGCTCAATATCGCCGGTTAACAGTACGCTACCACTTTGGTTGCTGACTTTAATTACACAAGATAAATCATTTTTACTACCGGCATCATCAAGCTGAGGATGTAATATTTCAAAAGACACCTGATCCCATTGCCATGATTGACCTGAGTAACAAGGAAGCGCATCGGGTAGTAGCTCTGGCACACTGGATAGAATGTTATTAACAGGCATAGCATTGATTAGCGCTAAGGCCCCACCAAAATGATCATTATCGGCATGACTAATAATGAGAGTATCAATATAGCTAAGACCTTGATGGTGCAAAAAAGGCTGAACAATTGCTGTTCCAGTATTAAAAGAATCACTAAATTTAGGACCTGCATCGAATACTAAAGTATGAGAGTTAGTTTGAATTACGGCGGATAAACCTTGGCCAACATCAAGTAAAGTAAACCAAAACTCACCTGTATCTGGTTTATTAGGACTAAATAGTAGAAGGGGAGATAGACCGATAATGCCCAACCATTTTGCAGGAAATCCTCGTGGTGCAAGTAACATTAAGCAGCCAAGGCTAATACTAATATAGTAATAAAAAGGTAATGCCTTAGGTGACCAACTAGCAAATTCTAATGATGAAAGTGTTTGCAGAAAAGGCCAAAAATAGCCCAGTAAACTATCGGCACAACTAAATAGAATTAAAGCTAAGGGCTCAAAAATACTGAGCATAAAACTAGCCAATAATAAAATAGGCACGATAATTAAGCTAATAAAAGGAATGGCGACCAGGTTAGCCAGAGGGGAAATGATCGAGGTCTGTTGGAAAAATAACAGTAGTAATGGGCTTAATCCCAACGCAATAAGGCCATGAATCTTTAACCATTGCCAGCGAGGCGATGGCAATCTATTAAGACTGACAAATAAAATAAGGCCCACAGCAGAAAAAGATAACCAAAATCCGGCGGATAATACGGCAAAAGGATCGACCAGCAAGATTATCAATAGACTTGATGCCAGAATTACTGAAGGTGCGATAGGGCGGCGAATTAAAACTGCGATCATAACCGTTGCTAACATTAGTAAAGCGCGTTGAGTAGGAATAGAGAATCCCGCTAAGCCCGCATAAAACAAGGCGACAAGGAATCCACCTATCACTGCAAATTCAACGGCGGGTAATAGTAATAAATTTTTAGCACGCATTGACCATAAGGTTTTAAATAAGAAAAACCCTATGGCAGCCGCTAAGCCAATATGTAAACCAGAAATAGCCAGTAAATGACTAGTTCCGGTGCTGCGTAGAACCTGCCACTGTGCGGTGCTGATATTGTCACGAAAGCCAGTGGTTAAACCTTGAATTAACCCTAGTTGTGAACTCTCGGATAAATGGCTTTCTAAGCGAGATACGATGGATTGACGTAAGGAATTAATCGCATAGGGAGGCGGAGATGATAAGCGTTGATTATATTGAGATTGTTTTACATAGCCAGTGGCCGCTATTTGTTGTTGAAATAACCAGCCTTCATAATCGAAACTGCCAGGATTAGACATGCCATTAGGACGCTTAAGCCGAACAGTTAACTGCCAACGTTCGCCGGCTTGCACAGGATCTTGCTTTGAATAATACCAATTAAGCCTAATGGTTTTAGGCAGTGAGTGATTATTATGAGGATCAAGTTTAAATTTAAACCTTACTTTATTAGTTGAATGTTGAGGTAGATCAATAATAACGCCGCTTATAACAATATCTTTTCCCTCTAACTCCGAAGGTAGGCTATGCTTAAGGAATAGACTGGTTTGTAATAAAGCCCACAGACAGCCTAATAGGATAAAGGCAATAATTCTAGTATGTTGATGTAGCAATAATAATAGGGCAGGAATAGTCGCCCAAAGCCAATTATCATGGGGGATGTGACTGAGTTGAAAAAACAAAACACAACCCGCCATAAATGACATAGATGTTTTAACCATACTTCCCTATAATGACGACCAAGTTAATTATTATTATGAGCAATAATGCCCCGTAAATTCCTTAAACGTATCATGCCTGATCATAAAGTGATGCGCGATCATCCTCATCTTAAGCGATTTGGTCAACGACTCACAGAGCCTAAATTATGGCATTTGAATCGACGCTCGGTTGCAGGTGGTCTAGCTTTAGGTCTGTTTATTGGTTTTATGCCTATTTTAGGGCAGATGTTTGTTGCAGCTGCATTAGCTATTTGGTTGCGCGTTAATTTACCTATTGCCGCTACTGCTGTTTGGGTATCAAATCCTTTGACGGTTGCTCCGATTTACTTTTTTGTTTATAAAGTTGGTGCGTGGGTGTTGCAGCTGCCGGTTGAACAACATAGTTTTATTTTATCGTGGGCTTGGTTTTGCGATGAGTTTATGAGCATCTGGCAACCTTTCTTAGTGGGTAGCCTTATCTGTGGCGTAGCGGTGGCCTTATTGGGTGCCTTAGCTTTAAGGTTAGTATGGCGTTTAATTGTGATTCGTAATTGGCTAAAGCGTAAACATAAAAACAAAAAAAACGATTAGATTAGACCTGATTGTTTTTTTCTAAATCTAGCAAAAACATCTTATTTTCTAAACCACCTGCATAACCCACTAATTTTCCCGATTGGCCTATCACTCGATGGCAAGGCACAATAATAGAGATTGGATTGCGTCCATTGGCTTGGCCTATGGCCTGCATTGCTTTGGGATTATTGATTGATTGGGCTTGTTGTTTATAGGAACGAGTTTGTCCATAAGGAATGTTTAATAAGGCATGCCAAGCGGCTTGTTGAAATTGGGTTCCTGCAAAAGCCAAAGGTAAGTCGAACTGGGTTCGTTGTCCAGTAAAGTACTGTTCTAACTGCTCTCGTGTTTGAGATAAAATTTCATGTTTTGCTTCGACAAGATCAGCACTGTGTTGTTTTACTTTATCCCTGCTATGTTGCCAACTGACCGCTATTAAAGCCTTACCATCGGTCAGCAGATAAAGTGGGCCGATAGGTGAGAGGTATTGTTGATAATAACTTGTCATATTTCATCCTTTATCTGAGGCTGAAAAGAAGCTCAACTTAACTTGGAACTATAAATTTAGTCTAATTTACCATCAACCAGTGTCAATACTCGATCCATCTTATTGGCTAAATCACGGTCATGAGTGACGATGACTAAGGCTGTTTTTAAGGTCTCATTCATTTCTAAGATAAGTTTAAATATACTTTGTGCAGTGCGATGATCAAGATTACCCGTTGGTTCATCTGCGAGTAAACAATTAGGCTTAGTAATTAAGGCGCGAGCTAATGCTGCACGCTGGCGTTCACCACCGGATAATTCACTAGGTTTATGGATTAAGCGGTGCTCTAGTCCTACTCTAATTAATAATTCTTCGGCTTGTTGTTGGGCGTGTTTAGGTTGCTCGCCACCAATAATCAGTGGAATAGCGACATTCTCAACCGCGCTGAACTCAGGTAATAAATGGTGAAATTGGTAGACAAAACCCAAGCTTTGATTACGCAGGGTACTTAAGCCACTGACAGATAAGCTGGCCACATCCTGTCCCATAATAGATACGCTACCGCTGCTAGGGTCGTCTAAGCCACCTAATAAATGCAATAAGGTACTTTTACCTGAACCAGAGCTACCGACAATCGCTAATCGTTCGCCTTGTTCGACGGTAAGGTTAATATCACTGAGAACATCAGTGTCTAAGCCACCATCAGAGAATTGTTTGGCAAGATGCTGACATTGAAGGATGATTGGTTTAGTCATAACGTAATGCCTCAGCAGGTTTGATTTGGGCTGCACGCCATGAAGGGTAAATAGTCGAGATTAATGACAATATAAAGGCAAAAATACCAATAGTAATGACATCATCCCAGCGTAAATCAGAAGGTAGACTACTAATATAGTAAACAGAAGGATCTAAAAACTGATAGTTCAATGCGTATTCTAGCCAAGAAATAAGTGTTTCAACATTTAAAGCGAGTGCAACGCCGCCAATAATGCCTATGAGGGTGCCAAATATTCCGATTAAGGTACCTTGCACCATAAATATCACCATAATATCTTTAGGTGTCATACCTAGCGTACGTAAAATGGCTACATCGGATTGTTTATCCGTTACCATCATGATGAGGGTTGAAACAATATTAAATGCGGCTACAGCGACAATTAACATTAAAATAACAAACATCACTGTTTTTTCTGTTTTTAGGGCACGGAAAAAGTTAGCGTGTTGGTAAGTCCAGTCAGCTGCACGGTAGTAAACAGGCAGTTGTTTCATAATGTCTCGGGTGATTTGAGGTGCTTGGAACACATCATCTAATTTTAAGCGTAAGCCCGAGACTTTTTTATTAATACGAAATAGTTTACCGGCATCTTCGATATTCATAATGGCAAGCGCACTATCATATTCATACATGCCAATTTCAAATACGCCTACGACATTAAGACGTTTTAATCGCGGCATAATGCCCGCTGGAGTAGGGCTGACATGGGGGGTGATAAGGGTTATTTTATCCCCGGTCGATACGCCCATTGTCATGGCTAAATCTTTACCCAGAATAATACCAAAACTGCCTGGTTGTAGAGCATCAAACCGGCCTTGAATGACTTTGTCACCAATAGTCGATACTCTGCCTTCTAATGCTGGATCCACACCTCGAATCAAGCTGCCTCGAACACGATTACCTTGGCTCAACATAGCTTGGCCTTCGACAAACGGGGCTGAATCTAATACATGTTCAAAGCCTTGGATTTTATCTTGAACGACTTGCCAATCTTTAAGTGTGCCATCAGCACCAGTAATAAACGCATGCGAGGTCATACCTAAAATACGTTCACGTAATTCTTTTTCAAAACCATTCATCACTGATAACACGACAATTAAAGCCGCAACACCGAGTGCAACGCCCAGCATGGACGATAGGGATATGAATGAAATGAAGTGGTTACGGCGTTTGGCACGCGTATAGCGTAAGCCGATAAAGACACTTAAAGGTTTAAACATTAGTTATTAGCTTCTTTAAAAATATTGGCCCTTCATCAAGCATGGAGGGCCAAGGTTATTTTAGTAACTATTTAGCAAAAATAGTCTTGGTGCCACTTTCACTACCTAGCAATAATACGTCTGCAGGGCGCATTGCGAAGAGGCCGTTACTTACGACACCCACAATGTTATTCAGTTCTTTTTCTAATTTCATTGGCTCGATAATATCCCAACCATGAACATCAAGAATGACATTACTGTTATCAGTGATAAAACCATCACGGTAAACAGGTTGACCACCCATTTTGACGATTTCACGGGCAACATAACTACGCGCCATCGGCACTACTTCAACAGGTAGTGGGAATTGACCCAATACGTTTACTAATTTGCTTTCATCAGCAATACACACGAATTTAGCACTGGCTGCGGCAATAATCTTTTCACGTGTTAATGCACCGCCACCACCTTTGATAAGWTGTAAATTATCATTAGCTTCATCAGCACCATCAACATACACTGCGACTTCACTTACTTCATTTAAATCGAAGACGTGGATACCATGCTCTTGTAAACGTTTGGTTGATACGATTGAACTCGATACAGCACCTTCAATACGGCCTTTGATCGTTGCCAAAGCATCAATGAAATGGTTAACCGTTGAGCCCGTTCCAACACCGACAACACCGTCAGTATTAATGTGTTCTAGTGCGGCATAAGCGGCTTGTTTTTTCATTTCATCAGCAGTCATGGTTATTCCTTATTTAATTGTTAATATTATTTATCCCACTAATTATAGAGATAAATCATCTGTAATGGTAACGTAAGGGCTATATTGTTTATTTTAACGAAAAGAATGCCGAAGTCATGTTGACTGAATACGTAGAAAAAATCCTTAAAGCACGCGTTTATGATGTGGCGATTGAAACGCCATTAGATAAAATGACGCGCTTATCAACGCGCTTAGATAATACCTTATTACTTAAGCGTGAAGACCTTCAGCCGGTATTTTCATTTAAGTTACGCGGTGCTTATAACCGAATGGCTCAGCTATCTGATGCTGAAAAACAGCAAGGTGTGGTCGCTGCATCAGCGGGTAATCATGCACAAGGCGTGGCTTTGTCTGCCCAGAAAATGGCTATTTCAGCATTAATCGTCATGCCTAAAACCACCCCCGCAATTAAAGTGGAAGCGGTTAAGTCTTATGGTGCTGAAATTGAGTTACACGGCAATAGCTATGACGATGCTTGTAGTTATGCATTAGACATTGCTGAGCAACAAGGGCGTACCTTTATTCACCCTTATGATGATCCTGAAGTCATTGCCGGTCAAGGCACCATAGCAATGGAAATCATGCGTCAACATCCTGAAACAATTAATGCCATTTTTGTGCCTGTGGGTGGTGGCGGTTTAATTGCCGGTGTATCCGCTTATATCAAAGCATTTTGGCCTGAAATTAATATAATTGGTGTTGAGCCTGTTGATGCTGCCTGCTTAAAAGCGGCATTAGAAAAAGGTGAGCGGGTTAAATTAGACCAAGTCGGCTTATTTGCTGATGGTACGGCAGTGAGCCAAATAGGTGAAGAACCTTTCAGAATTGCACGTGAAACAGTCGATGATGTGATCACGGTTGATAGTGATGAACTGTGTGCTGCGATTATGGATATTTTTGATGATACCCGATCTATTGCTGAACCTTCGGGCGCTTTAGCGGTAGCAGGTGCTAAAAAATATATTGAGCAGCAGCAGATCACCGGTCAAACCTTTGTGGTGATCGACAGTGGTGCCAATATTAACTTTGATCGTTTACGCCATGTGGCCGAACGGGCAGAATTAGGCGAGCGACGTGAGGTGTTATTTTCAACTACGATTGAAGAGCAGCAGGGTAGTTTTCAACGTTTTTGTAATACATTATCAGGTTATGGTATTACCGAATTTAATTACCGTTATGCTGATGATGCTCAAGCTCAGGTGTTTGTCGGTGTGAGAATTAATGGCGGTGATGAAGAGCGCAAAGCCTTGTTTGCCAGCTTAGATCAACAAAATTATCAATGGACAGACTTTAGTGATAATGAAATTGCTAAGCTTCATATTCGTTATATGGTCGGTGGCCATGCACCACAGCTAGAAAATGAACAGCTTTATCGCTTTGAATTTCCTGAGCGGCCAGGTGCTTTATTACGATTTTTAACCCGTATGGGAGAACGATGGAATATTAGTTTATTTCATTATCGCAACCATGGTGCTGCTTATGGCCGAGTTTTATTGGGTGTACAAATAACAGAATCTGAACAAGATGACTTTCATCAGTTTCTAGATGAATTGGGCTATCAATTCTGGCAAGAAACAGATAATCCAGCCTATCAGTTATTTTTAAAATAGTGGGCTGGCTTAGTTTTATAATTAGTTAGTTTATTTTAACCAACTTTTGTATTGGCTATTTGAGTCCTTCATATCTTCAAAAAGCCAAACCATACGGTCACAAAACCACATTTTTCCAAACCAAGAAATAAGACCACCTGCAATGGTTGGTAGCAGTAAATGTGAAAAGGCACCCACAATGCCAATAATAAAACCTATTCCCGCAATAGCGGAAAGGCTGTGAGCCCATTTAATATGATGGGTGGGAATAGGTGTTTTGAAACGGTTTATCCATACCCGTTCGCCAAAGGTGACTTTAGACGCCCAGTTATTAGTATGTTTAGGTGATGGAAATAAGCGAGGGTTTAACCACAACCAAAGTACTGCCAGAGCGATAAGTAAGTAACTGCAATAACCTAGTGACTTGATACTCCAAATAGCTAAGAAAATAACTGGAATACCTGTAATAATACGACTCCACACGCTTAGTKGGTTAGCATGGCGCTGCCATACGGCATCATCCATCGACATCAGTTTGGTGACAAAATTAGTCTCAGTGTTCTGCTTATTCACGTGTTTTGGTAAGCTCAATACCATCGACAGTCATTTTCCATTTTCCGGCTATTTGATGTGGCGGCTTTGAGACCGTAAATGTGGTGGTCATAAAAGAGATGCCGACAATAAAGTTATCACCGGAAAATGATTGTAAAGGTGCATTAATGGATGTTGAACCTCCATTTTGTAGTCGTTTATATGCGACAGTGCCGTCGGCAAGAATGAGCAAATTAACTTCTTTACTTTGCCATTCACCAACATAATTCAACCTATCTTCAGGCAATGGGTTTGAACAGCCAGATAGTAGAAATAACAAGGTGATTATGCTGAGTATTTTTTTCATGGTAAACCTTAATTGGTTGTTCTGACTACGAAGCTAAATTGCTTGTATTTAGTTTATAACACTGTATCACCTTAAGTTTAACTACTTTATATTACCCAAACTAAAAGGACCATGAATGTTTGATCTAAGACCCTTATTACTTTCAAATGCAATTAATACTGCAGCAATGATGGCATTTGTAGTCATTATCGGGCCCTTAGTGCGGCTGTTAAATTTACAAGAATGGCATGGCGGATTATTACTGTCGATGGCGGGTGTAATGTTAATGCTGACCTCACGTTCTTGGGGGCACTGTAGTGAATTACGGGGCCGAAAACCTATTTTACTTATTGGCGTGTTAGGTTTTGCTATCTCTTATTTTGCATTGGCATTATTTGTTAATTACGCCTTAAATACCACATCACTTAGCGTACTGTTTATTGTAGTGGTATTAGGACTAATTCGAGGCGTTATAGGTGGTTTTTATGCTGCAATTCCCACCGCAAGTGGCGCGTTGATAGCCGATCATTTCCCCGCAGAAATACGCGCATCGAAAATGGCAATGTTAGGTGCGGGTAGTGCAATAGGTATGATATTTGGGCCGTTGATAGCCAGTTTTTTTGTGTCTATCAGTTTAGCTGCACCGATGTATTTTGCTGCTGTGTTACCAGTGATTTCATTACTTCTTCTTTGGCGAGGATTACCGGTGGAAGAGGTAAAAGAGGTGATCGCACCCCCGCCAGTGAAATTGACAGACAAACGATTACGGCTAGCATTGTTGGGCGGAATAACCGCTATGAGCTGTGTGGTGACAGCTCAAATAACCGTGGGTTTTTTTACGCTTGATGTTTTAAAGCAAACTACGCAAGGTGCCGCGACATTATCTGCCTATGCGATGACTGCGGTAGGTATTACGTTAGTATTAATTCAAACTGTAATGGTCAAATTACCCAAAGTTACAGCTCAAACATGGCTAGCACTAGGCTCATTTATTGCTGCCTGTAGCTTTTTATCAGCCGGTTTTATTAGTGAGCCTATTCACTTAATTATGATGTATTCCGTAGCAGCGTTAGGTTTAGGATTGGTTTTTCCTGCTGTACAAGCAATAGCAGCTAATTCAGTCACAGAGGGTGAGCAAGGTGTTGCTGCTGGAACATTGAGTGCTTGCCAAGGACTTGGGATGATCATTGCGCCATTAGTGGCTACCACTATTTATACCTTATCTCCGAGTGCGCCTTATTTATTCTGTGGGGTCATATTATTATTGTTATCAGTGATTACAATAAGTCATAAAATCAAGTTGAGATCTGAGCGGATAAGTTAAGTTTAGATTTGAAGATAGTCGTTTTACTTACTTTCATCGATGAGGGCTTATATTGGAGTGAAGAAGATTAACCATGCAGCTTCAAGCTGAATGAGTATATAATGCGAATCATTATCATTTGATCGGTTTCTCAACATTAATCTTTCCTTTATGAAAAGCACTAATAATTTACTCAATAGTCTTACTGAAAATGAGTCTGACTTGCGCCAATACTTAATTAATAAAGTAGGCTGTATTGAGACTGCGGCCGATATTTTTCAAAAAATGGCTGAGAAAATATTGGTAGGTAAAGTGACTACGAAGATATTAAATCACAGACGCTACTTATTCCGTATTGCTAATAATGAAGTAATTGACCATTACCGCTTTGAGAAAAGTAGGCTAAAATACGAAACAGATTTTTCCTTATCGATAGAAAACACTGAGCATCGCAGTGCTGAGCGAATCACAATCGCTAATGATGGCTTGAGAGTTTTAAATGAATCATTAGAGCAGTTACCTCCGCTTACCAGGAAAATATTTATTTTGTATCGAATTGAAGGCCTAAAGCAGGCGTTAATTGCCAAGCAATTGGGACTAAATTTATCTACAGTCGAAAAACGTTTAGCCACAGCGGTCAAACATTGTCGTTCTCGCATTATTGAAAGTGAAATTTATGGCAAATCGAATTGAGAAACGTCTATTTAATAATAGAAGCATTATTTTGCAAATGTGTGAATTAGGCTAAAAATGACTGAAGAGACGATTATCAATAAACTTTATGATGAAGCTTTTGAGCTTGTATTTGCTTGGCATGATATGCCATCTAAGCAAGCGAAATATCAGATTAATCAGTTTAAATCCTTATCAACTGTACATCAGGCTGCTATTGAAAAGGCTGAGGAAGAGTGGCTGCTACTAGGACAAATTGAACCTAAGGCTCTCAGCCTCACTGAAAAAGCCCACCTTTTTGTGGATTTAAAAACAGCGTCATTAATAGACCAGCCTCAGCAAGCTTTACCCGTGATGATGGTGTTATTACTGGTATTGTTTTTACCTGAGATAGGTTTGTTAAATTTATACTCTGAGCATGATTCATCAATAGAAATGGCTAACTCTTCATCCACTATTTACCGAACTCATTATGGTGAACAGGCAGAATATACACTTGATGATGGTACTGTTCTATCGTTGAATTGGGATTCTGAAGTAGCAGTTTCATATACTGAGAAATTACGACATATTTCATTGATTAAAGGTGAAGCTATTTTTACCGTAGCGAAAAACCCTGATAGACCGTTCATTGTTGATGTGGATAATATACATGCAAAGGCTGTAGGTACTGAGTTTAGTGTTCATAACAAAGGTCATTATGCTGATATTGCCGTAACAGAAGGTATTGTTGAGGTGAGCGTTGATTCTTTAGCGAAGAATGACAGTGTCTTATTAAAGAAAAACCAACGTGTTATTGCACATAGTTATCAACTCGGTAGGGTGCAGGCATCTTCTATTAATGAAATTAAGGCTTGGCAGAGTGGAATGCTGGTATTTAATAACCATCCTTTGTCTGAAGTGCTGGCAGAGTTTAATCGCTATACCGCCTACAATATTGTGATGAATAACTTTCCTAATACAGCACAAGATGTGGTGACAGGAACCTTTTTCATTGATGATATTGATGATGCTTTGCTTTCTGTTATTCAAATGTTTGGATTACAGTCAACACGATTTAATAAAAAAGGTATTGAAACCGTGAGTGTTGGGCCTCAAGTTTAAAAATAAGTAGAAAATAAAACATATCAAATTAAACTTTAATTTCAATTGATTAGCATTAAATGTATCATTTTTATTAACAGTTTTTGTTAATTTAGTTACGGTTTGTTACAGTGAGCAGCGTCGTGTTAAACAAAGGTAGTAAGAATTCTTATTATCATTTGTAACTATTCATATTTAGAAAAAATAGACACGAGGACAATAATGAAATCCCCTGAAAATTTAATTAGAACGCCCAAAAAGAAATTGCTCACTAGTTTATATGCAGCCTTAGCGTTAGGCTTATTTAATCCTACGTTAACTGTAATGGCACAAGAACGAGTAAGCAGTGAGCAACAACAACAGTTTGATTTAACTATTCCTGCACAAGCTGTTTCTTCGGCATTAAATGCCTTATCAGTTGCCAGTAGAAGCCAAGTATCTGCTGATAGTAATGCTATTTCAGGTCTTACTAGTAACGCTATTAATGGGCGTTACTCTGTGTCTGAAGCATTAGATCTTATTTTGCAGGATTCTGGATTAGTTATTTCTCAAGTGGCTAATAATAGTTATACGGTTGTAGCTGCACAAGAATCAACAGTGATAGAGTTTTTAGCACCTTTAGAAGTTGAAGGCACTTATGTAGAAAATGACCGCCTAGATACTTCAACTGGCTTGGGATTAACCTTACGTGAAACACCTCAATCAGTGAGTGTGATGACCGCACAGAGAATTAAAGATCAGGGCTTAGATACTATTAAGGACGTGGTTAATAACAGTATTGCTCTATCTACAATTGAATATGACAATGTACGACATACTATTATGTCACGAGGTTTTGAACTAGATAGCTATCAAGTCGATGGTGTGCCCTTAGCATGGTCATTGGCGGGAGACTCTGGTGAGACAATCGCTGATACCTCTATTTATGAAAGCATTGAAGTTGTACGTGGTGCTACAGGCTTAATGACAGGAATGGGGAACCCTTCAGCTTCAATTAATCTAGTTCGTAAGCATGCTGATAGTGAAGAGTTTGAAGGATTTATCAATACAGGTCTAGGTCGTTGGAAAAACAGATGGGTGACAGCCGATCTTGCATCAGGGCTAAATGAATCTGGCACTATTCGAGGTCGATTTGTTGCTAAATATGAAGAAGCTGAATCGTTTATTGACCTTTATGAAGATCAGAAAACAGTATTTTACGGTGTTCTTGAAGCTGACATTACTGATAATACTCTATTACGATTAGGGGCAAGTCAGCAAAAAAACACACCTACTTCTCCAGCCTGGGGAGCATTACCAAATTGGTATGCTGATGGTTCTCAAGCTGATTGGTCCCGATCTAAAACAGCAGCAGCAGATTGGACTAAATGGGATACAAGTAGTACCAACTATTTTGCTAATGTGGAACATATTTTTGATAATGGTTGGCAGTTAATGGCAAACTTTAATCACTTAAAATATACTCAAGAAACAAAAATATTATATTTATCTGGTGCATTAAACCAAAATACAGGTTTAGGCTTAAATGCTGGATCTTACCGAAGTGATGGTGTTACCAAACAAAATAGTTTTGATATAAAATTAAAAGGTGATTTTAGCTGGTTTGGTCAAGATCATGACTTTGCTATTGGCGCACTACATAGTGTACAGACATCTGATAGTAGAGCATTTACCTACGACTACGCAGCCGCTATAGCTTATAACTATAATACGTGGAATGGCTCTTACCCTGAGCCAGTATGGACAAATCCTACCAAAGCAAGTGACTTAGAAACAGAACAAACAGGCTTCTATGGTGTAAGTAGGTTTGTATTAACTGACTCATTGAATCTTGTATTGGGTGGCCGTGTAGCAAAATGGCAGCGTAAAGATCTATTATCTTCAACTGAGTATGGTGATAGCGGTGTATTTATCCCTTATGCGGGCATATTGTATGACCTAACAGCACAACATCGACTTTATGCTAGTTATACAGAAATATTTAAACCTCAAAATGCACGAAATCGTTATGGTAATTATCTTGACCCACTTACAGGTAAAAGTCATGAGATAGGTCTTAAAAGTAGTTACTTTGATGATGCCTTACACACTTCTTTTGCTGTTTTCTTTATTGAACAAGATAATCTAGCACAAACAGATGCAGGTTATTTTATTCCAGGGACTGTTACGGCCGCTTCTAAAACGGTTCAAGGAACAGAAAGTAAAGGATTTGAATTGGAGGTGGTAGGAGAGCCTATTTTGGGTTGGAATGTGGGGGCTGGTTATTCACAATTTAAGGCTGAAGATAATATGGGCAATGATGTTAATACTGATCATCCGCGTAAGCAATTGAAGCTATTTACTACTTATAAGTTTTCAAATAGCTTACAAGGCTTAGTAGTAGGTGGTGGAGTTAATTGGCAGGATGGCAGCTATTCGCTAAGTTATAATTCAGGTACAGCGCAGAATGAGGCGTTCAAGCAAAAATCATATAGTTTAGTTAATTTAATGGCTCGTTATGCCGTTAATAAAAATGTATCACTGCAACTTAATATTGATAATTTATTTGATGAAACCTATTACACTAAAATTGGTGATTTTGGCCAATATAGGTACGGTAAGCCAAGAAACTTTTCTTTAGGTGCTAATTATACATTTTAGAAAGTTAAATGTACTAAAGGCTAAAATATAGCCGGTTGATTTGATTATTAACCGGCTTTTTATATTTAAAACGTAATGATAATGAGTTTTATTTTAAATAAGATCAATTTACTGTAAAATCACCATCAAAATTTAATCACACATAGCTTATCTATCGGCAGGTGCAGTTTGTCACAAATCAAACAACCCCAATCTAATAAATTTCGTTACCTAAGATCTAGCCGGTTTTGGCTGGCTGGTCCTGCGACATTAATTGTTTCAATCTTTATTATGGCGGCCATGTCTTTATGGTTACCAGAGGGTAAAGCGAGTATTGATCACCTTGTTTTCCCCTTGGTTTTATTTCCATTAATTTGGGTTATCGTTTTTTTCTATGTGGTATTAGAAAATAATATTAAACGAGCCCGCTGGGTAATGTTGGCATTATTATTACTCAATGCACTTCCTGTTATTGCCTCTATTCTAGGATGGCTAAAATGATTGATGTTTCTAAAGGTACTGCTCGTCGTTTAGTCGATATTCACGGTTGGTCGGCTGCGGTATTAGGTTTAGCGCTCTATATTGTCGTATTTTCTGGCGCAATTGTTGTATTTTCACATGAGATCGGCAATTGGTCTGTGAGTGGTCATAAACAGGGTGAAGGAATTGCGGGTAATATTGACGCTAAATTAATTAGCTTAGCGGAGCAGGTTGATGAAGATTATTTGGAAGAAGTTACTTTGTTCCAGAACTCGGCTGGTGAGCTGATCACTTTTTTTCATACACATGTAAATAATGATGAAGGCGAGTTGGAAGAGAAAGGTACACGTTTTGTGCTGGATCCAGACTCTTTAGAGATACTTAGTCGAGATGATGGTTTTAGAGAAGATATGCCGATCATTAGTAGTGGCTTTCTAGAACGGTTTTATATTGACCTTCATGTCAGACTACATGCGCCAGGTGTTATTGGTCTATATTTAACCGGCATTCTTGGATTGATTCTATTTGTATCTGCAGTGTCAGGTTTTATCTTGCACCGACATTTGATTAAAGATGTATTTTTATCGCCACGTTTATCAACACGTTTAATGAATACGCGTGATAGGCATGCATTAGCAGGTACTTGGGGCTTAGTATTTTCAATTCTTCTTGCCTTTACCGGTGCTTTTTTTAGCTTTGCAACCACCTTAGGTTTACCTGTAATCGCTATTACAGCCTTCGCCGGAGACCAACATCTTGCTCTTGAGACTATTATTGGTATCCCTGAAGCTGAAGATGATACCCCGAAGAACTTTGTCGGCCTTGAAGCGATTATTACTAACTCTCAGCAAGAAGACGTTGCGGGTAGCACGCCCATTTTTATTGCAGTGCAACATTGGGGCAGAGCAGACTCACGGGTGATTACGACACATGGGCCTACTGCTGAAGGTAGTATGTTTTTTACTAACCATCGATATGATGGTGTTACAGGCGAATATCTTGGTGAAAAACCGGGCTTAGGTAATGTGCCATCAACAGGCAGCACAGTTATAGGCTTGATTGGTGTTCTCCATTTTGGTTGGTTTGCTGGACTACTGTCACGGATTATTTGGTTATCGCTTGGTTTAGCAATGTGTTATGTCACACTAACCGGCTTGCAACTATGGGTACAACGACGAGAAAAAAGTGATACTTGGCAAAGCTTATCACGGTTTATTTCGGTGATTGGTTATGGCTTACCTTTTTCTATGGTAACAGCTGCTGTTGGGTTCTTATTTTCTTATTCAAGTAGTGAATATGATGTGGAAAATTGGACTGTAACAGGATTTCTACTGGGTGTAGTACTTAGCTTTATAGTGGGTTTTGTGTATCCAGTAGCAGAGCAAAGAGAAAAGCTGTTTCAGAAAATAACCGGGCTTGGATTTATTAGCCTACCTATTATTCGATTACTTACTTCAGAACAAAGTTGGGCCGAATATTCACATGCTATCGCTGTGATGAGTATGGATATCTCACTGTTCATTACTGGGCTGATTTTATTAGTGCTTAGTACAGGCATTATGAGAGCTAAGCGCTTTAATGTTAAAGCTTCAGTAGAAACTTCAGCTACTGAACCCGCGTTTGAGGCAAAAGCATGAGTGTTCAACTTATTACACTATTAGCCTGTGCAGTTAGTTTTACTTGCCTTGTTTATTTACGCAACCGTGATCCAAAGCGACGTAGAGTCTTTCGCTTAGCGGTGTGGGATAAGAAACGCTATCCTACGTTGGCATGGTTACTCTGCTTTATACCGGGTGTTGTGCTGCTATATATAGAGCAATATTCAGCCTTTATTATGTGGTTGGCTGCTTTATCATTAATTGGTTGGACAGTGGCACTACCTAAGCCTAAAGTTTAATTACACCGTAAAGAACATAATTTACAGTCCATTTTCGATGAATTTTATCTGCACTCCTAGTCGCGGTGAAAAAGTCAGCTAGAAACGCCTGTTTTAAAACTGAGAAAGAGTAGGTGAGCCTAGCTCTGTAACAGTCCGTTCTACTCTCTAGATACTCTTTTTTCCTATCTAGACGGGTATTTCCCAAAGTAGTTTTAGTCCAACACTCCTAATAAATAGCGGCCTTAAACTATTCCAATCTCCTTGTTTTCATTTAATATTTTTTGTTTTCTAGTAAAACTGTTGTTTTTTTGCTGAAAAATAACAAAATCATGCTTTTTTTAGGAAAGAGCTAATATTAAGCTTGTAATATAGCCAATAAAAACCACATAATGTGAACGTGATTATTTTTTAAGTAAGTTTTTAACGGAGAAAAAGCTGAAAAATGAATGAGTTAACGAGTGAGTTTGGGGTGTTTATCGCGACTGCAATGGATATTGTTGCAGCATTATTTATCTTAGTTATGGGCTTGCTGGTGCTTTGGGTGATGGTTACCTATGTTATTGATGTGACTCAAACACAACAAACTATTCGTAAAAATTATCCTGTCATTGGTCGTTTTCGTTATTTCTTTGAACATATTGGTGAGTTTTTTCGGCAATATTTCTTTGCAATGGATCGAGAAGAATTACCTTTTAACCGTGCTCAACGTGCATGGGCTTATCGTGCTGCTAAGAATGTAGATACCACCGTAGCCTTTGGTTCAACCGATAATATTAATGGCTCGGGCCGAGTCTTATTCGTTAACTGTGCATTCCCAACACTTGGTCAAGATGGCGTAGCTCCTCAGCCAGTAACCATTGGCCCTGATTGCACAGACCCTTACATAACTGCTTCATTTATGAATATCTCAGGTATGAGTTATGGTGCTTTGTCTAAACCGGCTGTGTTAGCCCTTTCTGCTGGAGCAAAAGAGGCTGGCTGCTGGATGAATACGGGGGAAGGGGGCTTGTCTCCTTATCATTTAGAAGGTGGGGCAGATATTGTATTTCAGATCGGTACCGCTAAAAATGGCGTACGTGATTTAGAGGGTAATCTTAATGATGACAAGCTCAGAGAGGTGGCTGCTCACCCAGAAGTGAAGATGTTTGAAATAAAAATGAGTCAAGGTGCTAAGCCTGGTAAAGGCGGGATATTACCTGCCGAGAAGGTCACTGCTGAGATTGCCGGTATTCGAGGAATTGAAATAGGCCAACCAGCCTATAGCCCAAACCGACATACTGATATTAATAGTTTTGATGATCTGATTGATATGATAAACCGAATTAGAACCGTGACGGGAAAACCAACCGGATTTAAAATGGTAGTAGGAGCACCGAGTCAGATTGATGATCTTTTAAGTGCCATTCTTGCAAGAGGTATTGAGTTTGCGCCTGATTTTATTACCGTTGATGGTGCTGAAGGAGGCACCGGTGCAGCGCCGATGCCATTAATTGATTCAGTAGGTATGTCGCTACGTGAAAGCTTACCTATTTTGATTGATAAATTAAAACAATATGGTTTAAGGGAAAGAGTAAAAGTCGTGGCTTCTGGGAAATTGATCACACCAGGTGCTGTGGCATGGGCATTGTGCGTAGGAACTGATTTTGTTACCAGTGCGCGAGGATTTATGTTTGCATTAGGCTGTATTCAGGCTCTGCAATGTAATAAAAATACCTGTCCAACCGGTATTACAACGCATGATCCTAAGTTTCAGAAAGGACTTCATCCAGGGACTAAAGCCATACGTGTCACCAATTATGTTAATAATATTGTAAAAGAAGTGGGCATGATCGCTCATTCTTGTGGCGTTACCAGCCCACGCGCTTTAAACCGCACTCATGCTCGTATAGTGATGGGTAATGGCCTCACCAAAGGTATGGATGAGATTTTTCCTGAACTTGAAAAAATTGGCAGTAAGTAATGAGTATCAGCATTGTTTTAATGTTATTAGCCATGATGTTACTACTGGCTTTATTACTCAAACCATTAGCTGAAAAATATCACATTCCTTTTGCTGGTTTACTCGTGCTTACTGGCTTTATTGGCAGTGAGGTGATTGTTGGATTAGGCGGTGATACAGGTCTTCGTTATGACTCTTTTCATGAGTTAATTATCTTTGTATTTTTGCCCTTATTGATTTTTGAAGCAGCCTTTAAGATAGAGGTAGAAAGTCTATTTAAAAACTTACTTGTCATTTTGTTTTTTGCAATTCCTGTGCTGCTYTTATCGACAGTAATTGCTGCAGTAATGATCTATTATGGCATTGGACACCCCACTGGGTTTCCGTGGATTGCAGCCTTATTAACWGGCTCCTTATTGGCTGCAACCGACCCTGTTGCTGTATTAGATATTATGCGAAAAGCAGGCGTATCCGAACGACTTTGTTTGTTAATTGAAGGTGAAGCTTTATTTAATGATGCTACGGCCATTGTGACCTTTAGTATCTTTTTATATATTGCTCAACATCCACTTGAAGATATTGCGGTGTGGGATGCGAGTTTACGTTTCCTAGTGGTCTTTTTTGGCGGCAGTATTGTAGGCTTGGTGATTGGTTTTTTCTTTCTATTTTTATCACGGCTATTACAAGATTTTGCTCAACAAGCTATTGTGACTTTAATTGCTGCCTATATTTCCTTCCTGACAGCTGAGCAGTGGTTAAATGTATCAGGGGTGATGTCAGTACTGGTTACAGGCGTCATATTAGGACAAGTTATTCATCATGACTTCCAAGATCATGAAAAAAATCATTTTGTTGATGACTTTTGGACTGTTAATGTCTATGTCGCCGAAGCGCTGATGTTCTTATTAATGGGTGTCACCATTACCGTCGGTATGTTTATTGATAATTGGCTAGCGATGTTGATTGGTATTGTTTCGGTATTAATTGCCCGGGCAGTAGGTGTGTTTGCTGGAGCACCTTTAATTTCATTTATTCCGAAGGTGGATAATATTTCAATGAAAGATCAGCAGTTAATGTTTGTCGGTGGTCTCCGAGGTGCAGTGGTATTGGCATTGGCATTATCATTACCACTAGAACTAGAATACTGGTGGACAGTTCAATCTATTGCTTTTGGTGTGGTGCTATTTACTTTATTTATTCAAGCGCCTTTGATTATGCCTTTATTAAAGTACCAAGCCGCTAAAGAAAAAGAGACTGATCCTGACTAAGGCTATCGTCTAAGCTGGATCATTACCTTGGTCTACCTCGGGAAAGAACCGTTATTGATATCAATACAGCTACCATTAATGTAGTCAGGTGAAATGGTGCCTAACCAACCAATGGTATCGGCTACTTCCTTGGCTTTGGCAAACCGACCGGTAATTACTGACTTTTTAAAGGCCTCTTTACGCGCTTCAGGAATAACATCGAGCATATTGGTTTCAGCAGGGCTAACGGCTACGGCGTTAATAATAATGCCATGTGGACCAATTGATTTTGAAAAGCTTTTAGTCGCATTGATTAAGCCCGCTTTGGTAATGCCATACCAAATATCAGGGTGACCAATTTGACCTGCAATAGAGGCATTATTGACTATTCGCCCCGATTTTCGCTCGATCATCTGTTTAGATACTTCGCGAATTAATGCCACGGGTGATTCAATATTAAGTTTAATAATATGGTCAATTTTATCTTGTGGATAGTCATCATAAGGCAGTGACAACATAATACCGGCATTATTGATTAGTACATCAATTTGGCCTAGTTGGGCAATAAGTTCAGGGATTCCCTCAATATCAGATAGATCATAAGTAACTGTTTTTACATGTTCATTATCTGCAAACTCAAACTGATTAAAGTCTCTGGCTACTACAATGACTTTATAATTATGATTCAAAAAATAACGAGTCACTTCAAGACCAATACCTTTGTTTCCTCCAGTAACGAGTGCGACTTTATCCATTTCATCACCTTATCATCTAAATTCTAGAGAACTACTTTAGTAGATTTTTCCGTTGTTGACCAATTTTAACTTAGAGTATTTGCCAATATATCTTTTAGATACTATTTAAAGTCTAAGTTCCACCCTTAGTTAGAAAGCTCAATGATAAGAGTTACTCTGCGTTATTTATTGAAGATTAGCGACACCTTAGCAAAGTTATTAATTCATTCCTTAACGAAGATTAATTTACTCACTAATTGATGCGGCCCTACACCTTTTATTTCAAACTGTTGTGGATTAATAGTATAGGCTGATTTTTTATAGAAATTAATAGCCTCAACCCTAGCATTAGCCCAAATATATTGAGTGTGAATTTTTTGGGCATGAGATTCAGCTGCTGCGAGAAGTTTAAAGCCAATACCTTGTCCTCGACTATGTATTGCCGTGGCCATAGCTCTTAATTGCATGCCATTTGTTGAGCCTAGCTCTAAACAATTACGTTGATACAGCGACATAATGCCAATAATTTCATCGTCTTCAATAGCTGCAAAGTGAACCGTGCTATCAAGGTCATCACCCTTATAGACACATTCAGACAGTGCTTGATGAGGACGCAGAATTTGTTGGCGAAGTGGTAATGTATCTACTACGGTTATTATTTCAATGTTAACGTGATTCATGATGAACTCTAATTATGCTGCATAAAAAAAGGGTAAACATCACTGTTTACCCTTTTTATTTTTTGCATGATTATATCTGTTTAAATTTCAAATAAATTCAGTCCAAACAAACCTTTTACATCCAGTAATACTTGTTGCGTTTCTTCATGAGCGCTTACTGTACCCGCTTTTAAGGTTGCTAGAAGCTCAGCTTTATCCGATAAGAAAAGCTCACGTTGGCTGCGAATAGGGGCTAATAATTCTTGCAGGCAGTCATTTAATACTGCTTTAACTTTGCTATCACCTAGGCCACCACGTTGGTAGTGATCTTTTAGTGATTGTACAAGGTCAGCATCAGGATGAAATGCATCTAAATAAGTGAAGGCTATATTACCTTCAATCTGACCTGGGTCATCCACTCTTAAATGGTTTGCATCGGTATACATACCTTTTACTGCTTTAGTTATTTCTTTTTCACTTGCGCCTAGAAAGATACAATTATTCATTGATTTAGACATTTTATTCTTGCCATCAGGTGACGGCAATCTAGGCGTTTTACTCAGTAATGGTTTACATTCTACTAAGACTTTCTTATCTGCAATGGTATTGATTTTTCTAACAATCTCATTGGTTTGCTCGATCATGGGCAATTGATCATCACCTACAGGGATTAACGTACCTTTAAATGCAGTGATATCTGCTGCTTGGCTGATAGGGTAGGTTAAAAAACCTGTTGGAATAGAAGTGCCAAATTCTTTATTAGCAATCTCATTTTTCACGGTAGGATTACGTTGTAGACGACTAACTGAAACTAAGTTTGAGTAATACATCGTTAATTCAGATAGGGCAGGTAAAGCAGACTGAAGACAAATAGTCGTTTTTGTTGGATCAATACCTACGGCAAGATAATCTGCCATCAAATTAAGAATATTCGATGAGACTTTAGTAGGGTTGAAGCCATTATCAGTCAAACCTTGTAGATCGGCGATAAGGATTGTTTGATGATATTGATGCTGTAAGTCAATGCGGCGAGAAAGTGAGCCAACATAATGACCTAGATGCAAACTACCTGTGGCTCTATCACCGGTTAGGATTTTTTCTTCGCTACTAATACTAGTTGCTTCGTTATTCATTGTGTCTCCTGATATACCGCCAGTAAACACTCAAACATACACTTATGCAGTTAGAGCCAATTACTGGCGGCATTAAGTGTAATTATCTTATGCCGCTCTATTAGAAAGAGCGCCACCAAGCATTATTTGAAATAAAAATAAGTAATTGAATAGTCATCGCCGAACAAAATTACCAGAGTACGCGTGCTTATGCAATTATAAGCACGATAGATTTAATCAGGCCTAGCTAGGCTAACAGCCAGACATGGGTTGTTTCTTGTTCGCTTATTGATGCCAGAATAAACAGAAGAACTAATGCGCCAAGCTTAGTACTATTTTAGCTGTTAGTCCGTAGTGATAATAGCGACTTCTTTTTCATCATCACAGCTTTCACAATAAGGTAATAAAGAGTGGCGAATAGAATTACAGCTTGAGCACGGCTCAAATAATCCTGTTCCACATGAAGGGCAGTGGTAGGGATTATTATCCGGCTCGCTAGTGGTGGGTAATTGCAGCTTTTTAAGTGTTTTTCGTGTCCAGAAAAGGTATTTCATTGGGCCTTTTCGAATGGGGTATTCACACATAGGGCATAAGAAGTGGGTATATGAATCACGATACTGTTTAATAAGTAAACTTTTCTTAGGTGCCGCAACTGCCTTAATGAAGTAGCTAAGCAAACGTAACACCGCCACGATAAGCATTAATAACAAGACATATTTAAATAATTTGCTAGGGAAATACTCATGAATGATGAGTGATACTTTGAGCACGGTGGCAAGAGCAAAAGATAAGTAAATTGGAAAGCTAGGTTTGCCCATCGTTTTATAAGCTGCGAATAAGGCGAGCAATAAAAAGGGTGCTAATAAGCTTAATTTATAAAATGCAATTTTTGAATTATGTGTATCTAAGACGGTGTAATATTCAGCTCGGCCTTTTTTCTTATCTATTTCAATGATTGATTCAATATCTTCTAACTGCTTAGATAAAATCTGTTTTTCAGTAGTTAGTGTAGAAATAGTGGTATTAATGGCTTGGAACTGTTTTTGGTTTTCTAAAAATAAATTGAGACTATTAGAAAAGGCTTTGCTCTCTTCTTCACCACGTTGAGTTTCATTCGCTGTATCTAGTTTTTGAATCGCTAATATCTGGCTGATCGTTTTTTGTAGATTGTTAGTACTGCTTTTTAACACACGCTGGTTGGTTTCTTCATTTTCGATATTAATACGCAGCAGGCTTATCTCTTTGCGTAACTCAGTCCGTGTGAGGACATTTTTTTCACTAACAGCCCTATTTTCATATTCGGTATAACTAGGCCCTTCAATAGTATCGATATCATGAACAATAAAACCCAATAACCAGAAACTAAAAATGGATAATAAAAGGGTAAACAGCTTGATGGCAAAGCGATGGGTCCAAGGTGCTTTAGGCTTTACTTTATTTTCCATGTGTCACCTGTGAGGTTATTAGGGAGTAGTGTTGTGTTGTTTTGATTGTACATTAGAACGCTGTTGTAGGATCAAGCAGCCTCTTAAGTTAACTAAGAGGCAGCTTGATCTTGACTTGAACTGGAGAAAAACTAGTTTTGGCGGGCCAGTTTGATTATAAGTTTAAGTGCTGTTTCTAATGATTGATAATCACTAGAGCCTTCAGCTGGAACGGATTTTTTAACACATCCATCATTGATGGAAACAGCAAAATCCATGAAAAAGCGATCTTGTGGGTAGCTAGCGTGTAATGATTTCACTATTTGAGCATTAGCTGAGTCAATCTGTTGTTGGTATTCAGCGACTTTCTCTGCATTATTAGAAGAAAGTTTATTTAAAGTAGGGGTGATTACTTCAGTCTGAATATAATTATTGTAAATATTTAAGCCGCTTTTTATTTTGGCAAGCTCATCTGTAGGGTACTTTTTGGATGTGGAGTCTACCTTGTCATTTATAAAGCTAATATAGGCCTGGCAGCCTTGCATGTCATTAGCTGAAGCAGTAGGTGCCGCTGTAGCAGCAGTTGATAGTGACAGCATAAATAAAGATGCAATAATAATGTGGTTCTTATTCAATTTAATTTCCTTAAATATCATTGGTTGTTTCTAACAAAAAACAAATAATGTCTAGTTTAAAATTAACTTTTTATACCGGTCAATACTAGAGCAAATAAAATTATATTATGTGTACTATCAATATCTTATTTATAACCTAGGCTTAAGCTACGATTAAAGGTAATCACCACCAATATTTAGGGTAGGTTTTATCCTTGGGGATATTGTTATAAAACAAGGCGACAATGACCAATAAAATGGCACCGACCAAGGTGGGCATTAATAGAAACTCCCAATTTGCAGCTGCTAAGAATACGATGAATGGATTAGAGCCTGCTGGAGGGTGAGGTACTTTGAGAAGTTGCATCAAAGAAAGTGCGGTTGCGAGTGCTAATGCCATGCTCCACCAATCTGGGCCTACAAAGTGTAGAAATGTTAGACCGACTAAGCTGGATACAATATGGCCCCCAATGACATTACGAGGTTGGGCAAAAGGTGAATCAGGCAGAATAAATAAAATAAAGATTGAAGCACCAAAGGATCCTAAAATGAGAGGCTGTTTGCTGATAAACGCTAAATAGGCTAGAACAGTAGCGGCCAAAAAAGCACCCAACCAAATAAAGCCTACTTGTCGTAATGATGGCGCGGGAGGTACGGCTGCAGATAAGCCTTTAAATTTTTTAAAATATGACATGCTCTGGATCCTTTTAATTCGGCTACGGTAGTAAGTTAACTATCTGTTTATTCTGCACAGTAAAGGCTTCTGACTCATCATATAAACGCATCAGCATGATGCTGCCTTGGGTAGCAGAGACGGCTTTGATTGCTTGCTCTGTTGCCACTTTATGACCTAACTCAGGTTCCAATATGTCATACAGTGCTTGTTGCCAATGTTTGAAGTAATCAATAATTTCACTTTTCAATGCTGGAATATTATTCGATATTTCTAAGGCAAAATTACCTAATAGACAGCCGCCTTCACTATCGAGGAAATAGACTTCAACTTTTTGAGTGAACAGGATTAATTTTTCTTTAGCAGATAATTGGTTTTGATCTGCGATAGAAAAAATCTCTTTATTAAAGTAGTGATGAATATATTTCAGACACTCTAAAGCTAATTCTTCTTTGCTTTTGAAATGATGATAGATACTTCCTTTAATTAATCCACAGGCCTCGCCAATAGTGGCCATAGTGGTGCTGTAGTAACCATGCACTTTGAATAAATGAATGCTTTCTTTAATGATGATATCTCTATTAGTTTTAATGGTAGGCATGACTTATCCAAACGGTTGTTTGGTAAAAGTATAACGTATTAGCATTGTTTAATGCTTGGATTAATTTGTTTAGAGCCTATTTTCGCGTTCTAAGATACTTTGTGACGGTCTAATTTCAATTTATGAAGTGAAATATAGAAAGACTGAACAAGCTAAAATAAACAAAGTGAGGGCTGAGTTTGGCCTCTATTAAAAAATAAGTGATTAATACCAAAGGTAAATACAGAAGGTGTAAGCAATGATGGGAGTTAATACGTAACTAGACGCTAAAGTCAGTGAAAATTGGATGACCGATTCTGCTTTTAAGCGGATTAGTTTTTTAAATACAGTCACTAGTGCGAGCAAAGCCAAGATAATGAGCACAATAAATACCGGTGTTCCGAGGTAATAGACTAGCATCCATAAGAAGGTGAAGATATTTTCCAGCAATACAAACATATTAAGAATAGGCCAGAGTGCTATTACTAACGGGCCTGACCATAATAAATCATCGGCGGTATAAAACGCTGTAAATTGTGGTTCATCTCCAGGGTTAACAAAAAATAAAATTAACTGTGCTGTAATTAATAAGATGGGTACAAGCCAAATAATAAGTCGGTAGGCCTTTGCGAGTAATGTATCTAAGCCTTGCTCTTGTTTGTAGATCTTACGGATAATTAAATAAACACAAAAACCTACGGAAAGTGAGGCAGCCGCAGCTTGATCTGAATAGTGTGATGTTGTCAGTAAGTAAGCTAATAGGTAGACAATACCTGAGGTGAGAAAGGTATAAATAAATGTACCTTTAGAGTTAATTGTCATGTATGGCCTCATGCAAAGACACATTCACTACTGGCAGGCTAATGAAGGTATGTTTGATAAAATAAATTATTAAATAGCATATCAGGATCGTGGCGTTTTTTGATCTGGGTAAATTCTTGCCAACGAGGATATGTCGTTTGAAATTGCTCTAATGTGGGGAAACGCTGATAAACAAGATAGTAACTACCCTGATGCTCAATGGCGCTATCAACTAGTTTTATGGTCCACTCTTTTGCGTGTTTAATTGCTGCTGGTTCAAGGTTTATATTGATATACAGCACGATGGCGATTGAATCTTGCTTGGAGTAAGCGAGTAGACTGTCTGAATTATGCTTAACATAGCGTAGGGTAAGGCTAAGCAGGTTGACATCTTGTTTGGTTAAAATCATTTTTAGCGATGCCATATAACTAGCAAACTGATCAAGGGGTATGAAGTACTCTTGTAAAATATCGGTCTCTTTAGGGTTTTTGAAATCCAAGAATTTGATAGGAGGTCGCATGGCATTATTTCGAGAAACTATTTGTGTTGTCTCTGGAATATCAAGCCATGCTCTTTGAAAGTGCCACCTTAATATTTTGCCAAAATCACTATGTCTGGATAGGTTGAAAAAGAATGCATTTCTTTCAATATTTTGTTCGTCAACTAAAGAAAAGTTAGCAGGATCACTATCGGTTTGACGGTAATCAACACTGTAGCATTCTTGTAAAAAGTCTTTTCCTTTTACAAAAGAGCAGCGTCCGTAATGCAGTTCAAGGTCGCTAGTATTTTCTTTTAAATTAGCGATGTACGCATCATAATCTACTTGTGTTGTTGATTTAGCTAACATGGTGTCATCAATAAGTTGTAATTCAGCTTCGAGAATGACTGCAATTACTCCAAAACCACCCATTACCGAATGAAAGATATCCGCATGTGATTGTCGGCTAACAATTAAAATATCGCCAGAAGCTAATAGCACTTTGAGGCTAATGACTGTTTCAATTAATGGACCATAGCGGGGATCTCGGCCATGAATATTGGCACTTAATGACCCGCCGATAGAAAAGATATTAGAAGATTGCATCACAGCAACGGATAATCGATGCGGGTTAATGACTTGTTGAATTTCAGCCCAGCTTATTCCACTTTGCACTTTAATTCGTTTTTGCTTAAGGTTTAGGTCAATTACTTTATTGAAGCTCTTCATATTAAGAAGCACTGCATCAGGAAAAAGTATGTGGCCACCCTGACTATGTTTCGTACCGGCAATAACGACTTTCTTACCTTGCTGTTTAGCATAGTTTATTGCCTCAATAGCATCGGACTCAGATTGAACCTTGAACACCTGACTAATATTGATAGAATTTATTCGACTTACATCCTGCCAATAGATAGCTTGAGAATTAGTCGTACACAACAGTAATAAAATTAGGATGAAGTGTTTCAATAGGCTGTTTCTCAAATTATTAATTACATAAGCGGATTAACATTATTCAATAGTGTAATAGTTATTAATAATAGCTTCAAACGGAGACTTATTTTTGGGCGATTATAGGACATGGTTTGAGCTAATTGAATAAGATATAATGGCTTAACTATTTAAAATTTGTGAAATATGATTAGGCTTTTTGGTACTGTGCCATTATCATTCTTAGATTTTGTTATTTTGAACCAAGACGGTGGGTATAAGTATGAAAGCTGAACAGAAGATATCGGTAGATGCTGAAAGTCTAATTGTAGCGGCAACCGAGCAATTTGTAGCAACGGCACGTGCTGCTATTGCTAAGCGCGGCGTGTTTCATGTTGCATTGGCTGGTGGCTCGACACCTAAAGGTTTATACCAGAAATTGGCTACGTCTCCTTATACTGAACAAGTTGATTGGGCTCGCGTTCATTTGTTTTTTGGTGATGAGCGCTGTGTATTACCAACACATAGTGACAGTAACTTTAAAATGGCGCGTGAAGCAATGATTGATCACTTGCCTATTCCTCAAGAAAATGTCCACCGTATGCCGACAGAAGAAGGTGTTGCTCCCGAAGTGGCGATTCGTTATTGTCGAACTATGAAAGACTTTTTAAAAGGCCAGCCATTAGATCTCGTTTTACTAGGTTTAGGCCCTGATGGTCATATTGCTTCATTATTTCCTGATACGCCGGCATTAGATGTGACTGAAACATTAACCACAAGCTTATATGTTGAGAAGTTTGATTCATGGCGTGTGACCATGACGTATCCTACGATTAATGCTGCGCACCAAGTTATCATTTTCATTGCCGGTGAAGCAAAGGCTGCTATCGTTAATGATATTTTAACCGGGGCAGTTCAAGACTTACCTATTCAACGCTTAGCGCCTCAAGGTGAGTATTACTGGTTCATGGATAAGGCTGCCGCAGGACAATAAACCATGGCGGTTATTCTTGCAGCTGATATTGGTGGAACTAAGACATTACTAGAGTTAACGCATGCGTCTGGTGAGCTGATTTGTGAATATGAATTTGATAGCCAAGCCTATGCGAGTTTTGATTTAATCTTAGAAGACTTGTTTAACCAAAAAGAATTGCACAATAGAACTGTTGATATAGCCTGTTTTGCAGTTGCTGGCCCAGTAGAAGGTCAAACGGCCTCGGTAACAAATTTACCTTGGCAACTTGATGCAGAAGTATTGCTTGAGCGCTTTGCTATTAATAAGATTATTTTATGCAATGATTTTGAAGCAGTCGCTCATGGTATTCCGAGCCTTGATGATAGTGAGTTGGTGACGCTGCAACAAGGTGATAAGCTTGAGTTTTCACCCAAAGCAGTAATAGGGGCGGGTACAGGATTGGGTCAAGCGCTATTATTACCAGAAGATAATGCATGGAGAGTAGTCGCAACAGAAGGTGGCCATGTAAATTTTGCACCGACAAACAGTGTGCAGATTTTATTATTAGAGCATTTGCTGGAACGTTTTAGCCATGCTTCTTATGAACAATTGTTGTCTGGTTCAGGTTTAGTCATTATTTATGAGTTTTTACGTGCTTATAGGCAATATGATGAGCCGGTTGAATTACGCCAGATAATGATTGATTCAGATCCGGCTGCTGCGATTAGTTTATTTGCACAGCAACATAATGATCCTTTGTCGAGCGAAGCATTAGCCTTGTTTATTCAAATTTATGGTGCTCAGGCAGGTAATTTAGCATTAAATGTGTTGCCTAGGGCTGGCTTATATTTGGCGGGTGGTATTGCAGCGAAGAATGTAGAACAATTTAAAAAACCGGGGTTTATTGATTCTTTTATTGCTAAAGGAAAAATGAAACATTTGGTAGAAAAGATGCCTGTATATTTGATATTACAGCCCAAAGTAGGTTTGATAGGTGCAAGAACATTAGCCCAACAGGCCATTTAGATATAGATATGAGTATAGATAAACTGAACAATATTATTATAGAAGTTGAAACGCAGTTCTTAGAGAAAGAATCTCAACCTGAGAAAAAGCGTTATTTATTTTCCTACACCATCACTATTAAAAATGAAGGGGAAAGTGCTGCACGTTTACTTTCTCGCCATTGGACGATAACGGGAGAAACGGGTAAGGAGCAAATTGTTCAGGGCGATGGGGTGATAGGGCAATACCCTTATTTAGCACCAGAACAAGCCTTTTCTTATAGCAGTGCGGCGATGCTTGATACACCTGTAGGCATGATGCAAGGCCACTATACGATGATTGATGATAAAGGCGAGCATTTTGATGTGGATATTCCTGCCTTTAGCTTATCGGTACCCCAACGGTTACATTAATCTGGGATTTTGAGGGTTATACATTGCCCTATCGAATTAGCTAAACACTGTTTACCATCAGTCCAAATAGCATGATCAAACCGGGTGTTTTTAAGGTTGCTAGTAGTTAAATTAACATCAGTTAAATTAGCATAAGAGAGATCTGCATTAGTGAGGTTGGCATAACTTAAATTGCTGCTTTTTAAGTTGGCGCCGATCAATGAACTATTATTTAATTGGCTATAACTTAAATTGGAAAACTTAAGGTTACTGTAGGCAAGATCGGCGTGGTTAAAGTTTGAACCTTCAAAATTAGCGGCTTGCATTTGACTACTACGTAATAAGGCATGCTGGAAATTAGTATAAGGTAGGTTGAGCTTAGGTTTAAAGCAATTACTCCAGTTAACCTTTTCGTGGGCCGGTGCATCACAGTTAATGGATGTGCTAGGAAAGGGCGTTGAATAAGTGATAATGATGGCAAGTAGGCAACAGCTTGCCAGAAATAAAATAAGCAGTGGGCGTTTATCTGCTTGTTTATTCCTGAACTTATTCATTAGCAATGTACGAAATTGACGACGCAAAATGGATGTATCTTCCTCGCCCGCTCGCCGATCTTGGCGAGGTGATTTACTCTGCCTTACAATTGATTTATTTGGGTGACGGCGATCAAAACCATTGCGTTCATCAAGCTGATGTAAGTTAATACTTTCATCAGCTTGTTGTTTAATTAAGTGCCAGTTCAGTTGATCACTGCTGATCTCATCGTGGTTTACTTTAAGCCTATTGAGTGAAATATAGTCTTTTATCACCGACGGTGAAAATGGGCCATTAATAATGCCATTTTGTCGGGTGTACCATAATGTGGATTTATTCTTCATCAATTTTAATGGCTTAGCTTGTCAGCTTGTTATACTAGCATTGTGTTAACTAAAAATGGACTGATGTTATTGTGCATGTTCAACAACCCCTATCAACTTCTGCAGGATTAATTCAGCATGTTCCTCAGCAAATCGTTGCAGGTATGGTGATTGGCCAGCGGCTGGAGATTGTGATTGATAAAGCCGTGGCAGCAGCAGAAGTAGTAGTATTGAAGGTGGGTGATACAACGCTGACATTAGTGAGTCCTGTTGCGCTGAAAGAAGGCCAAAAAGTAGCTTTGGAATTGGTAGAAAAAGAGGGTAAGCCTGCACTAAAATTAGTGACTTCTGCAAAAGAAGCTGCGGTAATAAATAAGGTATCTGCTCAGGCAACTGAAGCTTTAAAAGCAGGTCAGCAAGTGGCGGTTGAAGTGATAAAACTACTGGCTGAGAACAAAGTGTTAGTACGTGCGTTGCCTGAAAATAACACGGTTAAATCAACCACAAGCGTATTACAACAATTTGAAGTCGATATTAGCAAATTAAACCAGAATCAGATACAGCGTATTGGCGATAAATTGCAGATGAATATTATCAGTGTAAAACCGCTTACAGTTCAGCTTTTACCGCCGCTATTATTGTCTAGAGAGCAATTAATCGTTAATAAAATAACGGAATTATTATCGCAACAGTTGACTAGTCCTCGTTTAGCATCCATTACTAAAGCGACATTACCTGAACCCCTCCACAGTGCCATTCAGCAATTGACCAAGCATACGATTGATAGTGGCCAGGTTACTCAAGACAACCGTTTAAAACAAGCCGTTGCTTCTTCAGGTCTACAAATGGAAAATCGTTTATTAAAGCAACCTACAAGTCACAATCAAGATTTCAAAGCAAATGTGATTAAGGTGATGGCTGCAGTCGAATTGGCCATGGCTACGGTGAAAGAAACATCTTCATCAGCAGACTTAAATAAATTACCTTCACTGGTGCAATCAGCTTTGGCTGAGAGTGGTAAACGCCCAGCACAATTGCTTAATATATTACTTTCCGCTAGGCCAACAATATCAGCAACATTATTACCCAGCTTATTATCAACCATTGCTACAGCTGAGCAAGCTTCTACACTAGCAAAGCAGATTGTTAAACCATTCACATTTGTACCTCCCAATAATAGTGTTGCGTCGCAGCAGCAAGCAAATTTGAATATGGCGCAATTGATGCAATTATTTAAAGAGGTGGAGGGGGCTCATAATAAAGTTCAGCTAAATCAGTTAATGATGCTGAAAGACCCTGAAAGCAGCCAACCTACCAATAATTGGTTATTTGAAATACCGATTAAGGATAAGCAAAATATAGAGTGGGCCCAGCTTCAGCTTGAACAGGAAAAACAGCGAGATAATAGTGATGAAAATGAAGATACATGGAATATTAGTTTGAGGCTTGATACACAAAACCTAGGACCGGTTCAGGCTTCTCTGACCTTGTATAAAGAAGACGTGAAGATTATTATTCGAGCAGAAAGACAAGAAAGTGCTGAATTATTAGCTGAATATTTAGCTGAATTAGAACTGTCTATGCAAAAACTTGGTGTGACGGTAAGCGATAGTCGTTGCTTATGTGGCAAGATTGATAAGGCCAGTTTTGCACAAACACAAGCACAGAAAAAGTTAGACTCATCATTAGTGAATATATCAGTATGAGTGAACAAGTGCCTTTGCGAGCAATTGCACTACAATATGATGGTGAAAATGCACCGGTGGTTACGGCATCGGGAGAGGGTGAGTTGGCTGAAGAGATTATTCGTATTGCCCGAGAACATGGAGTTCCCTTACGAGAAGATACCATGTTAGCTGCATTATTGAGTGAATTAGAGCTGGGTGAAGAGATCCCCCCTTTGCTTTACCGAGTAATTGCAGAGGTGATTGCTTATACTTATTTTATTTCGGGTAAAGTACCCATGGTTAAACAGGACGACTTAGCTGAATAATCAGTGTAAACCTTGAGAACCAGAGTCTTCGCTGCCATGTAATCGGGTAATTAGGTGAGCTTCTTCGTCTGTTAAGTTACAGTTATCGATGAGTTGTTCTATACCAGCACCTTTACGAGCAAGGCGGATAGCATGATCGTAACTTTGTTTTTCCGGCTGGCCTAAATCAAAGGTGTTTTGGTGTTCTTTTAATTGATTAAGTGCTTGCTCAAATTTTACAATACGGTTATCGGTACCAACAGCAGCGGCACATAATGCCGATAATTGACTTTGTAAGCGAGTGACCTCGGTAGATTGTTGCTGGTTTAGCTTAAATAAACGATAGCTAGTAGTGGCAATAATTAGCACAGCCATTAATGCAATGCTTGCTACGATAATAAGTGAGGTCATTTTTTTGACTCCTGTTTAAACATATTCATCAAATAATCCATCTTTAGACTCATCGTCATTCTTACTTTGGTCTTGTGGTTGATGCTGTTTCTCTTGTTTAGTATTCTTTTTTCGTTTTTCATCAGCAGGCTTATGGTCTACTAATGGCGGGGCAGTGGCGGGTGAAATAGGCGGGATATTTTCAGTCACCACTTCATGTCCTAAAAGTCGAGACTATTTTTTTCAGAGTCCGCTAAGAATTTATCAATATCAATTAGAATTAATAATTTTCCATTAGTGCTTGATACTCCTTGAATAAAGCGAGTGCTTTCATCACTGCTTACTGTCGGTACTGAATCTATCTCTGATTGATGAAGGTAAACAACTTCAGCCACGCTATCTACTAGCATACCCAGAACATTATTATTGACTTCAACAATGATAATTCGAGATAAGTCATTGTTTTCTTTTGATGCGATACCAAAGCGTTGGCGGGTGTCGACAACGGTGACAACATTACCGCGTAAATTTATGATGCCTAGTACGTAACTAGGAGAACCTGGTACAGGAGCAATGTCGGTAATACGCAGTACTTCTTGTACTTGCATTACATTGATACCATAAGTTTCGCCATCTAACTTACATGACACCCATTGTAGGATAGGATCATCTGTTTTTTTATCAGTCTGACTCATCTTGTTAACCTTTAAGATCTACGTAGTAGATTATATTAATAAATATTGTTGGCTAATCGAGCACCAACTAGTGATTATTTCTATATAAATAACAAGCAGTGTTCATGCCATCTTTCAGGATTCAATTTGCTTTATTAATCCATTAATACTGAGGATACTATACTTCTTTTCAAGAAGTGTCCCGGCTAACCAAAGCCGAGATTGAGTATCTTGCCGCCATTTTATGCTATCAGGAGTGAGTTGTACGGTTTTATTTATTTGATGACAGGCTAATCCCCATTGGCTATTAGCTAATACGATAACAAATTCGGGTACCCTACTAGGATCTTGGTACTGTACGGGTAAAATTATTTTACTTGTATTTATGATGTTAATATTGGGGTGAGGCGAGCCATAGCTCCCCATATTCCAGCCTTCAAGATTGTCTTTTTTCTCTTTTATATCAGCAGGCCAAGTCAAAATACCATTAATATGTTCTGATGGAATGGCAAGTTGTAAACCTTGAACATTGACTAATAATGCTTGAAAGGGATATTTTTGCCAGTCATCATTATTTAAGCGTTCTTTTTCTGTCAACTGACCGAGCGTTAAAGTGTTTGTCGATTGTTCATTACTGTTATTTTCACCCAGTAACATCTCTTCAAAATAGCTAGATAATGCTTGCTGAGGATCGTCAATTTGAGTCGATTTAGACATGGGGAAGTTTACTCAAGTCATTGTGAGGATGATCTAAATGGTGCATCAAGGCTTCATAAGCCAACGAACCGCGAGATTTAGGATCCATTGTCGGTAAAGGTATGCCAGCTTTACTTGCATCACGGAAATGGGTATCAACAGGAATCACATTATCCCAGACGCCTTCACTATATTTATCGTGTAACATTTGTAGGCTTTCAGTTGATGCATTGGTTCGTTTATCAAACATAGTGGGCRGGATTAGGTAAGGCAAACCACGTTTACGAGTATGGTTGATCATACTCAAGGTRTGTAACATTCTTTCTAAACCTTTCAGTGCTAGAAATTCAGTTTGAACCGGAATTAATAATTGATCACATGCYGCTAAAGCATTGACCATTAACACGCCTAACATGGGGGGGCAATCAATCAAGATAGTGGGGAAACGGTCTTTTAAAATGGCKAGTGTTTTTTTAATTACTAAGCCTTTTCCACCTTGTGTACCCAATTGRCGATCRAGTGTYGCCATWGCRGTTGAGGCGGGTAATAAATAGACATTTTCACAGTCGGTTTTTATCAATGCATTGAAAATAGCACTATTAGGACTACTGTCCATTTTCTGAAATAAGGTATAAATACTATTTTCTATAGTATCAGGATCATGGCCAAAGTAGGTTGTAAGTGAACCGTGAGGATCCATATCTAAGATAAGGGTAGCTTGACCTTGTTTAGCAAATAAACTGGCTAGGCTGACAACGGTGGTTGTTTTTCCAACGCCGCCTTTTTGATTGGCAACCGCAAAAATGGTCATGGCGTTGTTCTCACTTGTGACTCTGTTGGACTAGGTGTAATAGACGTTGAAGGGACTGTTTGCAAGCGAGTATCCTGTTGGTTTTGGGTTGAAATAGTTGAGGTTTGAGCTGAACGGTCTAAAGATCGGCGACTGTGTTTATTACCTAATACGACTAATACCACACGTCGATTTTGTTGTTGGCCCTCTATTGTACTATTGTCAGCAATAGGTTGGAATTCACCGTAACCAATTGCTGACATGCGGTTAGGGGTAAGTCCGTATCGTTCTAATAAATGGACTACGCTGGCAGCCCTTGCAGCTGATAATTCCCAATTAGAGGGGAAGCGAGGTGTATTGATCGGGTTATTATCAGTAAAGCCTTCAACTTGGATGGGGTTGCCGGAATTAGATAAAATTTTGGCTACTTTACCGATAATGGGCACCGCTTCTTTTCCTAGCCGAGCCTCACCACTATAAAAAAGTACATTAGATTTCATTTCTAACTCGAGCCAATCTTCACCTTGTTTTATTGATACATCGCCGTCACTGATCATTTGTTCAAATGTATCATTGAGTTGTTTTGATATATTGTTAATGGTATCAATGGTTTCTTGATCTACCTTGGGTGGAGTATAAACCTCGACTTCAACCGTAGCCGTCGGAGGAGGGATTATGTAAATCGCTTCACCCTGTGATGGGGTAAGGGTATCCTCATCATCATTATTAGGGCTGCGACTTATTTCACCAATTTGAATGGGATCAAGACTTTTTTTAGGGTTAGAAAAGACAGATTCTAGGGTATCGGATAATACGCGATACTTGCCTTCATTCACTGATGAAATAGAGTACATTACCACAAAAAAAGCGAATAATAGGGTGATGAAATCAGCATAAGAAATGAGCCAGCGGTCATGGTTTATATGTTCTTCAACTCTTTTTCTGCGTGCCATAGGTCATTAACCTAAGTAGGCTTGTAATCGGCTTTCGATGATACGCGGGTTTTCACCGTCAGCGACATTTATCATGCCTTCTATTAACATAGAATATAATAAGCTTTGACGGTGGATAATGGCTTTAAGTTTATTACCAATAGGTAAAAATACTAAGTTAGCAAAGGCGACACCATAGATTGTGGCGATAAAGGCAACGGCTATACCCGCACCGAGTGTTGATGGATCAGCTAAATTCCCCATCACGTGAATTAAGCCTAATACGGCACCAATAATACCAATAGTGGGTGAGTAGCCACCCATCGCTTCATATACTTTAGAGGCTTGAATATCTCTTTCTTCTTGTAGATCAAGATCATTTTCTAAAATTTCTCGAATCATTTCAGGCGTGGCACCATCAGAAATAAGTTGTAAGCCTTTTTGAATGAAAATATCATCTTCAGTAGATGCGGAGGCTTCTAATTTGAATAAACCTTCTCGTCGGGCTATCTGATTCCATTCTAAAATTTTATCAAGCAATTCTTCTGGTGATTGTTTTGGTGGGAAAAATACCCACTTGAGCATCTTTAGCGAGCGAATAAAGGTGTCTAAAGGGGTTTGTAGCATAGCAGCGCCTAATGTACCGCCTAAAACGATAAATAGCGCAACAGAATTCATTATTGAACTAAGATGGCCACCTTCTAGGTATTGGCCGCCAAGAATGGCGCCAAATCCAAGAATGAGGCCTAGAAAACTGAGCACATCCATATTACGTTTGCCCCAAAAACAGGTTATCTAGCGTGATAATAGAGTGAATTTCATCTATTAATTTAGATAGTACAATTACCATGACTATATCATTGAGAGAATAGCTTATCGTGTCTAACACGCGACATAATAGATGAAACGTATTTTCTCTTTGCTTAATATCCTCTGTGACTGTAGTGGGCCATTAATTCAGGAAAATCGAGAATTAATGCAATGCTACCATCACCAGTGATAGTTGCACCCGCAAGACCTTTAGTTCCATGAAGTAGTGCGCCTAGTGGTTTGATGACTACTTCTTCTTGGCCTATTAACTTGTCTACAACAAAGCCGACACGTTGCGTACCTACATTAACAATTACTACATGTTCAATAGTAGGTTCGCCATCTGATGGCTCAAGATTACTAAAGCTTTCTGTTAACCACTTTCTTAAATAAAATAGCGGCAGTGTTTTATTGCGCACAATAATAGTCTGCTGGCCATCCACTACATTCGTTTTAGTTAAGTCTAAGTGGAAAATCTCATTAACACTGACGAGTGGGAAGGCAAATATTTGTTCACCGAGCATGACCATTAATGTAGGCATAATGGCTAAAGTAAGCGGGACTTTTATTGTTAATGTGGTTCCGACGCCAAGCTCTGAAACAATTTCGATGACACCATTGAGTTTGGATATACTTGTTTTAACTACATCCATTCCCACGCCACGACCTGAAATATCTGAAATTTCAGCCTTCATAGAAAAGCCTGGTGCAAAAATGAGTGCGTAACTTTCTGAATCAGTCAGTCTAGAGGCGGCATCTTCATCAATCATGCCTTTTTCTACGGCTTTTCTTCGCAGTACATTGGCATCCATTCCAGCGCCATCATCAGAGATCATAAGCAAGATATGATCGCCTTCTTGCGCTGCCGATAATACCACCAGACCCTGGCGAGATTTTCCTGCGGCTTCGCGCACGTCAGGCATTTCAATACCATGATCAACAGAGTTTCTGACTAAATGCACCAGTGGGTCAGCTAATGCTTCAACTAGATTTTTATCTAAATCGGTATTTTCACCACGAAGTTCAAGATTAATATCTTTCTCTAAAGTACGCGCTAAATCACGTACAACACGAGGGAAACGGCCAAATACCTTTTTAATCGGTTGCATCCGTGTCTTCATCACGGCCATTTGTAAATCACCTGTGACCACCGCGAGATTACTCACTGCTTTGGCCATCTCTTCATCGTGAAGTGCACTTTCTAATGTACTAATTCTATTACGTACCAGCACAAGTTCACCCACCATATTCATGATGTCATCTAAGCGTTGCGTATCAACACGGACAGTTGTTTCCGCTGGTTTAGGTGATGCGGCAGCTTTTGCCTCCGCGGGTTTATTCTGTTTAGCAGAAGCTGTTGCTGCGATCTTAGCGGCTGGTTTTTCAACGGCTGGTGGAGGAGTAGCTGATACGGGTGTTGCTTTAGCCTCTTCTTTTTTACTTTGATCTAGTTCATCAAGAAAGGCGTCGAATTCTTCCTCAGTAATATCATCACCACCTGCGGGCGCTGCGGGAGGAGGTTTAGACGCATTATCACCTGGTGAACCTTCACCGTGTAGTTGATCAAGTAAACTTTCGAATTCTTCATCGGTAATATCGTCGCCTTCTGCACTACTTGCAGCGGCAGGTGTTTCTATAACGGGTTCTGGCTCAGCGACTACATCAGAATTTAGATAATGGGACAGTTGATTCAGAACTTCGGGGTCTGCACTAGTAGGAAATTGACCTGACTTAGTCTCAGCAAACATGGTGTTGAGGATATCAAGAACCTTAAGAAAGGTGTCCATCATATTTGCATCAACAACGCGTTCACCCTGACGAAGTATGTTGAAAAGATCTTCACATTTATGACAAAGTGCGACCATTGCATCAAGACTTAGGAAGCCAGCGCCGCCTTTAATGGTATGAAATCCTCGGAATATAGAATTCAGTAATTCACTATCATTCGGCTGATTTTCTAGCTCAACAAGCTCTTCATTGAGACCCTCTAGTATTTCTTCTGCTTCGACTAAAAAATCTTGTAGGATTTCATCTTCCGTATCTAATGTCATCATTTCTATCCTTCTAGAAGCCTAGACTTGATAACAAATCATCAACCTCATCTTGATTATTAAGCACATTATCGTTGTTTTCCGCATTAATCTGAGGACCTTCAGCTTTAATAGGGTCAACTACGTTATTATTTGTTTGCCTGTCTTCATTACGATTACCGGCAATTTTTACCAGTTCTACTAAATTCGTTTCTACTTCTTCAACTAAACTAATTACTTGTTGAATAACTTGTCCAGTTAGATCTTGAAACCCCTGAGCCAGCATCATATCTGATAAATTAGCGTGAATTTGGTCAGAGTGTGCTTTTACAAGTGGCAAATAAGTTTCAATTTCCTTACTTAGAGCTCGAAATTCATCTGCATTCATTTCTTTCATGCGAAAACGATGCCAACTTTGTTCGATATCATCGGCTGATTGTTTGAGCTCTGAAGTGAGTGGAAGGGTATCTTCGATGAAACCAAGCGTTTTAGTTGCCGCTTCTTCTGTTGTGCTAATGACATAGTTCAATCGATCACGCGTATTGGGCATATCATTATTAGTCAAATCAACTAAACGTGAATCAAGTTGAAAGTTGGCCATAGAATCATGAAGCTCACGGGTTAATTTCCCTACTTCATTAAACAGTTCACTTTCGTGGCCACTGGTGAGAATCATGAGTTGTTGCTGCGTTTCTTCAATGTCATCAGATTCTAATGCTGAGACCAGTGCTCGCGCGGCATCGAGTTGTAATGCTTTATCAGTAGCTTCCATGATTCGCCCTATTATTATTTATTGTGCGTCAATACGTTCAAAGATTTTATCTATCTTCTCTTTTAATGTCGCTGCTGTAAATGGTTTTACCACATAACCACTCACGCCTGCTTGGGCTGCTGTCATGATTTGCTCGCGTTTAGTTTCTGCTGTAACCATTAAAACAGGTAGTTTAGCCAACTTTTCATCAGCTCGAACTGCTTTTAAAAGGTCGATGCCTTGCATACCAGGCATATTCCAGTCAGTGACCAAAAAATCGATGCCCCCGGCTTGCAGGATAGGTAATGCAGTTAATCCATCATCTGCTTCAACCGTATTATTAAAGCCTAAATCGCGCAGTAAGTTTTTTATAATCCGTCGCATAGTAGAGAAATCATCTACAACGAGAATTTTCATATTTTTATCCAAGGTACACCTCTATCTTTTTCTAGTTCAACCAATTGCTTAGTTTTGAACGAAGCCGGATTATCGTTTGACTGTGTATTTGACTTACACGAGACTCACTTACGCCTAAGACTTCTCCAATTTCTTTTAAATTTAGTTCATCATTATAGTACAAATTCATTAATAACCGCTCCCGTTCAGGTAACGTTTTGATGGCTTCCGTTAACGATTTATGGAAATCATCAGATTGAATCGAGTCAACTGGTTCTGATAATGCCATAGTAATAGGTCGGGCATTAACTTCATCACTATCAGAAAACTCGGCAAGACTAAATACTTGATAACCGGCAGAATCATGCAGTTGCTGGTGATAACCTTCAAGAGTCATGCCAAGATTTTTTGCAACTTCATCATCACGGGCATGACGGCCTGTTTTTTGTTCGATATCTCGAATTACTTCAGCAATGTCACGGGCTTTTTTATGAACGGAGCGGGGGGCCCAGTCATTACGTCGAATCTCATCTAACATTGAACCACGAATGCGGATACCTGCATAGGTCTCAAAGCTGGCGCCTTGGCTGGCATTGTAATTATTAGCTGCATCAAGAAGCCCAATCATTCCAGCTTGAATAAGATCATCTACATCTACGGTATGAGGTAGACGCGCAATCATATGATAGGCAATACGTTTGACTAGAGTGGCATGTTTTTTTACTAGCGAAGTCATTGAGGCTGATGTATTTTTTTGATGATACATAGCTACACCACTCATTCTCAGGCTACATCCAAGCTAGCTTGGATAAGACGTTCAATAAAAAACTCCATATGACCTTTTGGTTGTTTCTGTATCGGCCAAAACTCTATTTTTTTAGCTAAATGCATAAAGGCGGTCGAAGATTTACTTCGAGGTAAAAACTCAACCACGGCGCGTTGTTTTTTGACTGCACGGCGAAGGTCTTCATCAAACGGTACAATGCCCATGAAATCAAGGGATACGTTAAGAAAACGTTCGCAGACAAGAGATATTTTATCAAATAATTCGCGACCTTCTTGCACGCTGCGGGTCATGTTAGCGATGATGTGGAAGCGAGTAACATTATGTTCACGACTTAATAATTTAATGAAGGCGTAAGCATCGGTGATTGAGGCTGGTTCATCACACACTACAACGATTACTTCTTGTGCTGCACGGGTAAAACTGACCACACTATCGGCAATACCTGCCGCACTATCGATCAATAATACATCAATGTGCTGATCCATTTCGCTAAAGGCTTGGATCATGCCTGCATGTTCTGCGGGACTTAATTCAGCCATTTTTTGTACGCCAGAGGCCGCCGGAATAATTTTTAAGCCATGCGGACCTTCAACAATAATTTCAGCCAGTGTTTTCGAACCATCTAATACATGTAATAGATTGTATTGGGGATGGAGACCGAGCATGACATCAATATTAGCCAGGCCCAAGTCAGCATCAAGTAATAATACTTCTTTACCTTGTGCTGCTAAAGCAGTACCGATATTAACCGTGATGTTCGTCTTTCCTACGCCGCCTTTACCGCTTGCAACGGCAATAACCTTAACGGGACGTGGTGGATTTGTTATTTTTCTAAGACCCTTTGCTTGGTCATTAGGGTGATCAGCCATAAGCGGCAACCCCTCCATAAGTGGAAACTGTGTATGAATCTAGTTCTGCTTCGCTCATCAAGTCACTAGCCTGTTGAAGTAGGCTATTTGGGCGAGCAAGACTAAAGTCCTCTGGCACTTGTTGGCCATTACAAATATACGTTAAAGGTAGATTATGTCTAATTAATGCTGATATTGCACCACCTAAACTACTTGTTTCATCTGTCTTGGTCAAAATACAGCCACTTAATTCAAGATTAGAGAAGGTATTAATAGTATCATTTAGCCCACTTGCTTGAGTGTTTGCTGATAGGGTTAAATAGTTTTTAATCCTTGGTGATTGTTGTTTTAGAACAGAAAATTTCTCGGCTAATTGCACATCACGCTGATTCATACCCGCGGTATCAATTAAAATAAAGCGACGATCAATAAGATCATTTAAGGCGATACTTAATTCTTCATGTGTTTTTGCTACACGTACTGGAACACCCAAAATGCGGGCATAAGTGCGTAATTGTTCTTGTCCGCCAATGCGATAACAATCGGTTGTAATGAGTGCTACATTTTTTGCACCATGTTTTAAAGCACAGCGAGCGGCTATTTTTGCAATAGTCGTGGTTTTACCTACTCCAGTCGGACCGACAAGGGCATAAATGCCGCCACGAGTTAAAATATCATTATCATCAAGGCGAATTTCACTTGCTAGCATACCTAGTGATTGTCGCCATGCTATTTCGATATCATCACTGCCTTGATACTGAGCTGCGATACGTTTAGCTAGATCAATATGAATGCCCATTTTTAATTGACGTTGAACCAACTCCATTTGAATAGGACTGGTGCGTTCCATATCTTTCCAAGTTAGATCGGATAATTGGTTTTGCAGCATGTCGCGAATACTGGATATTTCTTTACGTATTTGAACAATAGTAGGTTCTTGTGACCACATATTTTCTACTGGGGCAGAACTGACAGGAGCATGGGGTTGGATTATTCGGCTTTCAGTACTGGGATTTATTTCTACTTTAGTTTCTGGTTTGGCTTCTATTGGGCGTGAGTGTGAATGACGTTTAAATTCAGCTTCGTCATAGTCGATGGCTGCAATGATCTCAACACCACCGTCTACTCTATTATTAGATAAAATTACAGCGTCAGGCCCGAGTACATCACGTACTTCTTTAATGGCTTGGCGAACATCAACAGCTTGGAAACGTTTAATTTTCATAATAATAATCTCGAGGGCTAGCGGCCCACATTGGCAACAATTCTAATTTGTTTGTTATCAGGTATTTCGTTGTATGACAGTACATTTAAGTTGGGAATTGAATGGCGGATGAAACGTGAAATCCAAGTACGTAAACCTGCTTGAACAACGAGAATAGATGATTCTCCTATCATTTCTTGTCGTTCAGTTGCTTCTTGTAAATTCTTATGCATATTTTCAGCAAGTCCTGGTTCTAAGCTAGCGCCACCTTCAGTGGTAGCCTGAATGGTCTGTAGCAATATTTGTTCCAGCTCAGGGTCTAAAGTGATAATTGGCAAGTCAGCCTTAATTCCATTGACATGCTGAACAATAGAATGGCTAAGTGCCATGCGGGTTGCAGCGGTAAGAGAGTCTGTATCTGGATTGCGAACAGCTTGCTCTGATAATGCCTCGGTGATGGTTCTAATATCACGAATAGGTAGATTTTCTTCTAATAAGTTTTGCAAGACACGTTGTACGGTGGCTAAAGGCAAGGTATCTGGCACTAAACCTTCAATCAATTTGGGTGCCGTTTTAGCCAAATTATCTAGAAGTTGTTGTACTTCTTCTCGACCTAATAAGTCATGTGCATGATTTTGAAGTATTTTACTAAGATGTGTGGCAATGACAGTGTCGACATCAACTACGGTATAACCTTGTGCCTGGGCATGTTCTCGTTGGCTTACATCTATCCAAACAGAGTCAAGACCAAAGGCAGGATCTTTACCTTTAATACCGTCTAGTTCGCCAAAAACTTGACCCGGATTGATCGCCATCATTTTATCTGGGTGMAYYTCRGCYTCRCCAAAWGTGACACCAAAWARKGTWATTTGRTARGCGGTWGGWGCTARATCTAGGTTGTCACGAATATGAACAGGTGGAATTAAGAAACCAATATCTTGCGATATTTTCTTGCGTATTCCTTTGATTCGGTTCATTAATTGCCCACCTTGGTTTTTATCTACCAAGGGAATAATACGGTAACCAATTTCTAAACCAATTGGATCAACAGGCGTGATATCATCCCAGCCTAACTCACGCTGTTCTTTAGGAATCGGTGTTTCTGCTTGAGGAATCTGGATAGCAGCTTCGGCAAGTTTTTGGCGTTGATCCATTACCCATGATGTGTAGCCACCAATAAATGCTAACAATAAAAAGGGCACATTAGGCATGCCAGGAATGATACCCATGGCACCAATAATGCCCGAGGTAATAGCCAGAGTTTTAGGGTTACCGAGTAACTGCCCGGTAATTTGGCTACCCATGTCTTGCTCTTTAGTGGAACGGGTAACTAATAAGCCAGCTGCCGAGGCAAGTAAAAGAGAAGGCAGCTGGGCTACAAGGCCATCACCAATGGTCAGTAATGTGTAGTTATGCGCGGCTTCTGCAAAGGTTAAATCATGTTGTGCTACACCGATAATGAAACCACCGATGATATTGATGAATAAGATTAAAATACCGGCGATGGCATCGCCTCGAACAAATTTGCTGGCACCATCCATAGAACCATAAAAATCAGCCTCTTGCATGATCTCTTCACGTCGCTCCCGAGCTTCATCTTGAGTAATAAGGCCGGCATTAAGATCGGCATCAATGGCCATTTGCTTACCGGGCATTGAATCTAAGGTGAAGCGGGCACTTACCTCTGCAATACGTGTTGCTCCTTTTGTAACTACCACAAAGTTGATAATGACTAAAATGGAAAAGACCACAAAACCAACCGTATAGTTACCGCCAATAACAAACTCACCAAAGGCTTCAATAACTTGACCTGCAGCAGCAGTACCTGTGTGGCCTTCTAATAAAACAATACGTGTTGAAGCAACATTGAGGGCAAGGCGTAATAAGGTAGCAATAAGAAGGATACTGGGGAAGGCAGCAAAGTGGAGAGGTTTCAGTACATAGATACTGGCCAACATAATGACGAGGGAGAGTGCAATATTAAAGGTAAATAGCATATCGAGTATAAAGGGCGGTAATGGCAGCATAACCATTGCCAATAATGCCACGATGACCATGGGTGCAGCTAAACCACCATTCGCTAATGCTTTTAGGCGAGACAGTAAATTATTGTTTTCCATTGCTGTTTTATCTCTAATTGTGTTTCAAATCGTCAGGTATCGGTAAGTCCTCCGTATTTAGATGAGGTTTATTACCTCCTCGGTTGTTATAACGGCGTAGTTGGAAGACAAACGCGAGTATTTGAGCTACTGCAATATATAGACCAGCTGGTATTTCATCGCCAATTTCAGCGTTGAAATAAATGGCTCGAGTAAGAGGAGGGGCAGATAAAATAGCTACTTCATTGGCATCAGCGACCATTCTAATTTGTTGTGCAATAAGGTCAGCACCTTTGGCGACCACTGTGGGTGCACCAGACCCTGATTGATCGTAACGCAGTGCAACTGCATAATGAGTTGGATTGGTAATAATAACATCAGCTTGAGGAATATCTTGCATCATCCTCTGCTGGGATAATTCAATCTGCATTCGACGAATTCGGCCTTTCATTTCCGGGTTACCATTGGTATCTTTACTCTCATCTTTGACTTCTTGTTTGGTCATTTTAAGCTGACGAATATGGTTCCAATTTTGAAAAGGGACGTCTATCAATGCAATCAAAATTAAGCTACTGGAGATGGCTATAAATACCCAGAGGACTAAGCCTCCTAAACTTGCCATGGCGACTTCCACTTCTTGTGAGCCAAGAGTCAATAATCGGTCACGTAAACTCCAGATAATGAGTGCTGAAATAGTACCGATTAAAATAAATTTAGCTAAAGCTTTGACTAGCTCAATTAGGCCCTGTGGGCCGAGCATTCTTTTTAGGCCTTTTAAGGGGGATAATTTACTGAACTTAGGTGCGACCGCTTTGCTTGCAAAATTCCAACCACCGGTACTAGCAGGAGCAATTACTGCAGCTAAGGCCGTTATAACAAGAAAACTACCTACATCAAAAGCTATGGTTTCTATTGAATACCAGAAATGATTAGCAAATGCAGCGGGATCAAAGATCTCTTTACGGGTAAATTTGAACGATTTTTCCATCACGGCAGCAACACTTCGAATCAAATTTTCACCGACAAACATCATTGCCATTGCACTGGCAATTAATACTAATACCGTGGTGAACTCTTTTGATCGGGGAACTTGGCCTTTTTCCCTTGCATCATTAAGGCGCTTCCCTGTGGGGAGTTCGGTTTTATCTTGACCGGTACTCTCAGCCATTAGGACGCACCAATAAGCGAATAGCTTGCAGGATATCATCAGACATTGAAAGTAGATGATTAGCCATTGAGGGTAAGGTTACAAACATAATGGCAAAGCCCAAAATGATGGTAAGTGGGAAACCGATAGAAAAGGGACTAATTTGAGGTGCCGCTCGAGATAAAATACCAAAAGCAAGGTTAACCATCATCAAGGATCCAATGGCAGGTAAAGCCACGAGCACGCCTGAGGCATACATCCAGCTAGCCTGTCCTGCTATATCTCGAAAACTAGTATGGGGCAGGCCTGATGGCATAATTGGAATGGTGATGAAGCTTTCAGCAAGTACTTGTAATAAGATTAAATGGCCATTAAGACTAATAAATAGCAAAGTAACAAAGATTAAATAAAACTGACTTATAACGGGGACATTTACGCCATTTTGCGGATCGACCATAGAAGCAAAACCTAGGCCCATTTGCATGGCAATAATTTGCCCGCCGATGATAAATGCATTGAATAACAGCTGCAGCATAAAGCCCATGGTGGCRCCGATGAGRATTTGGTGAATGATGATMAGAAATGCTTCACCACTTAATGGRTCMACRGCAGGWGCAGGGTTKGGAATCATSGGWACKATAACAATACTAATSGCTAATGCGATAAGWAGGCGACTACGCATATTAACAAARTTACTGCTAAAGATWGGCGCGGCCATRAYYAAGGCGGCAATMCGRAAAAAGGGCCAYAAATAACTGCCTAAGATGCCCATGATTTCTGCCGAGCTAAATGTCATCATTAACCTATTAGGAAGGGRATATCTTCATAGAGGCGYAGTGCATAGCCAGTAATYAARCTYAACATCCAAGGACCRGCAAAGACYAAAACWGAAATAGTAATTAATAGCTTGGGAATAAAACTCAGYGTTTGTTCATTAATAGAYGTTGCAGCTTGAAACATRCTMACTAGTAGGCCGACTATTAATGCAGGAATTAAGATCACTGCAATTAACATGGTAATGACGGTAAGGGTTTGTTGCATGATGCTGAGGACTGTTTCTGGT
>NVVP01000001.1 GCA_002402245.1 Gammaproteobacteria bacterium | reverse complement strand
TTGATTTTAATACCAATGCAATGTTTGATATTCAAGTAAAACGTATCCATGAATATAAACGTCAGTTGCTTAATGTATTACATATTATTCATCTTTATGACCGTATCAAACGCGGTAATACTGATGGTATTGTTCAACGCTGTGTATTGTTCGGTGGCAAAGCGGCACCCGGTTATGCCATGGCAAAAGACATTATTAAACTGATCAATAATGTCGCTGATGTAATTAATAATGACGAACAAGTAGGTGATTTATTAAAAGTCGTCTTCTTGCCTAATTACCAAGTTTCAGCGATGGAAATTATTTGTCCTGCTGCTGATTTATCAGAGCAAATTTCAACTGCCGGTAAAGAAGCATCGGGGACCGGTAATATGAAGTTCATGATGAATGGTGCGATCACTATAGGTACTTTAGATGGTGCTAATATCGAGATTCGTGAAGAAGTCGGTGATGAAAACTTCTTTTTATTCGGCTTGGATGAAAGCGAAGTAGAAGAATTAAAAGCTGAATACAATCCACGTGAAATAATCGAACAGGATATCGACCTTAAACGTGTGGTTGAATTACTCGAACGTGATTATTTCAATGCCGATGAACCCAATCGTTTTGGTAATATTATTAATTCATTTACCAGCAGCCATGATGCCTGGATGACGGTGGCTGACTTCCGTAGTTATGTTGATGCTCAGCATCAGGCTGGCTTAGCCTATCAAGATCAACAGCGTTGGACTGAAATGAGTATTCTTAACAGTGCCCACAGCGGTAAGTTCTCCACCGACCGCACCATGAATGAATACAATGATGAAATATGGAAGCTTGAAAAAGTAAATCCAAAATAAACAAAAAAGGCAGAGAAATTACTTTCTCTGCCTTTTTTTATTTCCATCGTTTATCTATCCCCGTGACCAATCAAACTGCAGACTTATAACACGCATACTCAATACGCTAGCGGCGTTATAATAGTGAGCAATAGAGCGACTATTACATCACTAGTATGCCTTGCTAGCCCATTTATTATACGAACTAGAAGCATGCAGTTTGAATGATAACGGGGATATACTTTAGAACAAGCCGCTTATCTCACCTTGTTCATTAATATCAATTCGTTCAGCTGCAGGTACTTTAGGTAAGCCCGGCATGGTCATAATATCGCCACACAATGCCACTACAAACTCAGCACCTCGTGATAATCGTACATCACGAATGGTAATGGTATGGCCCGATACAGCCCCTCGCTGAGTAGCATCACCACTAAATGAATAAGGTGTTTTTGCCATACATACCGGTACATGACTATGTGTTTCACTAAATTTAGCTAGTTTGGCTAATACTTTCTTATCTGCCACCACCTCTTTCGCACCATATATTTTGCTAGCCACGGCAGTAATCTTATCCCATAACGGTTCATCATCTTGGTATAAGAACTGACACTCGTCTGTTGCTTCATCTAACATGGTAATTRCAGCKTGGGCTAATTCCTCTGCACCKGCACCACCATCAGCCCAATGTTTAGCCACAACAGCYTTRGCRCCRTAAGATTCAACSGTRGTTTTGATTAATTCAATTTCAGCATCGCTATCYTGRTCAAAATGATTAATCGCCACAATGCATGACAAACCAAACTGATCTTGTAGATTACTYAAATGACGTTTWAGRTTTTCCATKCCYAAGCTTAAGGCSGCTAAGTTYTCATCMGCTAARTCCTTAACCTCAACGTCACCATGRTATTTAAGCGCTTTAACKGTAGCAACAATMACKGCCATATCAGGTTTTARTCCYGATTTACGGCATTTAATATCAATAAACTTCTCAGCACCTAGGTCMGCACCAAARCCCGCTTCAGTRACCACATAATCTGTCATCTTCAACGCCATTTTGGTTGATATAACAGAATTACAGCCATGAGCAATATTGGCAAAGGGGCCGCCATGAACAAAGGCCAGGTTATTTTCTAAGGTTTGTACTAAATTAGGTTTTAACGCTTCTTTTAATAAGGCTGTCATCGCACCTTGGGCATTCAACTCTTTTGCTAAGCGAGCGGTACCATCACGAGAATAACCAATTTGGATATTGCCTAAGCGTTGCTTTAACTCTGGCAATGAATTTGATAAACAGAAAATCGCCATCACTTCAGAAGCGACCACAATATCAAAGCCATCTTCGCGAGCAAAGCCATTACCTACGCCACCCAAACCAACATTAATTTGGCGAAGGGCACGATCATTCATATCAACCACGCGTCCCCAACTGATCTTACGACTATCAAGATCTAAAGCATTACCATGGTGGATATGATTATCAATCATTGCCGACAATAAATTATGAGCCGCGGCAATCGCATGTAAATCGCCAGTAAAATGTAGATTAATATCTTCCATTGGTACTACTTGGGCATAACCGCCACCCGCAGCCCCGCCCTTCATACCAAAACACGGTCCCATAGAAGGTTCGCGAATACACACCATTGACGACTTACCAATTCGATTCAGTGCATCACTCAAACCAATAGTAGTAGTCGTTTTTCCTTCACCCGCAGGTGTTGGGCTCACCGCAGTTACTAAAATTAATTTACCATCAGGTTTATCAGCTAAGTCATCCATTACATCCAATGAGACTTTAGCCTTATAACGACCATAAGGATCTAATTTAAGAGGATCTAAACCTAATTGTTTTTCAGCAAGAGGAATAATATGTTCCATCTTCGCCTGTTGTGCTATTTCAATATCTGACATGTGCTTCTACCCAAGTAATCTATAGGTGAATTATACGTTAGTTGTGATTAGCTAATCATACTGAATTTTATATGAATAATACAAAGATCCAAGATGAAAGGTAAATATATAAATATCCTTAAAGTGGTATTCTCAAGGAAATGAAAATTAATACAATTTCAAGAAATATTATTCAGCCTTATAGACTAAAATTATAGTGAGTATCATGAAATTAGAAAGTGATGGAAAAATAGACGATACGGGAAAGATATTCAGCAGTGAACTTATCACTGAAAAAGAAGGTTATGAAGCGATGCTTTATATGCTGCAGAAATATTGGGAGCAAACAGGGACTATCGACTTAACTGATATATTAAGTGGTGGAGAGTATTGGCTTCAAGATGATACTCCAGCAGATAGTTCTTTTTGGGAATATTGGTTGGAAGCTATTCAGAAAGTAAAATCTGAAGGCTCACCTCCTTTGAAAAAGCTCTCAAAGAAATAAGCTAATTCCTCTCTTTCTCACCCCAACGAGGTTGCAAGTCATGTTCAATCTTTGCTTGGTCTAATATTTTGGCTACGACAAAATCAACCAATTGTTCAAGCTGTGTCGGCTTGAAATAGAAGCCTGGGCTAGGCGGTAAAATACACACTCCTAGGCGAGATAATTTAAGCATATTTTCTAAATGGATTGCTGAGAAAGGTGCTTCACGGGGCACGAGGATTAAACGGCGATTTTCTTTAATCATCACGTCAGCGGCGCGATTGATTAAATTATCACTACTGCCACAGGCAATAGACGATAAGGTGCCCATGGTGCAGGGGCAGACAATCATTGTTTCTATTTTGTGCGATCCACTGGCTAGGGGTGAACTCCATTGCTGCTCTCCATACACTTGCAGTAATTCAGGTTGGCAATTGAATTCTTTGACCAAGTATTTTTGTACATCACCGGCTCGACCGGGCAATTTCCAATCAAGTTCGTCTGAAAATACAATCCGCGCGGCTGCTGAAATCATTAAATGCACGGTCATGCCTTGACCCAATAAGACTTCTAATAATCGTTTGCTATAGGGTGCGCCTGATGCACCGGTTAAAGCTAAGGCAATATGTTTGTTATCTGTCATTGTGCTAAGGCCGTTAATAGTTTTTGATGAATGCCACCGAAGCCACCATTGCTCATGATTAATACCGTGTCGCCTTGTTGTGCTTGTTGGCACACGACGCTAATAATATCTTCAATGCTATGTTTAACGCAGGCGGTGTCACCTAATTGTTGTTGAATGGTGTCTAGTGACAAGCCCATGCCTTGCTGTTCAAATAAGATTACTTGATCAGCTGCTTGTAGAGATTCAGCTAATGTTTGCTGATGAATACCCATTTTCATGGTATTAGATCGTGGCTCTAAAATAGCGATTATTTTCTTATCACCTAGATTAGCTCGCAAACCATTTAATGTGGTGGTAATGGCTGTCGGATGATGAGCAAAATCATCATAGACACGTACGCCTCTAACCTCTCCACGTAATTCCATCCGACGTTTAATGCCGGTAAAACGTTGCAAGGCTTCACAGGCATATTCGATTGATACGCCAACATGACGGGCAGCGGCAATGGCGGCTAAGGCATTGTTCACATTGTGCATGCCTAATAAGGACCAATTAACTTCTGCGACTTTATCATTATCAAAGAATACTGAGAATTGGCTACCATCTTCTTTTACGTCGCTGGCTTGTAGTTGGCCTTGTTTAAGCCCTACTGTGAGCCTAGGTGTCCAACAGCCCATATCAAGGGTGTCTTCAATCGCTGGCACGCCTTCAGGGCTGATAATCAAGCCTTCTGATGGTACCGTTCGAATCACATGGTGAAATTGCTTTTGAATAGCGGCTAAGTCATCAAAAATATCAGCATGATCAAATTCAAGATTATTAATCACTAAGGTACGAGGATGATAATGAACAAATTTCGAGCGTTTATCGAAAAAGGCAGTGTCGTATTCATCTGCCTCAATTACAAAAAAGGGTGTTTCGCCTAAACGGGCTGTCTCACCAAAGTTACTCGGTACGCCGCCAATCAAAAATCCAGGCGCCATGCCTGAGTCATGTAATATCCACGCTAACATGCTGCTAGTGGTTGTTTTACCATGTGTGCCTGATACCGCCAACACCCATTTATCTTTTAATACATATTCAGCTAACCATTGTGGGCCAGAGATATAAGGCAGGCCTTTATTCAATACATATTCAACCGCTGGGTTGCCACGTGACATTGCATTGCCCATCACTACCAAGTCAGGTGCGGGATCTAAATGCTCCGCCAAATAGCCTTCTTGCAAACTAATGCCGGCCGCTTCAAGTTGATCGCTCATGGGAGGATACACATTGGCATCGCTGCCCGATACGGTCATACCTAACTCGCGCGCTAATAAAGCGACGCCGCCCATGAATGTGCCACAAATACCTAAAATATGAATGTGCATTTACGCCACTCCTGACATGGTGATGCCAAATACTAATAGAGATAAAGTGACATAGACAACCGTAATAGCGGTTGCTACACCCGCTTTAACCTCTAAGGCTTGACGGAATATATGAGACATTACCATCAAACTCCAGAACATAAAGCCCACTAAAAAGATCATCGCATAACTAGAGGCTTGTTCGGCTTCTGCAATACCACTAAACCAAATTACAGCAGGTAAACTTACTATCGCCATGCAACAGCTTGAACCGGCTAAGGCTGATAAGGTTTGGTTTAGACGCGATTGTTTAGCCCGTAATTTTAATAATAATGTCACGGTCAATAGCATAAACAATAAGTCTGCAATGCTGGTAAATAAACTCGCATTTAAACTATATTCTGTTTGGCTGACAATAATATTGATGAGCACATAACTCAGTAACGTCATCAATAAAACTCGGTTTGATGCCGGCATATCAGCAGGGCCCGCTTTAAATAAGCACACATCAATATAGCGTAAAATAATATTCATTTGTTTATGATAACCCGTGAAGGCATAACAACAAAGCCTGTCAGCCTGATTAAAGACAATAAAAAACCCGATGGGACTGCTCTCATCGAGTTATTTTAATCAGCAATGATTAAATGACTAGTAATTAATCATCTAATGCTAAGCCCCAAGGACCTTTACCTACTTCAATTTCCATAGTGGATTTGCTAGTCGCAGTATCAACAACTGATACGGTATTGCTCACACCATTAGCAGTATAAAGAGTTGAACCATCACGGCTTAATACTGCACCCCATACGCGTTTACCCACATCGGCTGTTGATTTAATCGCTAATGTTTCAGCATCCATAATAACCACTTTAGCGGCACGACCTGTTGTCATATAAAGTGTTTTATCATCTGGACTAAGAGCAATAGCCATTGGTTTTGATTTAGGGATATCAACCACAACTTGTTTGATTATTTGGTAGGTACTCATATCAATAATCGCAAGCTCATTGCCAATTTCACTACTTACATAAGCAAGGCTACCGCTTTTGTTGAACGCTAAACCACGAGGGCGAGCGGCCACTAAAACATTGGCAATTACTTTATGCTCAGGTACTTGAATCACATGAACCATATTAGTTGATTCACTTGTCACTAAAACAATATCACCTGTAGGTGAAGCTGCTACACCTTCAGGCTCTAAACCGACACGAATTTCAGCAATAATTTCGCCTGTCGTTGGGTTAACAACAGTCGCTTTTGCATCATCTTCATTTGATAAGTACAGATTGCCATTAGGGTGAACTGCAAATGTTTCAGGATCTTCACCAGCGTCTAATTTACCTAAAAACTTAAGTGTCGCAACATCGACCATACCAATTGCATTTTCTTCACTTAATGCTACATACAATGTTTTGTGATCAGGTGATAAACCAATGCCACGTGGACGATCACCAATTTCTAATGTCGTTTCTAATTCACCAGTACGTGAATCAATAACACTCACTGAGTTACTTTTCTCATTAGTTACGAATAAACGGTAAGTAGGTTCAGCCCATGTATTAGCGCTCATCACCAATAATGTTGTTGCTAAAATATGTGTTAGTTTCATTCTCTTTCCTTCAGTTTTATTATATTTCTTGGTTACAATTTATTTACAGCTAGCTAAGCCTAAACTATCTAAGCCGCCTTTAACACCTCGTAAAGGTGCTTCTGCAACAATCTTATCTTCATCAATAATTAATACTAGCTGACGTAATTGGCCGGTGTCACGGAAAGTTGCACCCGCGCCTTTTTGGCCATCAAATGCTATGTCATTTTTAAGGTAATTTAACATTACACCGGCATCACTGCTTTGATTGCGTGCAACGGTATCTGAAAGCATTTTAACTGCTGCCCAACCTGCCCATGCATCATCATTCATAATACTGCGATGCGCTTTAGTAAATCTTGAGTTCAACTGACTTGCAGCAAACTTTTTAAAGCTTTTATGCCAGCCTTGTATATGCGCTGTTGAATCAGGATGTTTTACTAACCACTGTGCCAAGGCATCTTGTTTCATTTTTTGGCTAGGAGTAATGTTTAATAAATTGGCTAAACACGCACTACGCAACTCATCTTTATCGGAGATTAAGTTAAAAACAGCTACATTAGACAATGCAGCTTGATTAGCCACAGAAAGTATTTGTGTTACATCCGTCGCTAATAATACCGCGGTAACTGATTCAGCCTTGGCTAACTCTTCTACTGATACCACTTCAAGGCTGTATTTTTGCCCTAAAAACTCACCTTGGATATTTGCTTCAGTTAGACCTTGTTGTACACCAAACCAAACACCACCGGTCACTGGGCCAATATAATGTATTTTTACATCAATAAGCTCTGCCATACTCGATTGACTGAATGCTGCCATCAAGACAAATAGCCATGATTTCATCGTTCGCATTTCCTTCTCCTCATTAAATTCTGTAGTTTTCTTCCCGCCACCATACCGTATTTTCCCTTTTAAATAATCAGGAAATTCCTCGTTAGCTTTAGAGTCAGCTTATGGTTGCAAAGTTCACTCCATATTATATTTATCCGTCACAACAATGACTTACCTTGGTGATGAAGTTTCATGACTAATTCCTACAACCATAACTGGTTAAATTCAACCACCACCTCACATTTTGACTATTTTAACTAAAGAAACTGCATTCTTTGTCGATAAAATAACTACGTATACCAACAAAGCAGTAAATTATGACTAATAAAGCACAAGAATTAGATGCCCGAAACATTATGCAAGGGCTAGAAGAGTTTGCTCACTTCATGAGCTTTCAAGCAAATAATTCATCGAATCTAAGAATAATTAGTGTGCAGTCCGTTGAACAAGATGCCGCACTATTAGAAACCGATGCCATTTCAGCAGATATCCTTCATATTCAGCGACATTTAAACCACTCTGTCGCCCGAGCTTAATCTGCAAAGAGCATCAAACAAAGACATAAAAAAAGCCCGATATTAATATCGGGCTTTTTTTATGTCTAAATTTATTGAAAAATTTACCTAAACTTGACTACCATCTTCACCAATTTCAGAATTCTCATCTTTCGGTACTGGCATTAAATCAGCTTTACTCACACCCATGGTTAACACCACATTACTGGCGATATAAATGGAAGAGTATGTTCCGACAATGATGCCCATAATCAATGCGATTGCAAATGCATGAATCACTTCACCACCAAATAAAAACAATGAAATAACCACTAATAAAGTAGTTAATGACGTCACTAATGTTCGGCTTAATGTATCGTTTAGAGCAAAGTTAATGATCTCTTCTGGTGTGCCTTTACGCATTTTTAAGAAGGTTTCACGTACACGATCAAATACTACAATCGTATCATTCAGCGAATAACCAATAATGGCCAAAATAGCCGCTAGAACGGTTAAATCAAACTCAATTTGAAAGATAGAGAATGCACCTAATGTAAGCAATACGTCATGTACCAATGCAGCAACAGAGCCAATTGAAARGCGGTATTCAAATCGTACTGCTACATAAATCAATATTCCGATTAATGCATACAACATGGCTAAGCCACCTTGCTCAGTTAATTCTTCACCTACTTGTGGACCTACAAACTCGACTCGGCGAAGATCAATGGCACTTGAACTGGTACTTTTTAATAATTCCACTACCTTATTACTTAATTCAGCCATATTTTCTGACTCAATCACCGGCAGGCGAATCAATACTTCATGAATAGAACCAAAGTTTTGCACAATGGCATCACCATAACTACCTTGCTCCAAAGTAGAGCGAATTTGGCCTAAATCAGCAGCATCTTCATAAGCGAGCTCAATCATAGTACCGCCAGTAAAGTCGATACCAAAGTTCAAACCTTGTACTGCTAAAGAGGTAATTGAAGCTAATAGTAAAATAATCGAGAACACCGCAGCAATCTTGCGTTTTCCCATAAAATCAAACTTTGTTTGTCCTGTTAAAAGTTGCATGTTATTGACCTTAAATTGACAGTTTTGGCTTAGTTTTATTGCCATAAATTAAGTTAACTACCGCTCTTGTGCCTACAATCGCAGTAAACATAGAAGTGGCAATACCAAAGATTAATGTCACAGCAAAACCTTTAATTGGCCCAGTACCGAAACCAAACAGTACGATTGCAGCAATCAATGTGGTGACGTTCGCATCAGCAATGGTCGAGAATGCTTTGGCATAACCGGCATTAATACTTGTTTGTGGACTATTACCTGCACGTAGCTCTTCACGGATTCGCTCAAAGATAAGTACATTTGCATCCACTGCCATACCGACTGTCAATACAATCCCTGCAATACCCGGCAGGGTAAGCGTGGCTTGTAAGATAGACAATAACGCGACAATCAATACAAGATTAATTGCCAAGGCCAAGTTGGCTACTAAACCAAATACGCGGTACCAAATAGCCATAAAGACCAGTACAAACACAAAACCAATCATCACTGATTTAAAACCTTGGTCGATATTATCTTGACCTAAGCTTGGCCCAACAGTACGTTCTTCAACAATATCAATCGGAGCCGCTAGGGCACCCGCACGCAATAGTAACGCTAAGTTATTAGCTTCTGCCGATGAATCCAAACCGGTTATTTGGAACTTCTTACTTAATTGATCGCGAATCGTAGCGACATTAATAACTTCTGGTAACTGACGGCGTATTTTAACTTCTTTACCATCAATTACACGTGTATCAACTTTAGACTCAATGAAAATAACCGCCAYTGGGTTACCGATATTCTCACCGGTAATATTACTAAATACACGTGCACCTTTACCGTCTAAGGTAATTGCCACAGCAGGTTGACCATCTTGATCTAAGGTCGCATCAGCATTGATGATGTGTTCACCCGTCAACATGACGCGTTTATTTAATAATATCGCACCACCTGTACGACGTTGAAATAGTTTTGAACCTGCTGGTACTCGGCCATTTAAGGCATCTTGTACATCATGTTCATTATCAACTAAGCGAAATTCTAATGTAGCAGTTGAACCTAAAATCTCTTTTGCTTTAGCTGTATCTTGTACGCCTGGCAATTGCACTACAATACGACTATCACCTTGTTGCTGAACCGTTGGCTCAGCTACGCCTAATTCATTAATTCGGTTACGCAAGGTAATAATATTTTGCTGTAATGCCGTTGATTTTATTTCACGTACTGAATTTTCAGTTAAATTAAAGACTAATGTTGGATCAGCGGCACTTTCATTAAACTGAATAGCTAATTGATCATATTCACGCTTCATCTTACTTTGCGCTTGTTCACGGTATTCATCAGAACGAAATGTAACCGTTATCGTGCCCGCTTCCAAAGTAATCTTCTTATAGCGAATTTTTTCATCACGGAAAAATGTTCTAAATTCACTTGAGTAGCTATTTAATGCATGCTTCACCGCCGCATCCATATCTACTTCCATTAAGAAATGAACACCACCACGTAAATCAAGACCTAAATTCATTGGCTCAGCACCAAATGCTGACAACCAAATTGGCGTATTAGCAGCCAAATTAAGTGCCACACTATAATCGCTGGCAATCGCTTTACTAATCACTTCTTTCGCTAATAACTGTGTTTCATTATCTGAAAAACGCACTAACAATCGGCCATTTTCTAATTCAGCTCGTTTATAGCTAATTGATTCAGCTGTTAATGCTTTTTCAACCTTAACAACTAAAGCCAAATCAACTTTATTGGTTCGACCAGAAGAGACTTGTACAGCAGGATCATCACCAAATAAGTTCGGCAAGGCATAAAATATGCCCAGCACGATTACAGCAACAACCAATAAATTTTTCCACGCGGGATAATGGTTCATCTTTAATATCCTAAATGCTATCGCCCTTGCGGCTTATAGCTTTTTCAATGTACCTTTTGGTAACACTGAGTTAATTGATTCACGGCGTATTTTTACTTCAATATTTTCCGCTAATTGAACCGTAATCGCATTATCACCAATTGCAGTAATTTTACCCATTAAGCCACCATCGGTAACTACTTCATCACCTTTAGATATAGCGTCTTGCATTGAGCGATGCTCTTTAGCTTTTTTTGATTGCGGACGAATCAGCATAAAATAAAACAATACTAATAAAACAATCGGAAATGCAAAATCCATAATGCCTGGTGCAGAAGATGCTTCACCTGCCGCCTGTGCGGGAGAAATTAAAAAATCCAACATGATTGATTACTCTAAATAATAAAAAGAAGCGATTATGCCACAGCCATCTTACCCTTGATAGTGAGTTAGCCACCTGTGTTTCTTAAAGCGTAAAATTCACGGCTATATTCGTCTAATGTTCCCGTGGCAATTGCCTCTCTTAGTCCTGTCATTAAAGTCTGATAATAATGCAGGTTATGAATGGTATTTAAGCGCGGGCCCAGCATTTCACCAGTACGATCTAAGTGATTCAAGTATGAGCGGCTGTAGTTTTTACACGTATAACAATCACATAAAGGGTCAAGAGGCCCAGTGTCTAATTTATATTTACTATTACGAATTTTTACAACACCATGATGAACAAATAGGTGACCATTGCGAGCATTGCGCGTAGGCATTACGCAATCAAACATATCAATGCCTCGTTTCACTGCTTCAACCAAGTCTTCCGGCCGACCTACTCCCATCAAATAATGCGGTTTATCTTCTGGCAAGCGTGTTGAGAGGTGCTCTAAAATACGAATCATATCTTCTTTCGGCTCACCTACTGATAGGCCACCAATGGCATAACCGTCAAAGCCTATTTCTAGTAAACCTTGCAATGATTCATCACGTAAGTTTTCATGCATGCCGCCTTGCACAATACCAAATAAGGCTGATGGATTATCGCCATGCGCATCTTTACTGCGTTGCGCCCAACGTAAAGATAGTTTCATCGATTTTTCAGCAGTAATTTCATCAGCAGGATACGGCGTACATTCATCAAAGATCATTACAATGTCACTGCCCAAGTCACGCTGTACAGCCATTGATTCTTCAGGCCCTAAAAAGATCTTACTACCGTTAATCGGTGATCTAAAATGCACACCTTTTTCAGTGATCTTACGTAAATCACCAAGACTAAATACTTGGAAACCACCAGAGTCAGTCAGAATGGGTCCCTGCCAATGCATAAAGTCATGTAAATCACCATGCGCTTTAATGATTTCAGTTCCGGGGCGAAGCATTAAATGGAAGGTATTACCTAAAACAATCTCTGCGCCTGTTGCTTTGACTTCTTCTGGCGTCATCGATTTAACCGAGCCATAGGTACCGACAGGCATGAAAGCTGGGGTTTCTATCGTGCCACGTTCAAAGCTTAATCGTCCGCGACGGGCTAGGCCGTCTTGCGCTAAAAGTTCAAAGTCCATCGTCTATTCCTGAAAAAATATCGCCACAGGATAACATTTTAACCCTATCTATAGAGAGTTCTAACAGCAAAAATAGATGACATAAGGTAGGATCTATTTAATTGTATTATTACGGAAACGCTTCATGTCTGACTCTAACATTATCGTCGCTTTAGATTACCCCACATCAGATGCCGCGCTTGCACTGGCCAAACAACTGGATCCCGCGCGCTGTCGCCTCAAAATAGGCAAGGAATTATTCACTCGCAGCGGCCCAGTTATTGTTGAAACCCTAGTCAAGCAAGGCTTTGATATATTTTTAGATTTAAAGTATCACGATATTCCTAATACTGTTGCTAAGGCCTGTGCCGCAGCCGCTGATTTAGGCGTATGGATGATGAATGTTCATACCTTAGGTGGTGGTGCCATGATGATTGCCGCCCGAGAAGCATTGGGCTCACAAGATGATCGTCCGCTATTAATTGGTGTCACTTTATTAACCAGTATGGATCAAACCACTTTTGAACAAATAGGTCTGCAAGGATCGATTTCAGATACGGTTTTACGTCTGGCCAAGCTAGCCGATGACAGTGGTTTAGATGGTGTGGTTTGTTCGGCACAAGAAGCAGCACAACTTCGCTCGCAACGGGGGCAAGACTTTCAATTAGTCACCCCCGGTATTCGCCCTGAAAATAGTGAACAAGGTGACCAACATCGCACCATGACACCATTAGAGGCTATTACAGCAGGAAGTACACAACTTGTTATTGGTCGACCAATAACAGCGGCAAGTGACCCAATGGCAGCATTTGAAGCAATAGAAAAGAGTTTAAACTAACATCACTGCTGTTTAAGCYTTTTTATTTATTAACTACAACAATAATAAACGAGCGCTTTAAACTTTAAATTTAGATGCCGCTTCTTGTAGCCTTACAGCAAGCGCGGCCATTTTATCAACCGCTGCTGAAGATTCTTGAGCACCTGTTGCGGTAAGCTCAGATATCTTACTAATTTTCACGATACCTTTATTAATWCCATCGGCTACCGATGTTTGCTCATTTACAGCGCCTGATATTTCTTCACTCATTTTATCCATGGTGGTAATCATAGCAGTAATTTTATCTAATGCTTCACCGGCACTTGCCGCTTTTTCCACACTCGTTTTGGCACTCTCGCGACCTTCACTCATCACAGCAACTGCAGCTCGAGCACCACCTTGCAAGCGTCCAACCATTTCTTCAATTTCATGAGTTGATGATTGTGTTCTTGCCGCCAGAGTACGTACTTCATCCGCTACCACAGCAAAACCACGACCATGCTCGCCTGCTCGTGCAGCTTCAATCGCAGCATTCAAGGCCAGTAGGTTTGTTTGTTCGGTAATTCCACGGATAACATCAACAATGGCACCGATATTACCAATATCAGCTTCTAAATCATTTAGCGTTTGTGCTGCTCGTTCCACTTCACTAGCCAACGTGTTAATCGCATCCATCGCTTGCGTTACTACTTCTTTACCTGCTTGCGCTTCATTATCTGCATTGCGTGCAGCTTCAGCTGTATTGGCTGCGGTTGCCGCCACCTCTTGTACTGAAGCAGCCATGGTAGTCATCGCGCTGGCTACTTGTGAAATTTCATTTTGCTGCTGTAATACACCTTCAACTGTTTGAGAACTAATTGTTGATACATTATCAGTAGCAGATTCAAGCTCCTTCACATCAGTCATTAATGTATTAACTAAAGTAGATACATTTTTACGAGCGCTATCTAACTCAAAAGCCATCCAGCTAAAATCACTTTTTCCTGATATAGATATTGGCCTAGTTAAATCGCCTTTTTTTATGTTTTGAATCCCTTCCACTAATTTATTAGCTCGGGTCATCCCATAGTTGCCTATAAATGTAGCAGTGAAATACAGCACTATACTACTTACAACTGTAACAATTGAAAGGATAGTTAGTTGTTGTTCTGTCGCACCTATTTTCCAGAAAATAACGGTTAGCAAAAGAAAAAAGATTATCCCTAATCCAGCTACTAGTTGCATACGTTGTTTTAATGAATAATTTTCTAATTTAAACATTATGTTCTCCACTTAACTTTAATCTTAACTAATTGCCAGTTAAGCAAACACATTAACTCCTAATGCGGGCTCATCTGACCTAGTATCTTCATTGTCTATATGCTCTACATCTGTCTCATGATCGTCTACAGTCTGACTGTCACCATCATCATGTTCCGAGCCTTCCTTTTGCTCAAAATCATGTTCAGATACTTCTGCATAAGCTAAATCCATGCCATTTTCTTGGAAACTTTCACGTAACCGGGGTAATGACTGTTCTAATGCTTCTCTTGTCAGTGCATTTTGTGCAGTAAATGTAATATTTACCTGCTCATTCGACATATGTAATTTTACTTCAACTGGACCTAAATTGGCAGGATTCAATTTCAATTGAGCTTGTTGAACTCCTTCTCGAGCCATCCAAATTACTCGACTACTTAGCACTTTCCCCCATGCTTCTGTTTGCACTGAAGGCTGTATACTTAAGCTGGTTTGTGAGGTTGAAACAGCTTGAGTCGCAACTGTGGATGATGTCGTTAAGGCTGATGATACTGAATTAACTGCGTTGCTAGTATGACTAAAAGAAGCCTCGTTTCTTTTAGTAAACAAAGATTTACCTAGCTGAGTACCCACATCTAATTTAGCAATTTTTTGCGCGTTATCGGCTGTCGCTATTGTGGTTAAATTACTAGAGCTGATAACCACTTCTTTTGCCGTCACTAAGTTGGTGTTGCTTGTTACCCCCTCTTTTTTCATTATGGCATGCAATATATCTGTTCTTAATACTGGTTTTTTAAGGGCATTAAGAAAGTCGACATCTTCATCTGCATCTTTATTATTTTCAGCCGTAATAACAGGTGATGTAGATGTTGATGCTGGAATGGATGATGTCGTCTCAATTAGATTATCTAAAAGGTAATCCACCGTTTCATCTTCACTTTCTACTAATTCTTCTTCTGATTGAGGCAAAGTATTGCCGCTTTCTTCCCCTTCTTGTTCCGCTTGTTCCGCTTGTTCCGCTTGTTCGGTTTCCTCAGAAACGGGCTCAGGTGAATCAGCTAATTCCTTTTTTTCTTTATCTACTTTAATGTCATCTTGCTTATCAAGTTGTTCGTCTAATGTCGATGAAAAAGATTTACTGTCGTGATTATCGTCAACTGCAGATGTTTCTGATGACTGTTTTTTATCTATTGCAGTAGATTTATCAACCACATTGATTGTTATTGCTAATTCCTGTCCCATATCCAGCCCCTTGTGTCAGATTCATGACATTAATGGTAATTAATAGGGCTTAAGCAATAACTACGCCATTCAAGGTATATCCAAGTAAAGGTATATCCAAGTAAAGGTACTACAGGTACAAGTTTACGGTATTTTAAAGGCTAATTTACCTCGTCCATTGGTAATGGGCTTCGACTTTATTTCCTCTATCATTATAAACAAAATGACTACAGAGCTGACGAAGAAGCTGCCCGCCTCGACCACATAATAGAAGCTGTTCATCGTTTGAATCAAGTGCGTAACGTTGATGATCAAACCCAGCACCACTATCCTCAAATATAACAATGAGTCGTCCACCCGTTTCCACCACATCATGCTGTAATGACACTTTTATATAGCCTGATTCTAACTCAGCTAAACGTTTTGCCCTTAATGCATAATATTCGGCAAATCCATTTGCTCCATCTTTGATATTCGATTCCATTTCAAGTAAGCCATGCTCCAATGCATTGCTATACATTTCGGCTAATACCGTATAGATCCTTTGTTTATGGCCATTAAGAGCTTGAACTTGGGCCAATATATTGATTAGCAATGGTACCAGATCAAGGTGTTTCAATGTCTTAGCCGAGAAATTAAAATCTACCTGCCATTTTGTCGGAGGAATAAGGCTTAAGGAGGAGGTACTAACTAACTCAGGAACAAGTTCTGTTTGAGTAGACTTAATTTCTAAACTAATAAGGGTTAGATCATCGTCCTTATTAAGCAAAGCCAAATCGCGTTTGAGAGTTGAGAGTGAAGTATCCGCTTTTATAGACGCTTCAATCTCTTGCTGAGCCATTGAGGAAGACAAACCATCAGAATAAAGATAAATACGATCCCCTTCAGCCACTTCAATAAATAATGTTTCTAAATCTGATTTGGTGAATTCCCTCATTCCAAGAGATTCATGTTGGGAGTGAACGCGATTTTTTATAATGGATACAGCATCAATGACTATCAAATCAGTTTTAGCACCATTCCACACTGCCAAGATTCGGCTTTCTTGGTCAAGCTCTATAAAACAAGCTTCACAACACAAACTTTCAGGCAATATATATAAAAGCTTCTTATTAATTTCAGCAATAATATCACTGAGACCGAAGCCTTTCTCAGTCATACTATAAAATATTTCTGCCACAGAAAGCGCAGAGACAGCAGCTGATAGACCCTGAGTCATAAAATCAGCCAACATCACATTTACCCCTCCCGATGGACGAGGAGCACTAAAGACAAAATCTGATGATGTTTGCCCTAACGGTTGCTGCCAAATAAGCAAATTAGACAACTCATTTTTTTTAGCTATCTTGGCAATTTGAGCAGAAATATGTTTTGCAACAGCCTTATTTTCAAGGATTTCTAGCACTTGGCGCTGGTTTTTATCACTCATATGCTACCGTTTAAAATTGGAATAAACAGCCACAACATAATAATTTAAAACTTAACTTATCTTGAATAATTTTTGGAAATTCGATATTTCTAAAATATTTCGAATGTCAGGTTTACATTGCACTAGTTCCACTTCCGCATTATCACCACCGGCATAATCACGAAGTAATAAGAGCATCCCCAATGCTGAACTATCCATATAATCAGTCAAAGAAAAATCTAATACAAATGCACTTGAGCTAGCTTCTTTTTCATATAATTGACGAAACTCAGCCTGCACCCCAAAATCAAAACGTCCTTGAATTTTAATCGTATATTTATTTCCATCAGTCGAAGATGTTATAGCCATAACTCAATATATCCTTTTTAAATTTAGTACAGTTTCAGTCTAATTGATCTAATTGTGCAACGCTAGTTAAAATAATTCAATTCCGCCTTCATCAAGGTCTTTTTGAGAAACAGCTTGATGCTGAACTGATTCTATTTTTGGATGTAATAATATTAAAGATGCCTTTAGTGAAGTCAGTGAATCCTGGTGTTTTTTCGATAAATCAGCTGATATTCGTGCATCATGTAAAGTATCTACAAGCTCACTTAAATCAGTGATCGCAGACACTCGACGAGCAATATGCGCTAACAATTGTGTGCTCATATCTTCAAACTGCAATGAAGTGACAGCTTGATTTACCAATAAGCTAATTTCAGTACTTGCAGCTTGAGTTTTATCAATTACATCGGCTGTTGTACTTTGTATTTTTTCGATGGTTCCCGACATCTCAGTCACTTTATTTTTACCACTTAACGCGACATTCATATCGGTAGAAACCACTTTATTAACAATAACAGTCGCATCTTTTAACTTACTTTTAACATCCGCTACTAAATTACTTATTTCATCACTAAAGTTATCAGACTTTTTGGATAATTTACGTACCTCATCTGCAACAACAGCAAATCCTCTACCTGCCTCGCCTGCTCGAGCAGCTTCAATAGCAGCGTTTAATGCTAATAGGTTAGTTTGTGCAGCAATATCTTTAACATCATCTAATAAAGAAAATACATCATTGACCATTTCGGTCATGTCATCTAGTCGATGCATTAAATACATACTATCTTTACTCGTATTCAATACTTGATCTACAAAATAAGTTAATAGCTTTTCAGTATCAGCTACAAACTGAGTGATATCAACATCATCACTTTGATGGGTTATATTTCGAAGTAATTCTGATTGTTGTTCGGCATGAAAATTTAGCCCTTGGAAACTAGCCGTTAGCTGAATGATGGCTGCTTGGATCAACTCATTGACCTGAGCACTTTCATCAGACACTAGGCCTAACTGCTCTTTCAAATGCAGTAAGGCTTCATCATGCATAGCATGCACTTCCTCCGCCAAAGCATCTGCTTGTTTACGGTCGTAAGCCTGACTGTCATCTAAAGCGGCAGTATTAGTCAATAAAGGAGGCAGGAAATACCATATAGATGCCGTTACTATAATTAAGAGCGGGGCTAGATTCCCACCTAATATTACTGAAACCACCATTAATACTAGCGTGAGAAGTAAAGGGATGCCTATTTGTTTACTCATACTTATTTAAATTTCCTAAACTCAAAATGAAGTATGCAACAAAGCAACTATTATGCCTTAATCAATAAAAATCACATTTTCGGCCCAGTCATTATGATTGCGCTAATTCTAGTATCTTTCCAGCGATCGAATTCAGTGGAAGCTGTAACTCGGTTGCCCCTATTTTTATCGCTTGTCCCGGCATACCCCAAACAACAGAACTCGCTTCATCTTGGACAAAATTAAAGGCGCCCGCTTCTTTCATTTCCAACATACCTTTAGCACCATCATCGCCCATTCCCGTCAACATAATACCGATGGCATTGCCCCCTAGACTTTGGGCAACCGACCTAAACAGTACATCAACTGAAGGCTTATGTCGGCTAACTAAGGGACCATCATTTAATCGACAATAAAAGCGGGCACCACTTCGTTCAACGAGCAAATGTTGTCCTCCAGGAGCAATATATGCATGGCCAGGTAGAATTTGTTGACCATCTTCTGCTTCACAGACTTCTAATGCGGAAAGTCGGTTAACTCGTTCTGCAAACGCTTTACTAAATGCCGCAGGGATGTGCTGAGTAATAACTATTCCAGGGCTAGATGCTGGCAATGCCACTAAAATATCTTTAACGGCTTCTGTCCCCCCAGTTGAAGAGCCCATAGCCACAATTTTATCTGTTGTTTTTAAATGGGAAGGAATACTGCCTAGAATTTGTTTTTTGAGTACGACATCTGCCGTTAATTTTTCACTATTGTTAAGCGCCGGTTTCGTACGCGCTAACAAATGAATATTAGCTGCAGCAGCAATTTTAACCTTTTCTATAATTTCTTCGGCATAGTTACCTAGCGTATTAGATATATCAATTTTCGGCTTAGAAACAAAATCTACTGCGCCAAGCTCTAATGCTTCTAACGTTACTTGCGCGCCTTTCTCTGTCAATGTTGAAACCATAACCACAGGCATGGGATGCAAACGCATTAAATTTTTTAAAAAGGTAACGCCATCCATTCGAGGCATTTCAACGTCAAGCGTTAACACATCAGGCTTTAACTTTTTAATCTTTTCACGCGCGTGAAATGGATCAATGGCTGTGCCAACCACCTCAATACCCGGATCGGAGTTGAGAACGTCTGACAATACTTTTCTGACTAAGGCTGAGTCATCAACAACTAATACAGTAATCTTGGCCATACGGTAGGCTTCCTTTCCCGGAAAATTTCACGTAGTTTAACAGTCAAGTATAACCCAAAAATAATAAGGTATTTAGAAAAGCTCCACACCACCCGAGTCTGGTTTCACTTCCAACTCATGTTGATACAATTCTTCACGCTGTATCAATGTACGATTATGTAAGGCTTCTAAGCGTTTAACTCGCAACACTCCTGTTGCAGGGAAATACATTACTTTCCTAGGAAAAATATCACCTAAATCTTGCACAGATACCTCCATACCTTCTGTTTCAAGGTAATTCAATACAAAGGTAATATTTCGCGCTCCAACATCGGTCATATTACTCATTATCTTGCCGCCACCAGTCAGCTTTATTTCAAGATTTTCTCGTTTTCCGCCATTTTTTAAAATATCGTTAATCAAATGCTCCATAGCAAAATTGCCATAGCGAGTAGCCGAGTCCATCCAATCACCACTGGTAAACTCACTTTCCATTGGCAACATAAAATGATTCATGCCTCCAATACCCATCTTCTTATCCCTGATACACGCTGAAACACATGACCCTAATGTAGTAGATACGGCTTCACCGGAATGTGTGGTGACATAATATTCTCCAGGTAATATTTTAGCTGCCCAGGTACTATGTCGCTTGTCCCAATAACGATTTACATGCTCAAAATCAAATAAACAAGGCGGTTGATCAGGCCGGCTACCCATTATTATTTTTCCTATAGATAGTCTGCCCTTTTGAATCAAAGCGTGTACTTACTTTAAATAATGTTTCAGAGTGACCGATAAACAAATAGGATTCAGGAGCTAATAACTCAGCATAACGACTAAATAATTCTCGCTGCGTGTCTTTATCGAAATAAATCACCACATTTCGGCAGAACATAAAATCGAAAGGTCCGCTCATTGGCCATTCATGTAAAAGGTTAAGACGTTTAAAGGTGATCATCTGTTGCAGCTCAGGGCGAACTTTCACCTTGCCTACATTTTCACTTTCTCCGTGCCTAAACCAACGCCGAACTATACTCTCAGGTAAGGCTGAAATGCGTTCTTGTTGATAAACACCTAATCTACCATGTTCTAATACATTGGCATCTAAATCTGTTGCCAAAATTTTGATGTCCCATGAATCAAAGTCAGGTAAAGATTCTTTTAATGTGATTGCAATACTGTACGCTTCTTCTCCTGTCGAACAGCCTGCGGACCAAATTCTAATTCGCTTATTCTTTTGATGCTTATTTTTTTCAACTATTTCTGGAATAACTACTTTTTTTAAATATTCAAAATGATGGTTTTCACGAAAGAATGATGTCAAATTAGTAGTGATCGCATTAATCATGAACTCTTGCTCTTCTTCATCACCCGAATCCAAAGCATTAATGAAGCTATCAAAACTACTAAATCGCCCCTTGCGAATTCTTTTTGCTAGGCGGCCATAAACCATATCTTTCTTTTTATCACTTAATTCTATCCCTGTATTTTCAGATACAAACGTTCGTATTCGCTCAAAATTAGCATCCGTGAACTCAAACTCACGGCGTTTATCTTCCGACATAACTAAACCATCCATTACTAGTCATTTATCATCCTAATACTACATTATCCGATAATGTACTTATCCAGAACTCCCACCTTACAGAGCCTACCTTAAATTCAAAGGTGATAGATATTTTCCATGAAGCTCACTTTATTTAAAACTCATCCCATTCATCATCACTTGATGGTGCTGCAGGTCTTGAGCGAGCAGATTCATTAACCGCTACTTTACGCTGTGGACGAGGTGCTACAACAGTAGTTTTTTTAGCAGTAGACGGTGCAATACTAATTTCATTACCTACCTTAAAAAAGGACATTAAATTCTGTAGCCCTTTACCTTGGTCTTCTAATGATTCACTTGCCGCTGCGGCTTCTTCTACTAATGCTGCATTTTGTTGGGTCATTTCATCCATTTGCGTCACGGCTTTATTTACCTGCTCAATACCTTCTGATTGCTCAGCACCTGCTGCAGCAATTTCAGAAATAATATCACCCACTTTCTTAGAACTCGCCACGATATCTTCCAGTGTTCGACCCGACTCATCCACCAGCATTGAACCTTCTTTTACTTTCTCGCCACTGTCATTAATCAGCTCTTTGATTTCTTTTGCTGCTGAAGCTGAACGTTGAGCTAAATTACGCACCTCTGATGCCACTACAGCAAAGCCTCGGCCTTGCTCACCTGCTCGGGCAGCTTCAACAGCTGCATTCAAAGCAAGTAAGTTAGTTTGGAAAGCAATCTCATCGATAACGCCAATAATATCGGTCACTTTCTTACTTGATGCGCTAATCGCTGACATGGCATTAATGGCATCTCTAATCACTGCGCCACCTTTTTCGGCTTGCTCTCTACTTGAAGCAGCCAATTGGTTTGCTTGGCGAGCATTATCAGAATTTTGACGTACTGTACTGGTTAGCTCTTCCATGCTTGATGCAGTTTCTTCTAGGGATGCTGCCTGCTCTTCAGTTCGCTGACTTAAATCAATATTTCCCTCAGAAATTTCACTTGATGACGTTCCAATACTTTCAGCGGTATCATTAATTTCTTGAACTGTTTCCGCCATTTTATCAACGGTCGTATTCACAGCATCTTGCAATAAGGCAAACTCACCGTGATATTCGCCTTCTAGGGTTTTAGTTAAATCCCCTTCTGCCATGGCATTCATTACCACCGCTGTTGAAGCTAATATTTTCTCAACCGTCATCTGTAACTGTTTGTTTTCAGTGATATCTGAAGCGTATTTAACCACTTTAAAGGCTTTACCATTTAAGTCCATAATCGGATTATAAGAAGCTTGAAGGTAAATTTCTTTACCTCCATTACCTATGCGCTTATATTCACCCGAATCGAATTCACCACGGTTTAATTTTGCCCAAAATTCAGTATATTCAGGACTTGCAGCTAAACTAGGCTCTGCAAACATTCTATGGTGCTGGCCAACCACTTGCTCTTTAGAATAGCCAACCACATCTAAGAAATTTTGGTTTATATCGATAATAGTGCCATCCATATTAAAGCTAATGACCCCCATCGCTTTATCAATCGCATCTAACTGGCCTTCAAAGTCAGAATTTTTTAATTTATCATCGGTAATTTCTGTTGCATATTTAACCACTTTAAAGGGCTTGCCACTAGCATCAAAAATAGGATTATAAGAAGCCTGGAGATAGATTTCTCTACCACCATTACCTATTCGTTTATATTCACCCGAATCAAACTCACCACGGTTTAATTTTGCCCAAAATTCAGTATATTCAGGACTTGCAGCTAAACTAGCTTCTGCAAACATTCTATGGTGCTGGCCAACCACTTGCTCTTTAGAATAGCCAACCACATCTAAGAAGTTTTGGTTTATATCGATGATGGTGCCATCCATATTGAAGCTAATCACGCCCATTACTTTACTGATGGCATCTAATTGGCCTTCAAAGTCAGCATTCCTTAATTTTGTCTCAGTAATGTCAGCCGCATACTTAATCACACTGACCGGCTTGCCATTAATATCTAAAATAGGATTATAAGACGCTTGTAACCATATCTCTTTACCCCCTTTTCCTATACGTTTATATTCACCTGAGTCAAACTCGCCTCGGTTTAGTTTTGCCCAAAACTCAGCATACTCAGGACTTGCAGCTAAACTTGGTTCTGCAAACATACGGTGATGTTGGCCTACTACTTCTTCTTTACTATAGCCAACGACGTCTAAGAAGTTTTCATTTACATCACTAATGGTGCCATCCATATTAAAGTTAATCACGCCCATTGCTTTATCAATGGCGGTTAACTGACCTTCATAAGCGACAATGGTATTTTTCGAATCGGTATTATTTAACCATTCTAAAGTATTACCAATATATTCACCTTCAGTGCTCATGATAGCGGTCACATTTAAGTTAAAACTTAGCGGGCCTACTTCAATATCAGTATTAAATGGCAAGTTACTCGGGTCGGCCAATAATTTACGCTGATGGTCGGGATCTTTATGGAAGTCATCAATATTTGAGCCTATTATATTTTCAGGCTCAAAACTAGGGAACACCTGTTTTAAAATATCGGCATATTCTCTCAACATAATCATTGTTGATTCATTGGCGTAAGTAACATTAAAGTCACGGTCAATCATCATAATCGATGTTTTAGCTCCATCAACCGCAGCTTTCATCACTTCTAATTCTTGAATATTATTTTGCTTAGTAATCGCCATTTTGTCTGCCTCCATAGGCTCATATGTTTCTAACATGATTGTTGCTACTGTGTTGAATATATGGCTCCATGCCTTTTCTATCTCCGTTGTCCAACTCTTACCTGTAAATTCTTCCATGACCTCAAGTAATACTTCTATTACCTCAAGGTGGTTATTTGCAATATCTTTATAAGGGGCATGTCTTGCGCCTAATGCAGCCAAATAATCTTTAAGCACCTCCTCTTTTTGCATGTTTTGCATTAATAATGCGAGCGATGCAAGAATCTTTTTTTCTTGCCCTTTACGAGGAATCCCTTTAAATAAAAGCGCTAATTTAGGATAACGTTCAAACATAAGCGCATAAAACCGCGCCACGATATCCACCCCTCGAGGCGCTAAAATAGCAAAGCTTTCTTCTAACAATTCAGTCTCTGTTTTTGTCTTTACTACTTTTTTACGTGTTGCGGCAGCTGCACGTCGAGTCCGTTTAAGTGGACTTTTCTTTGCTGGAACTGAATTAGAAGTATCATCACCCCCATCGGCTAACCATGCCAACGGGTCATCTCCCATCGGGGTTTTCTTTTCAGCCATTAGCTGGTTCTCCCTTGCAATATGTCTTGAGCAAGTGATTGATAATCTTCAGCACCTGCACTTTTTTTCTTGTAATCAAATATTGTTTTACCGAAGCTAGGGCATTCTGCTAATGCCACATTTTCACGGATCACCGTGTTAAATACTCTGTTCGGAAAATATTTCAATACACGACCTCTCACTTCCTGTGTTAATCGTCTACGCATCTGCATTCTAGTCATTACTAACCAAAGTTTAATCGTGTGACCAGACAACGATTCTGCCCGTTTTAAAATCTGCATCATGCGGGATAAGCCTTGCAAAGATAAATAATCACCTGATACAGGAATAATTAATTCATCAGCAGCAAACATGGCATTAATACCCAATAATCCAGATGAGGGCGGACAATCAATAAGCACAAAATCACGTTGTGTTAGTGAAGACTCATTCATCGCCAGTCTTAACTTATGACCCCGCTTTAATCCACCAGCAGAGACATGTTCAAAGTCACTTAATCGTACTCCAGCAGGAATAAGATCAAGATTCTCACGGGCTTCGATGATACTGGCATCGATAGAAATATCATTTAATAACACCTCATCTAAACCACTTTGATCATCTTGCACTCCATAGCCCATCGCCACTTGGCCTTGGGGGTCCATATCTAACAGAGTCACTGTTTTACCTTCTCTCGCTAAGGCATGACCCAAATTAATGGTCGTGGTTGTTTTACCCACTCCACCTTTTTGATTCATTATGGCTATTACTCGAGTCATTTCATGCCCACTAGGATTACCCTAGTTCCTCAACACTTAATAAGAGGTCAATATTCAAAATCATCATCATGTCTTCTTCCAAAGAAACTAGGCCGGTGATGAAGTCGGTATTACCGTTTGCACCAAAGTCTGGTGCAGGCTTAATATCACTTCGCTTAACATCATGGGCATCAGATACACCATCCACTACAATGCCTACCGTTCGATTTACAATGCCTTCAATATTTAACACYACAACCACTGTGGTCGGAGTATATTCTTTATAGGCCATTCCAAAACGCAAGCGTAAATCGACAACAGGCACAATCATGCCTCGAAGATKAAGTACGCCACAAAGGAAATGGGGTGAATTAGGAATATGAGTCACTCTTTCCCACCCCTTTATTTCCTGTACTCGCAATATCTCAACACCATATTCTTCGCCATCTAATAAAAAGCTCAAATATTGTTCTGTATCAGTATCACCTGAAGAGATTGCATCGATTTGTTGCATGTCACTCATTCGCTTCTCCTCACGCCGCCACTTTGACTTTGTCATGATTAATAACAGCGGCTAATGATGGATCTCTATATAAACTCATAATGCCGGGCACATCGAGTATTAATGCAACCGTACCATCACCCAAAATAGTCGCWCCRGAMASMCCAMYYACTTTACGATAATTAGTTTCTAAGCTTTTGATGACAACTTGTTGCTGTCCCAATAAATCATCGATAAATAAGCCCACTTGTTGGCCATCACCTTCTACAATAACCAATAAACCTTCTTCTAAATCTGTTGTATGTGGCTGCAAGTTAAAGACGTCATACATTCGAATGACAGGTACATATTCATCGCGTAATTTATACAACTCACCTTTACCTGACACACGCTTAACATCACTACTTTTAATCTCTAATGTCTCAATAATAGAAATCAATGGAATAATATAATTCTCATCAGCCACTTTGATTGTTTGCCCATCCATAATAGCCAGTGTTAACGGTAATCGAATGGTGAATACTGAGCCTTCACCTTTTTTTGATGTGACTTCAACCATTCCACCTAGGCTGCTAATATTTTTTCGAACCACATCCATGCCAACACCACGGCCCGAGACATCCGTTACCGCATCTGCTGTTGAAAAGCCTGGTAAGAAAATAAGTTCATGAATTTTCTCTGGGCTCAATACTTCACCTTTTTCAACCAATCCTTTTTCAATTGCTTTACTTAAGATCTTATCTTCATTCAAGCCGGCACCATCATCATGGATTTCAATAATAATATTGCCACCTTGATGAAATGCTTTTAATTGTAATAAACCTGTTTCAGGCTTGCCTGCTGCAAGACGTATTTCGGGTGTTTCCAAACCATGGTCTAATGAATTTCTAACCAAATGCACAAGCGGATCGCCAATTTTCTCCATCACGGTTTTATCTAGTTCAGTTTGTTCACCTGTCAGCTTTAACTCGACTTTTTTACCCATTTTATTGGTCAGGTCATGGACTAGGCGAGGAAAACGGTTAAATGCAAAACTAATCGGCAACATGCGGATCCGCATAATTGCTTCTTGCATTTCACGCGTATTACGTTCTAACTGGGCTAAGCCATCAACTAAGGCTTGTAACATTGAAGGTGAAAAGTTATCGCCTATTTGACTTAACATCGATTGGGTAATTACCAGCTCACCGACGAGATTAATTAAAGAATCCACTTTATCTGTACCCACTCGGATCGAGCTCGCCGGCGCAGCGGTTACTGGAGTAGATGCCTTTGCCTTACTTGCGGGTTTCACCTCAGGTGGAGACGGTTGTTTGCTCTCTTCTACCATCGATGTTTCTATTACTGCTGTAGGCTCAATTTTTACAGCGATAATAGGACCATGTGGATCGAGTTCTGCAACTCTTAATTCAACATTAGTAACAGGCTTAGTGGTTTGAGCTGCACCAATTTCATCAGATAAAAACTCTTTAACCGTTAAATCACAATCGTCATCAACCCATTCAAATACCTCAAGCACATCTTCTTTTTTTATATCGCCTATTAAAGTAAGATTCCATGCTAAGTAACAGTCTTCAGGTTCCATATCCGAAAATGTAGGTAGATGCTCGTCATCTAACTCAATACTTAACTCACCTAAGTCACCCAGCTCACGTAATATTCGAACAGGGTCATTACCCGTTTGCAATAAATGCGGGTGAGGGCGAAATGAGAGCAACCAACCTTGAGCTGAAATGCCTCCTGCTACTGCAGGAACCTCAACAGGCTCAGTTATAACTTCTGGCTGCTCCTCAGTACCTGCGGCCATCATTGTTTCTAACTGCACTCTAATACCCGCAATGCGAACATCATCAGTATCTACTTTTTGCTGCACTGCAGAAAGCATTTCACGTAAGACATCAACGGATTCAAGTAATAGATTGGTCGATTCTGGCGTAACATCCCGCTCGCCATTACGCATTTCATCTAACATGGTCTCCATAACATGGGTAAATTCAGATACAGGCATAAAACCAAATGTACCTGCCCCCCCTTTTATCGAGTGCGCTGCTCTAAAAATAGTATTGATTTCTTCAACATCAGCCGCACCGATATCAAGACCTAGTAAGCCGCTTTCCATCGCATCTAATCCTTCGAAACTTTCTTCGAAGAAGACATCGTGAAATTGTGAAATATCAATACTCATAGTACTCTCTCGCTAAATTTAGAGTGCAGAACTCCTGCAAACATCAAGTAAGACCCTGTTTTCTCAATGGGCTAGCTAGCCCAATACTTTCTTTATCGTCGCTAACAATTGATCTGGATTAAAGGGTTTAACCAGCCAACCGGTAGCGCCTGCAGCTCGACCTTCTTGCTTTTTATCCATTCCCGCTTCTGTCGTTAACACTAAAATAGGCGTAAATTTATACGCGGGCAAACCACGTAATTCTCGCGTTAATGTCAAGCCGTCCATGATGGGCATATTCACATCCGTCAACACTAGATCGAATGATTGTGTTTTTGCAATATTCAATGCTTGCTGTCCATCTGCTGCATCCGTTACCGTATGACCTGCCGCTTTTAATGTGAAAGAGACCATTTGTCTCATCGACGCCGAATCATCAACTGCCAAAATTTTTGCCATAGCTACATCTTCTCCTAAATAATTTTAGTTATGCACTCTTTAATATCCATCAGAGTAAAAGGTATTAAAGACTACCCATCGGTATTGTCTTCTATATTCATTCTAGATTCCAACCCTAAAAGACGTACACTACGTAAAAATGCCTCGCTCGGCGACTGCCAAACTAAGCTTTGTCCATGAGATATAACTTCTTTTGAATAACTACACATAACTTGTAATGCAGCAGTATCAATGCGTTCAATCTCGCTCACATTAAAGCGAACGGAGTTACCTTCCGCTAATTCTGTTAGTAATTTGGCATAAAGATCACCTACATCTGCGATCCCTAATGTGTTGCCACACTCTATTACTGTATCTACCATTACAATCACTCCAAAATATGCTCTAATAATGAATCAAATAGCCACCATAACGTTCTAAAACTTGGCTCTACCACTGATTAACGATAATGACTGATTTTGTTAGCCCGTCATTGTTCATTATTGCCGCTTTTTTCTTCTAACATATCCATTTAGTCATTTTAAATTTAACTTTAAAACTAATTAAAGCCTTGTTACCTATAACTTTATCCTAATTACACCCCATCTATTAACATTGATAGACTGATGCTATTTTCTAGTGATAATGCAGAGACCATGCCAGTGCAGGATTGAATAGTAAAACGCAATAGAATTAATTTAAAAAGCCTATGGCTTTGCTAAGTAATAGGCTTTTAATACAATGGTTAAACGTAATTACAGAAAAGAAAGCTAGTGGTGGCGGTGTCGCCATTGGGATGTGTTGCGCTCATCATTATCTCGTTGCTCTTGTTTTTCAGCCTCGGCAGTTTCTTCATTTTGGTAACGAGTAACCAATGATTGCATAGACTGTTCTTTAGTGCGTGCTTGTAGCCATTCTTTACGACAATGTTCTAGTTGCTTATGGCTTTGTGATACTTGTTGTTGTTGAACGTTTATTGCCTGATCAAGCTGGGCAAGGAAAGCACGTAGTTCTAATACTTTTTGAGCACTCATCACTAGCTCATCTCCTCGGCGGAATTTAGCTAGATACTCTTCTTTATAACCGTACAAATCATTAAGCTGTTGCTTATTATTAAGCCAAGTCGTATTCGCTTGCCCTACTTTTGATAGCGCTTCTTCTGTTTTTTTTATTGCTATATGAACAACAGGTTTAAGCCGTTTTGATCGTTTCATTAGCTTAAATAATCAACACATTAATTAACATTAATTGGTGATAATTCATTTCTTCTCACCACGGGTTGTTGCATGGTTCTCAGCAAGTTACTAAGGCTTTGCTGCCAATTAACCGCTTCATTCATACCTTGTTTAACGAGCTCTTGTAAGCTTGGGTATAAAGCAATTGCTTCATCAATCTTAGCATCTGTGCCCATAGCATACGCGCCAATATTAATTAGATCTTGGTTCTGACGATAAGTAGAAGATATCTGTTTAAAGTTTAACGCCTGTTGCAAATGCTCAGGCGTCACAATTTGTGGCATCACTCGACTAATGGAAGCTTCAACATCAATAGCTGGATACTGGCCCATTTCAGCTAATCGACGAGATAGTACAATATGCCCATCTAATATTGCTCGAGCTGCATCAGCAATAGGATCTTGTTGATCATCACCCTCCGTCAACACAGTATAAATGGCCGTAATGGCGCCACCGCCCTCGGGGCCATTGCCTGCTCGTTCAACTAACTTAGGTAATAAAGAAAATACTGACGGTGGATAACCTTTTGTGGCTGGAGGCTCGCCAATGGCTAACGCAATTTCACGTTGTGCCTGAGCATAACGTGTCAGCGAATCCATTAATAATAAGACTTGCTGGCCTTGGTCACGAAAATATTCAGCCACACTGGTGGCTAACATCGCTCCGTGTAAGCGCATTAAAGGCGAGTGATCAGCAGGAGATGCTACAACCACAGCTCGTTCGAGTCCTTCTGTACCGAGAATATCTTCTATAAATTCTTTAACTTCGCGGCCACGTTCACCAATCAAGCCAACTACAATAACATCAGCTTCAGTAAACTTAGTCATCATGCCAAGTAGTACACTTTTACCTACACCACTGCCTGCAAATAAGCCCATCCGTTGCCCTCGACCCACACTTAATAGCGAATTAATGGCTTGTACACCCACATCTAAATGCTGACGAACCGGTGAGCGCTCTAAAGGATTTATGGCTTCGCCATGAAGCGGCATTTTCGATTTAGTTTTTAAAGGCCCTTTACCATCTAATGGTTTTCCAGCTCCATCAATAACTCGGCCTAATAATTCTGGACCTACCGGAATTTGAGAGTCACTCTGCAAAGGTCGAACTCTTGCATTAGGAATCAATCCTCGAGTATCGCCTGTTGGCATAAGATAAAGCGTTTCTCCAGAAAACCCCACGATCTCAGCTTCTATTGTTTGGCCACCTTGCGTTTCAATTTCACAACGGCTGCCTATTGCCGCATGGAAACCTACCGCTTCAAGCGTCAGGCCTACCATTCGGGTTAATCGACCTTCTACAGATAATACTTCTACCGGCTCATTATCTAAACGATGTTGATAATCCTTTAAACGTGAACGTAATGAGGCTAAACGACTAGTCATCTAACTCAGCTTCGATTCGATCATCACCCAAAAGCTTGTTAATTACATTTTTTAGTCGGTCTTCTATTGTGGCATCAACCCGAGTATCAGCCGTCTCAACACGTACTCCACCGGGGGTAAGCATAGGATCTTCAATCCATTGCCAATGTGTATCATCATGTTCTAGCGATAAGCCTGATTTTATAAGCTCAATATCTTGTGGATGTACAAATAATTTTAATTTTCGGTCATTAATAGGTAAGGTCTTCATCGCTGCTCGTACGGCACCCACTACATTTTCTGGCTGAGTAGTAAATTCACGATGAACTAGTTGGCGTGTCATAGTCATAACTAAAGCGATAATATCTGTTTCAAGCTGTGTATCGAGTTCTTCTAATGGTTTATTTAAGTTGTTCGCAATCTCTTGCAACAGTTGAACTTGTCGGGCTATTTCTTGCTTGCCTTCAGCCAAACCTGCTTGATAACCTTTATTACGACCTTTTTCAAAGCCTGCTTTACGACCTTCTTGTTCTGCTTCTTTTTGTAACTTCTCAATATCTTCAACCGTTAATAGGCCTAGACCTTGATTAACATCCGTGACCGATACCATTTTAGGTGCCTGCCAACGCGTGTAGGCATCGGCAATTTCATCAGCAGAAAGTGTATCGGCTTGAGCGGTAATTAACTCATCCTTAGACGAAGTCATCTCCACCACCTCCTCCTAATTGAATCTCACCTTTATCGGATAAAACTCTAGCAGCAGTAAGGATTGTTTTTTGAGCTGTTTCAACATCACTCAAGCGCACAGGCGGCATGGCCTCTAGATCATCACGCAACATTTCAGCTGCACGTTGTGACATATTCGATAAGAATTTCTCTCTCAGTGCTTCATCAGCACCTTTTAGTGCAAGTTGTAGTTGGTCTGATTGAATTTCACGCATTAAGCTCTGAATGCCACGATCATCCACATCAATCAAATTATCAAATACAAACATAAGGTCTTCAATATTTTGACCTAAATCAGGCTCAGTTTCTTTAATAGATTCCATAATGGCAGCTTCTACGCTACCTTCAACAAAGTTAAGAATATCCGCCGCTGTTTTCATTCCACCTACTGTCATAGTTTGACCACCGGCTGCACCACTAAATTGCTTCTCTAGGATATCATTTAATTCTGTTAATGCTGCTGGCTGAACACCATCTAATGTAGCAATTCTTAAAATGACATTTGCTTGATCTCGCTCAGGGAATTGTTTTAATACTTCTGCCGATTGATCTGGATCTAAAAATGAACACACAATGGCAATTATTTGCGGATGTTCCAATTTAATAATTTCGTAAATTCCGCGAGCATCCATCCATTTTAATTGCTCTAAACCAGATGTATTGCTTCCCGATAAAATACGATCAAGTAAACTTCCCKCTTTATCTTCCCCTAAGGCACCCACCAGCATTTTTCTCACATAATCATGCGAGCCAATACCTAAGCCGGTTTCCTGCTCAACAGTTTGAATAAAGTCATCAATCACCGCTTGCACTTCTTCACGGGTGACATTAGTCAATGTCGCCATGGTTTGACCAATAGCTTGAACCTCTTTTGGGTTCATATGCTTTAACACTTCAGCAGCTTCTACTTCACCTAATGAGCGTAAAAATACAGCAGACCGCTCAACGCCAGATAATGTTCTTGTTTCTTCAGCCATTATGCATCACTCGCTGTCCAATTTTTCACCACTTGCGCTACTAAGGCAGGATCTTGTTGCACTAAACTACGTACATTATTCATTTGTTCCTCCATTTCCGCTGAGCCAGTAGTAATTTTAGCCATTTCCTCAGCAGAGCTACCACCCGCAGCCGAAGCTGCTGCTTGCTCAGGCGTCATTGCTTCGCCATCCGCACCTAGCTGACCTTCTGTTACCGGCACCGTATTTAAATCTTTAAATGCAGGTTTAATCACTTTAAAGATTAAGAATAACACTAATAGTCCACCTAAAATTTGTTTCACTAAGCCCGGCACCCATGCCTGCTGCCAAATAGCAATTTCAGGTAGTGCTTCAGCTTCAGCTGGTATCAGGAATGGTGCATTGACAATATTTAAGCTATCACCGCGCGCTTTATTAAAACCAATCGCATCCATCACTAAGGCATTAATTCGCGTCATTTCACTTTCAGATAATGCTTCTGAAACCACGTTCCCTTCCGCATCACGTGTTCTACGCTCATCAACTAATACCGCTACGCTTAATCTCTTAATAGACCCAGGAGCTAAACGAGTATGACTAATAGTTCTATCTAACTCAAAGTTACGGGTACTGCTTTTATGACTACTTCCCGGTTGAGTAATAAYCGCTTCACCTTCTTCTCCCGTAGCCACTTCAGGTGCGACACCGCCACCTGGAGGTTGATTCGAAAGTGCGCCCGGTACACCAAATTCACCTGCTGCACCGACACGATTATCTTCTTGAAGTTGCTCACTTCTAACCGCTGAGAAATCGGGGTTATAACGCTCTTGTGTTTGTTCGGTAACAGTAAAGTCAATCTCAGCCACCACTTGTGCTCTCACACCATCTAAACCCACTATCGGCGATAAAATATCTTCAATGCGGCGAATATAATTTTTTTCTATTTTTTGTGAATATTGCATCTGGCTATCACTTCTGCCGACGCCTGCCTCTACATCACCTTGTGTTAATAATTTACCTTTTTGATTCACTACCGTGACATCTTTGCTTTCCATATTAGAAATACTTGATGCCACCATATGAGTAATTGCCTCAACTTGACTACGATCAAGATTCCGTCCGGCGTAAAGGTTAACCACTACTGACGCACTCGGTGATTTACGTTCGCGAACAAAAACCGACTGTTTAGGAATAGCTAAATGTACTCGAGCACTACTAACATTGTATAACTCGGCAATAGAACGGGCTAACTCTTGTTCAGTTGCTCGTTTATAACGTGCGCGTTCCACAAACTGACTGGTTCCAAAACCTTGCTCTTCATCCAGCATGTCCATGCCTTGTGATGAGCTACGAGGTAAACCTGATGCGGCTAATTTTAAACGTAGGCCTTGAACTTTTGATGCAGGTACTAATAAAGCACCCGTTGCGGGGTCTAATTTATAGTCAATATTTAACTGTTGTAAGACAGTGATCACTTCAGAAGATTCAACGGGCTCCATGCCAGAAAATAAAACCTGGTAACTAGGAGATATTGCCCACATCATCACATAACCACCCAAAGCGATACTGGCAGCAATAGCTAATAAAAAACCCACTTGCTTCATTACCGGTTGACGCGACATATTAGATTGCATTGCACCTAATGGTGTCGTAGGTAACATTTGGCCTGTCGCGKKRYWRMTTNTRGSWKRKWNNTKTTCCNNATAKTYKAKMWWNCYTWRAYAKTGAATWAAAWKWRTGCTTAACAAATTGTTAAACACTCATTCTCATTACTTCTTCATAAGCCGCTATAAGCTTATTTCTAACCTGAACGGTTGCTTGGAATGCCACTGTTGCCTTTTGTGATGCAATCATTGCATCTGCTAGACTGACATTCGGGTCACCCATTTCAAAGGCTGTTTTTAACTTGCCAGACATTTGTTGAGTTTCATTAACTTGATCAACGGCGGATTTCATTAATCCTGAAAAACTAACACCTTCTCCAGCTTGATTCACATTAGGAGGTGTCACGTTCATTTGCTGAGAAGCTTGAGACTGCGCTGCTCGCATTTGAGTTAATAATTGGTTGGGGTCGATTGCATTAATCATCGTATTCTCCGTCATAATTAGCGATATAAATAGACTTATGCAGTCTTCTTGCCAACCTTCTCTGGAATCTCAACACCTTCTTCTCTAAAGCGAGATAATTTGTATCTTAGTGTCCGTTCACTTATGCCTAACTCCTTGGCAGTATTGCGTCTACTGCAATTATTTCTAGCTAATGCATCTAAAATATGACGCTGTTCATAGCTACGTAAATCATCACTCAAAGGTAACTCAGTCGCTTCTTCGCCAATATTTTGTCCCGATGTAGCCCCTGATGTCATCGACTCAAACGCAAGGTCTTGTTCTGTTATTGTTTGGCCCATTTGAAGGATAAGTGCTCGTTGCAATACATTATCAAGCTCTCGTACATTTCCCTGCCATGGATGATTCAATAGTGCTCTTTGTGCACACGAACTAAAACGCGGTAATACTCGCTGAGCCCGTGAACAATGGCGTCGTAACAATTGATCAGAAAGGGGTAAAATATCTTTCTTACGCTCTCTCAATGGCAAAATTAGTAGAGGGAATACATTTAATCTATAAAATAAATCCTCTCTAAATCGACCCGCATTCACTTCCTCTCGTAATAAGCGGTTGGTTGTGGCTAATACACGCACATCCAATGAAATCAGTTTACGACCACCGATACGTTCAACCTCACGCTCCTGCAATACCCTAAGTAATTTTGCTTGTAAGCCCAAATCCATTTCAGATATTTCATCTAATAAAATGGTGCCATGATTCGCTTGCTCAAACTTACCTGCATAGGCTTGTACTGCACCTGTAAAAGCACCTTTTTCATAACCAAATAATGTTGCCTCCAGCATATTATCTGGGATAGCAGCACAGTTTATCGCTACAAAAGGCGCTGTACTTCTTATTGAGTTCTGGTGAAGGAATCGTGCTAATACTTCTTTACCCGTTCCACTTTCACCACTAATTAATACCGTCGCATCAGTATCGGCTACACGGCGAGATAAACTCAATAAATCACGCGAGCTCTTATCGACAGCCACCATGTCATCATTAACTGCAACCGTTCGAATATAACGTTGAACACGATCAAGTAAGTCATCTGCTTCAAAAGGCTTAATTAGGTAATCGCTGGCTCCTTCATGCATCGCCTCTACAGCACCTTGTACTGTGCCATAAGCCGTCATAATTAATACCGGTAACTCAGGCATCAATTCCTTCGCTTTTTTCAATAATGTATGCCCATCCATAGGTTCCATTTGTAAATCACTTAATAATAAGCCAAATTCTTCATTGGCCATCTTGTCCAATGCGCCTTGTCCTTGATCGGTAGAAGAAACAGCGTAGCCTGCCATCTCTAAGGTGTCACATAATGCACCTCGTAGATCGGCATCATCTTCTACTACTAATATCGTTGATTTAGTCATTTTAACCACCCTTAACTTTGAACTTTTAGCATAAATTTATCTGCCGGCTGATACATCGGTAAACGTAAACAAAATGTACTGCCTTCACCTTCAACACTTTCAAACCAAAGCTCGCCCTTATGTGCGCTAACAATTGATTTGACCACCGCCAAGCCTAACCCAGTGCCTGAAGATCGAGTGGTAAAAAAAGGCTCCAATATTTTCCCCTGATCCTTTTCTTTAATACCCACACCATTATCTTCTACACCTATCTCAATATATTCAATTCCATCATCATTTATTTGATCAGCAAATAGGGTGATTTCTCCCTGTTTATCACACGCTAAGCGAGCATTATTCATTAAATTATTAATCGCACTACTCAGTGCATTTTCACAGCCATAAACAACACCATCATCCACATTGTTTTCAATAATTAACTTAAATGAATCAGCATCAGGCTGTAAATTAAATTGCTGTTCGACACTCAAAAATAAACTATTCAATGCTATAGGAGATGTTTCAGCCATATCACCGCGAGAGAAGGCCAGCATATCTTTGACCAAATTTTCCATATGACTAATACTTTTATGTAATCGTGTCGCAAAGCGTTGTTTTAACTTTTCATCTCCCTCCGGCTTCATCAAAGGCGCCAAATACAAAAGCGCAGAAGAAAGAGGTGTTCTAATTTGATGAGCTAAACGAGCTGCCATTTCCCCCATTGTAGAAAGACGTTTTAGGTGAGACACTTTCTGTTGTAGTTGGCGTATTTCAGTCACATCTTGTAATAAAATAATGCGGCCTGAATTGGAGGACAGTAATTGTATTGAAATATGAACAAGGCGATCATTCCTCAAGGAAACATCATTATTATCGTTGTCTTGAGAAAGAAATTCACGCTCAACAATATCATCCCATTTTTTGCCTGTTAATGCCCCCCCCAACAAACTAGTGGCTACCGCACTACATTGCTTTACAACACCTACACCATCAACAATGACCACAGCAGTAGGTAATACATTAAATAGTTCATCTATTAATATTGGGGTTTGGGAAGCTTTATCAGAGGAATCAATCTGTTCTAAATTTTCATTCAAAAAGTAATCAGGCTGGGATTTAAATAATTCCTTACTCTCTTCTTGTAGAACAGTATTATAGATAGCCGCAGCTTCAATTGCACTGGCATCTAATAATGAGGGCTGTCCTGACCTTTTTGTATGCATTTTATGGCTCTATATTACTAACGTTAGTATTCAATATTGTTAACTTAGCAACAACCATGCCCATCATCATAGATGATTAAAATCAATAGCATACAATCAATTGTCAATGTAATGACGCACCTTTAAACCGATACGTTTCCCAAGTAATGTTTTACAACTTACTCTTCTCGTTGAATACCATACTTACGCATTTTCTCAACCAACGTCGTTCTACGCATTTTTAATTTGTTGGCAGCATGTGCAACCACACTAGATGAATCATCCAGTGCCTGTTTGATCAATAAATACTCTAGATTAGCCAAGTGTTCTTTTAAATCTAAGCCCTCTTCTGGCAGTGTCGATAAATCATCTTGGGAGGCTGCTGATACTGCCATATTTTTTTCAGCACCCTTTAACGGCCCTTCAGGTTTAGATTTACTCAGTTGGAGTTTGGGCGCTTCTTCAATCATCGTTACCACTTCTTCGGGTAGCGCTTCACCTTCTAATTGATACTTCTCAGGCAGGTCATCATAATCCACCGTACCGTAAGGGAAAAGGATAACTAATCGTTCAATAACATTTGCTAACTCGCGTACATTCCCCGGCCATTCAAGCCGGCATAATGATGAAATTGCTGCCGATGTAAAGCGTACAGTTCCACGGCTCTCTTGTTCAATTCGTGTGATCAACTCATTTATTAATAATGGAATATCTTCTGGACGTTCTCGTAAAGAGGGAATATCAATAGGAAAGACATTTAAGCGATAAAATAAATCTTCACGAAATTTTCCCTCTGCAATATGCGCCTCTAAGTTTCTGTGTGTCGCAGCAATAACCCTCACATTAGTTCGCAATGTTTTGCTGCTTCCTACCCGCTCATAACTACGTTCTTGCAGAACACGTAATAATTTAACCTGCATCGGTAATGGCATATCACCAATTTCATCGAGAAATAAGGTGCCACCTTCAGCCATTTCAAAGCGACCTTTCCGTGTAGTAATCGCACCGGTAAATGCACCTTTCTCATGACCGAATAATTCACTTTCTAATAATTCGGCGGGAATAGCGCCACAATTGATTGGCACAAATGGTTTTTCTCGGCGGGATGAAAAATGATGTAAATTACGAGCGACTACCTCTTTACCCGTACCTGACTCACCTAAAATCAAAACATTCGCCTCAGAATCAGAAACTTGATCAATCATTTTCTGAACTGATTTCATAATGCGACTATTACCCACTAATCGTCGAAAGTCATAACTCTGCTGCTGCGACGGTTCATTTTGGCTTCGATAAATAGTCGCTTGCTGAAGTGCGTTGCTCAATTGAGGATATTTTACAGGGAAGCTTAAAGAACCTAATGCGCCAGGGAATGCCGCAATATCAGTATCCGGAAGATCAAGTTGAAAAACTGGAATTCGAGCTTCATTATTAACCAAGTCTCGTAACACTTGTTTGGTCTGATGTTTGTCGCCACAATCACCGACAATAGCCATGACTATATCAGATAGCTCTCCTGCATCTTCGAACCAAATATCAGGGGTTTGTACGATAATAGGTTTGCAGTTAATAAATTCCGTGAGTGTTGCTAGTAACTCTCGACGGTTTACATCACAATCTATTAACAAAACATTATTTGCGCTCATTATCTCTCCAAAACTTAACCTTACCTCGACAAGTTCGATGTAAGTTATTAAGAAAGATAAAGTTTAACCAATTTCACTTCGTTCTGTCAAAAAAATGACAGCTATTTAAGTTKTACCTCAGATTACGCTTAAACGGTTTGGTAAGCGTTCACTGCTTTTTTGTTCTTGGTGATGCCTTTCAACTCGAACTGGAGCGACTCTTTTTGTTGACTACAGAGCTGTGTCAGCTGTTCATTTTTATCAATTAAGCATTCAAGTAGAGCTTTAAACTCAATTGAATTATCTCCCTCTGATACAGGGAAAATACCATTTAATATATTCTCACGAATAGAAATAGATTCAACTACATCAGTCCACTGTTCCTGCTCACCCTTTTCTTGCATCATTGCCGTTAAATCAACTGCTTGTTGCAAAATATGAAGTTTATTCGAATGGTCCATGGAACTTAGTGAAACTCTGTTGGGATACCGTCCCAACCAGATTTAACATCAGCGAGTAGGGATGCAACTTCATCTAAGATAGCGACATCATTTTTTAAGTTTGCTTCTAATAAGCGACGTGTCATATATTCATATAACGATTCAAGGTTACCTGCCACATCACCACCTTGGTCAGCATTCAAGCTACTTCTTAAGCCTTGAATAATACTTAACCCCCAGCTTATTTGTCGGCCTTTCTCAGCAATTTCACCGCGCTCAATGCAGCCTTTTGCTGTCGCAATTTTCGCCAATGCACCTTCCATTAGCATCTGAATAATACGATGAGGTGAGGCGTAATCAATTTCTGACTCTACGGCACCTCGACCATAGCCTTCCAGTGCTTTCCTATTTACCATTATTCAGCTACCTTATTTAATCTTTTGATAGCGCTAGTCATTATTTAACGCTGCTAACTGTTGAGTCAAGTAATCACCTGTGGAGTTTAAACTACTTACCAATGCCTCCAAAGCCGTAAATTGCGCTCGAATTCTAGATTCCACAGAAATTAAACGATCCTCGATCCTTAGAATTTGATCATCCATTCTATCGATTCTATCTTGTAAACCATCTTCACGCGCATCAATTAAACCATCATCATCTAACCAAGCATCAGCCAAAGCTTCTAATTTATAGGCAAAACCTTCATTCTCTGCAGCAAATAAATTAGCCACAGAATCAAAATCAGAACTTAATTTAGACTCAAGCTCACTAGTATCAACACTCATCACACCTGAAGCATCTATCGATACGCCCGCTTCAATCAAATAACTAAAATTGGAACCACTAATATCACCACCAGAGTTAAGTACATCTTGTAGCTGTCTTTCCATTATAAGTATAGTACTATCTGCTTCTAACTGACCATTACTTTGACTTTCAATTTCTGATCGTAATGCATTAAATGCTGAGACAAAGGTTTCTACCGACTCAATAATGGCATCATTATCACGTGAAATAGTTAGAGTAGAGCTACCCACTTCGGCAATAGTTAAAGAAGCACCTTCGATAACACCAGAGATAGTATTGGTACTATTTGTCGATGTAAAACCATCAACCTTAATAATTGAATCTTGATTTTGTGATATTTCAGCTCGATGAACGGTCACACCCACCTCATAGGCAAGTGCTGATAAACCAGAATCGTCTGTATTATTACCATCTATATCGCTTACTTCGATCTTAAGCGCATTATCACTGCCGGTATCATCCGTTGAAAGTATCAGTCTCGCACCATTATCATCAGTAATAATGCTTGCCGTAACACCCGTGTTATCACTGGCATTGTTAATCGCATCGCGGATATCTTGCACCGAGCTATTACTACTATCAATAACGAAATCAAAGCTATCTGCTCCAGTAGAAATAGTGAGCGTTCCCTCACCTACTGTGGAAGATGCATTGTTATAAGCTTGCGTAGCGATTTTATCATTTTTAGCTAGCTGAATAACCTCAACATTATAAATACCTGTCGTCGCACCGGCATCGGTGGAAACAGTCAACACGCTTTCATCACTTGATTCTGAACTTAATATTTTGAAGCTAGAAAGAGAGCTCAGGTTAGACATTGCATCTTGGAATGTAGAAACTGCACTGCTTAATTGCCCATAGGCACTAATTTGTGCTTCAGCAATTTCTATTTTCGTTTCTAACCGATTAATCGGGAACTCTTCAATTTCCATTAACGATGTGATAATTTTATCCACATCCAATCCAGTTGCAAGGCCTGACACTTGAATAGTCATAAATTGACTCCCAATATTTGTTTAAATATCCATATTAAATATTAGCAATTATTACGCCAGTTAAGCTTTTGTTTCCAAAATAAGCCCGCGAAAGTCCTCAATGGCATGGCGAGAATCAATCACTTCCTGTGATGGAATCTGACGAATAAGCTTATCTGTTTCTGAATCAATAACCTTTACAATCGTGTCACCACTAGTATCATCAACGCTAAACTGTAAGTTTCGATTCAGGCTTTGCATATGCTGATTCAATTGCGTAATTTTACTTTGCAATGCATCCTGTTTCGACACCGCTTTATCACTTTCTTTTTCAAGCTCAGAAGGCACTAAAGCAGGAGTCAACTTCTCGACTTCCTGCTGCTTAGTTTCAACCTTTACTTGGAAGCCTTGTGAGCTTGCTTGAATTGATAAATCATCATTAATCATGATATGTACTCCTCTAACTATTACTTCGATATCAAGCTGATATTCTTGGAGGGAGGCCTTCCCCCCAAGAACTCAGTTAACTATCGCTAGCTATTATCCTAACAATGATAACGCTGCTTGTGGCAATGTATTTGCCTGAGCGATAATGGATACACCCGCTTGCTGAAGAATTTGAGCACGTGTTAGATTAGCTGTTTCAGCTGCAAAGTCAGCATCCTGAATACGGCTTCGTGCTGCTGCTGTATTTTCAGAGAAACTTTGAATATTAGAAATAACCGCTTCAAATCTATTTTGAACCGCACCAAAGGTCGCACGTAATTTACTGATAGTATCTATATCAGTATCTAACGAAGTTAATGCTGTTGCAGCACCAGTTGAAGTAGACACATCGGCTGTAGTCGTACTTGTCGCAGTTGTTGAAATAGCAACTTGGTCACCATTTTCAGCACCGACTTGAACTGTTAATGTTGCACCACTTAATACCGCTGTGCCGTTAAATTCAGTTTTATTAATAATTCGTAGATTTTCGGCTTCGAGCTGCGTCACTTCTGCTTGCAAACCACTACGATCAGTGATTGTTCCAGAAGCTGACTGCACCGCAATTTCACGAATACGTTGTAAATTATTACCAATTTCAGCTAATGCACCCTCTGCTACTTGAGCAAATGAAATACCATCCGCCGCATTCCGAGCGGCTTGATTAGAACCTCGAATATCTGCCGTCATTTGATTAGCAGTATATAAGCCCGCCGCATCATCTTTCGCGCTATTAATACGCAAACCTGATGATAAACGCTGCAATGATACATTTAAAGAACTTTGAGATTTAGTTAAGTTACGCTGTGCATTTAGTGATGCGATATTAGTATTGACAACTATAGCCATGAGTTTTCTCCCTCATATTGGCAATGAATAGTTAACTATTCATTTTTAAAATATGGCAGATAGACTATGGAAAAACCCAGTCATTACCGCCTCCAACAATGCTAGCGGCACGACTGATTGTTTCTTTAATAATTTTTATACTAAAAAATCATGTTTTCAAAAGTAAACACAACTTACAGAGCTAAAAATAAATTCCCTCTTACTTGATAACTTAACCTTGTAATAAGGTAAGAGCACTTTGAGGTAACGTATTAGCTTGAGCTAAAATTGATGTGCCCGCTTGCTGAAGAATCTGAGCCCGTGTTAATTTGGCTGTTTCTTCGGCAAAATCGGCATCCATAATTCGACTTCGAGCCGCCGATGTATTTTCAGTTAAGCTCCGCAAATTCGAAATAACCGCTTCGAATCTATTTTGAACCGCACCAAAGGTAGCCCGCAAAGCACTTAAGGTGTCAATATCTGCATCTAATGTGGTTAATGCAGTTGCAGCACCCGTTGATGTAGATACATCAGCAGCAGTAGTTGTAGCGGCAGTAGTGGCGACGGTCACCTGGTCACCATTCTCTGCACCAACCTGAATAGTTAAACTTGCACCACTTAATACTGCTGTACCGTTAAACTCTGTTGAAGCAATAATACGTGCATTTTCAGCTTCAAGCTGAGTCACTTCTGCTTGTAGTCCACTACGATCAGTGATTGTTCCAGAAGCTGACTGCACCGCTATCTCACGAATTCGCTGTAGATTATTAGTAATTTCAGCTAACGCGCCCTCAGCCACTTGAGCAAAAGAAATACCATCAGCTGAATTTCGTATTGCTTGATTGGCACCCCGAATATCTGCTGTCATTTGTTGCGCAGTATATAAACCTGCCGCATCATCTTTTGCACTATTAATACGAAGACCTGACGACAAACGCTGCAACGCTGTACTCAAGTCGCTCTGTGATTTAGTCAAATTACGCTGTGCATTAAGTGATGCCATATTCGTATTTACAACTATAGCCATAAGAGTTCCCCTTAAAAATTGCTAGTTCTATTTAATAACCTGTTAGTTATTAAACAGGCTTAGCTCCTAGTAAGCAGTTCCTGTGCCAACGCAAAAAACCAATAAAAATCAATAAGTTGGGACCTCCTCGTCCAGGCGAAAAAGAAAGCAACTGTATTCCTGTCAAAAAAACAACATCTATTGTCGGGGGGTTAAGGCCCGCTTCCAGTCACTCACCTTATCGTCCAAAGTATAATGATTTAACACCCATTTTTTTAATGTTTCCCCTCTTCCTTTACCCTTATCAGGCAATGAAAGTACTGTTTGTATTGCCTCTAACCATTCATCATGTTCATTATTAACACGTATAACAGGTGGATTTTTAGTTTTATACGGTTCAATATCAGTACAAATAACCGGCCAAGCCATTAAGCCATATTCCAATAACCGTAAGTTACTTTTGGCCTTATTAAAATCATTAAGTTCTAATGGTGCAACAGCCAAATCCAAATTCAATCCAGCTAGTTTTTCTGGATACCGGTCAAAAATAACAAACTCATGCTCTTCTTTAATATAGGGCTGTAATTCTTCAGGGCACATGCCAAAAAAGACCCAATCAATCTCTTTAGCCGTTTTTTTAACCACACTAAATAATATTTCAAGGTCACCATAATGCTGCTGGGCTCCTGCCCAGCCTACACGCGGTTTTTTATTTTTATTAAATGTGACATTCTTTATTCCTTGCCAACGTAATAATTCAATTCGATTTGGAATAACAACAATATCATCATGGTATGATGCATAAGCTTCTGCAAGAAAACGAGTCGATGCAATCACTCTGTCACAAAGATCAAACGTTCTACGTAAGCGATATTTCATATCTCTAAAAACATGTTGTTTTCGTGAGTTTTTTTCTGCCAATTGATCAACAAGGTCATCAACACCAAATACAACGAATAAATTTGTTTCAGCTTTAATCATTTGTAGAAAACTATAAATCTGATCATTAAAGCCATTCTGGATGAAAATGACATCAGGGTTTGCTCGATGAATTTCGAATAAATTAGGCGTGTAATATTCATCTACCGATTCATGGTTTGCTAATAATGTTTTTTCAATTAAAGCATTATCTGCCAATACTCTAAGTGGTGACCTGACTCTATACTCACCGTTGCCTGAATGATTAAATGGAAAGGCCAAGACTTGAAGCTTAGACTTATGCACTCCATCCCACTCAGGTACGACTCTTATATCTAAACCAGAATTAAAATCACTCAATGTTAAATGGCGATTATAAAACTCATCTTTGCGAAATTCACTTCCCCATACCTTGAATAATTCTTTTTGAACTCCTACTTCTAATTTATACACATTAACGCCATTATTACACTCTGCTTTTTCAACATCTTGTCTAATAATTGAACGGCAGTTCCAAACCACACTGTAATTTGCCTGCTTTACTCTCAAGCATAAATCTAATACGCAATAATGTGTATCAGCAAAGATACTTTCATCCAACATTCCTACCGCAGAAAACACACTCTTTTTAATTACAAATGCAGCACTCGATAATGCTGAATAATTTTGAGTTAGATTCGCTCGCTTCATATAGCCTGGCTGACTTAGGCTCTCTCCATAATAAAGGCCTTTAACATCATTTGTTAGCCCCAAAACACCGCCAGCATAAACAGTTTTATCTAGTGAATCAATTACTTTGGGACCCACCATGCCCACATTATCGACCTGTGCAAGCTTCATTATTTCAGATAACCATGCGGCATGTGCCGGTGCTGAATAAATAGAAAAGATACAAATATAATCACCTCTAGCAGCAGCAGAGGCATAATTAATTAAAGCAGAATAACTTGACTTTGGAGAGGAAAGAACCGTTAGCTTCTCTTTCAACCTTAATTTAATATCATCATAAAAATTCAGATAATCTTCATTACCTTCAGTGGTATGAACCACAATTATTTCGATATTGTCATAATCTGTAAATTCAACTATCCGTTCAAGGGCATTAGCCAATGAATTAATATGCCGATCATTATTGGCCAATATAATTGATACTTTAGGCTGTTTCTCATGAAAGTATTGAATATCAAAATCTATACCATTTGTTCTAGCTCGTACGAAGCCACTCTGGCCGCACCTACTTAAATGATCATACCTAACCGTTAATTCATTTTCTTTTTGTAGACGTTCATTTACCTGATGATACTTTCCATGGTAGATAACATCATCAATATGGCCAATAGCCTTACCTCCATACTGCTCAAACACTTTTAAACACATATCAGTATTATGAACATACGCTAAATCGATATAACCTCCTAACTCAATCAGTTCCTTACGCCGAACAAAACACGCACGGCCAATATATGAAGAAGACCTGAGTAAATAAAGATTAAAGTCTGGCTTTAATAACGGCCTATATCTAAGACCATCATCATCCAAATCCTCATCGCAGTATATGAATGCATAATCTAAATGTTCATTAACAGTATCTGATACTTTTAATAATGTATGAAAATCAAATATATCGCCAGGTGCCATCTGAATAACCCAGTCTGTTTCTGATTCCATTATTGCCGCCATAATGGCCGCCTGAATTGACACCTGCTCATCAAGGTGAATCCATTCAATATTTTCTGGTACACTTTCAAAAGCTACTGGCCTAGCTTGACGGCTGATTAATGTTAATCCCCAGCCAGAATATAATTGCGACTCTAGTGAAGCCAATGTGTCAGAAAGAAATTCCATTTCATAGTCATTAACTAACATAATAATGTGGTATGTCGGCTGATGTTGCCATGCCAGCATTCTTTCTGCCATAAACTGTGTCTGTGACGGCATTAACCGACGCCTCTGACTCCATTCTTGGTAGCCCTCTTCTTGCYTTTGTGGAAGAACTAATCGTTCCCGAGGAAGAGAAAAATCACTTCCCATATTTTTCCACGTATCTAAATAAACCTGACTTCCTCTTTTTAAAGTATAGTCTCTACTTACCAAATCTYGGGCATTACTAGCAATCTTATAACGCTCATCTTCATTCAATATTAGCCGTTCTATTGCTACAAACCACTCTTCATCCGTTTTAACTAATAAGCCTGTTACTCCATCAATTAACATAGAGTAGGCATCAACGTCACTATAGACTCCCGCACAACCAGAAATAGAATATTCTAACCATTTGATATTACTTTTACTATGGTTGAACTCAGCATCAATCAGTGGTGCAATGGCAATATCAGCCTGTACATCTTGTACAATCTGTGCATATTCTTCATAAGCCACACTTTGTTCTATCAAAAGTGTAGAAATACCTTTAAGTCGATCCGTTGAGCAACCCGCCAAAACCAATTCTATTTTGTCTGGATACTTTTCATGTAATTGTAATAATACATTCTCTATCATTTCCAAATCAGCTACATGAGTCAGCGTTCCGGCGTACAATATTTTTAGCTTATCTTTATTCTTATTAGGTTTTACTGTTTTCCAAATATTATTATCAATAAGATTGGGTAATATTCGTATATTTGAATTTAAACCTCGCATATGTTGATGTAAATAAGGTGTTGAAACTGTCACTAAATCAGCTTTCCTCACCACCTCTCTAATAAAAGGGATATGTGCTTTAAAACTATGATATAAAATATTTGTCGTGGGCAATGGTTCAGTTAACAAATCATCCGTTTCATAAATAACTTTGCAGTTACTAGTAAATATTTTTTCGATAAACTCAGCATTTTTTGCTTGTGCTGCACTTCGCTGAATAATAACAAGGTCAGCCCACTGCAATAATTCTTCATCAAAGAATGTTTCCTTCTCTCCTTCTTTAGTCAGCTCTTTAGAAAGATAACGATACTCACACTCCCTATTTAACCTGTTTAATACATTTTCTAAGCGAATAGATAAGCAAGCATGTCCGACCAAATCGACGGTAAGAATAGCTATTTTAAGCCTTAAAACCTCTGGATTAAATAATTTATACCCTAATAAGCTACTTTCYTTCTCGGCATCAGAAACATTAATTTCACTGGTTTTCTTTAATTTAGCTTTCAGCTGTGTATCATAAATAAACGTATCTAATTGTGGCCAAAACCTCCTTTCTAACTCTAAATAAATGGAATGAACATTTTTTACGGTATCTTTTGCATGTTGAATTTGCTTTTCTGTCGCCCCCCAAGCAGCACCATTATCACCAAATAAGTCAAAGATAGGAATACTATCCATTTGCTCATTAGGAATAAATATCACGGGGCAACCGCATAACATAGCTTCAATACACAACGCTGAAGCTTCATAACTATAAAGTAGCTCTGCTTTTTTAAAGATCTCAGATAGTTCTTTTAATGTTTTTTTATTTTTAAAGGAAAGGAGTTCTGCATCAGCAGTTATATCCAGAAGTTCCCCTCCATTTTCTACGTACCGACTAGCAAAAACATAGCGTCCTTCTCGCTTATCTTCCACGACATGTTCTGTATTAAATAATATAAGGTCTGATGTCGGCAAACAAAGCGTTTTAGCTTCCATATCATCAGGTAAAAACTGCTCTCTATAAACAAACAGAATTTCATCTTCTGCATAGTGAGTATCTCCAGCTAACTTACCAGGAAAATATAAGATATATCGTGCTACTATTTCGGCTCTTAAAGGGTTTCCAGTCACAGTTTCAGGATAAATAACGATTGGATGTTGATTTAAGACTTTGTGCTTATTAATAATGGAGGACGTCAAAACAGGCGTGCGGAGAAACTTATTTACCTTAATTCGATGTTCAGGATTTTCTTCACTATCTAATGATAAGACTTCTCCATCTAAACTAAATAAATCTGAAGTAATATATGCTTCCTGTCCTGATATATTTAAAGAGTGACATAGCTTATGTAGAGCAATAACCCCTGCTGAACTATCAGTATAGCTTGGGGAAAAGATATAATAAGGAGGCGATAGATCAGCTCGAAGATCTCTTCTTTTTTCTTTTTCCCTTTCTTTTGACAAGACAACTGTAAAACCGTTACCAACCTTATCATCACTATCTTGCACCTCAACTACATTCCAATCTTCTTGCTCACATAAAGAAAGAAAGGCTTCCGTATCCCATACATTCCAGTGTCCATAAGGACCTGTTTCACCATTAAAATATTCATTCTCAGGTGAATTTACTTGTTTAGAGCTAAGTTTTCCTTCATAGCGTAACCTCAGTTCTTCGGGGCTAGTTATTTTTCTATCTTCATCAAATGTTCTTTCTTTGTGTGGCGCAATGATAAATACATATTTTTTGGAGACTCGAAGCCATTCTTTTATCGTTTTAATCGGATCAAAAAAATGCTCAACTGCATGAGATGAAATAACGAAGTCTACCTCTTCATTTTTAAAAGGGAGGTCATCTCCAGGAGAGACAATATCAACTTCAGCACATTCCCCACACAACTCAATTTGACCCTGCTTGAATACATCCATTTCTTTTGTGTAATCAATATTTTTCGTATTTAAACCAAAAGGATTATGAGCTGATGCTCCAATTTCAATACCTTCTAATCCAGATAAATATTTATGGGCTAATTTTGACTCAACAAACTTCATTTTGATATTCCTCGTATTCCATCTTTAATTTATTCAAAAATAAACTAAGTAATATGTATGCATCTAATTTATTAATTGTTATGGTACAAAACCTTAATAATATCAATCACAATACCTATCCTTTCTTTAGTCATACTCTCGCCCGTAGGCAAAACGATCACATTTTCCGCCACTTTCTGTGTCTGAGGCAAGTCAGACTCCGCCTCAGGGTATAGTGTTTTATAAGGTGCCATCTTATGACAACCAGGCCAAAAATAACGTCGGGCCCAAATATTTTCAGCATTCAGTGTATTAATAAGCTCATCTCGAATTAGCATGCTGCCTTCTTCAATCTCCATTACAATATATTGATAATTATTAGATTGATTCTCATCGTAAGGAAGTATTCTAATATCAGCTAAACTAGCTAACCCTGCTAAATAATGGTCATAATTACGTTTATTTATTTCAATTACATCATCAATTGAGTCTAAATTAACCAAGCCCATCGCCGCCGATATTTCTGTCATTTTGCCATTAGTTCCAGGGTGAATAACATTATCAGCATTCTCAAAACCAAAATTCCGCATTAATTTTATTGATGCCGCTAATTCATCATTATTGGTCAGAACAGCACCACCTTCAAAACTATTAAGCACTTTGGTTGCATGAAAGCTTAAGATCTCACATTCACCAAAACCACCTATTTTTGTGCCTTTATAGCTGCAAGAAAAAGCATGGGCAGCATCAAACATAAGTGACAATCCATTCTCATCAGCAATCTCTTGAAGTTGACCAATATGAGCTGCTCGCCCCCATAAATGAACGCCAATGATAGCGCTTGTTTTAGGCGTAATTAGTTTTCGAACAGATTCTGGATCGAGGGTATGACTTATCGGGTCAATATCAGCAAATACAGGTGTTATTCCTTGCCAAGATAAGGCGTGAGCTGTGGCGATAAACGTATAAGAGGGAATAATAACTTCACCCTTTAAGCTTAAAGCGCGAATGGCTATTTCTAAAGAAATGGTGCCATTGCACATGGCAATACAGTGTTTTACATTATGATGTTTGGCAATGCGTTGCTCAAACTCTTGTACAAGTGGGCCATTATTCGTTAACCAGTTGCTATCAAATATCTGATCAACATAATTATGAAATTTTTCTCGGTCGCCAAGATTAGGTCGGCCGACATAGGCTGGCTGAGAAAAAGCAGGTTCGGCACCATTAATGGCTAAATCATGCTTTCCTTTTATCTGTTTCATTGACCATGCCTTCTTAAGATTTACTTAACACATCACAAAATACTAACAAAAATAAACTATAAATAGTTAAAAAGTGACAAGCTCTGCACCTTCACATAAGATGCTTGAGAAGCCTCTAAGGCTGTACTTTGTAAGCTTAGCAATGAAATGGCCTCAGCATAATCAAGCGCTTCTAAATCACTTAATGTAGATTCTAAATTAAATTTGATATCTTCATTTACTGATCGTTGTTGCTCAATCGCATTCTGCTGAGCCCCTATTCTTGTTCTGGCAATGGCAACAAGATCCATCGATGTATCCATATTACTTAAAAAATCACCGTCATTTGGAGCTGTTCCCACTGTGCCGCTATTTAATGCATTCGTAAAGTCTTGAATAGTTTGAAAAACTGATTGAGTTGTCCCCCCTACGGTTGTTGAAATGAATACGTCATCACCTGACTCATTAATTTCCACAGAATAGCTATCAGCAATCCGAATACTGCGTTGACCACTATCACCATTATAAGCAAAGGTGGTTGCATCAAATGCCTCTGTGCCAGTCTGATAACCAGAAAAAATGTACTCGCCATTAGAGTCCTCAGAATTAGCTAACCCCACCAGCGTTTCATTTAATTCCGTCATCTCACTCGCTATTGCTTGCCGAGCCTGTGCATCATTAGTATCACTCAAACCTTTTACAGCAAGCTCTCGTATTCTTTGTAAAATATCTGTGGCACTAGAAAGTACGCTATCGGTATTAATAAGCTTAGTGTCCGCAGTATCTGCATTTGCTAAATACTGCTTAGTTAAATTCAGCTCTCGATTTAAACCTAATGATTTAACGGCTGCAATAGGGTCATCCGCTGAGCTTTGAATTTTTTCCCCTGTAGACACCTGAGTTTGAGTCTCACTTAATTTACTTTGCTGCTTCAAAATGGCATCAATAGCACTTTGGTGCATATAACTTGTAGATACTCTCATAATAACTCCCCTTACWTCGCATTAATCAAGGCATTAAAGATGGTATTAGATGCCGTGATAATTTGTGATGCAGCTTGGTAAGCTTGTTGATATTTAATTAAATTAGCGGCTTCTTCATCTAAGTTAACCCCTGACACACTGGCATAACTTGCTTGTAATTGTGCCAACAAGCCTTCTTGTGTCTGCTGACTCACTTCAGCTTGATGAGTTCGAGTAGCCACTTCAGCGACTGTAACCGAATAATGCTCTGAAAAAGTCTGTGTTCCAGCCCCCATAGTGTCATCAGTTTGTAACTCAGCCATTGCTAGCGCATTAACATTATTACCGTCGCCTGCATTTGCAGTAGATGACGCTGCAATATCGTTAGGATCCGTCAAAATAACGTTAATTGAAGCGGCTGTTGTTCCTGTTGGGTCAAAAAAGTTAGTCCCAGCCACGCCATCTAAATCGACACCCGCTGTTTGAATTGTATTAAATGCAGTTACAAAGGCACTTGCTAACTCATCTAAATCTGCTCGAGTTGTATCTATCACCTCAGTTCTCACTTGCAGAGCACCACCAATACTTCCACCGGTAATTTGAGCAGTTACGTCAATAGCGTTAGGACCATAACCAATACCCACTCTCGGTGGAACTGTTGAGTTATCAGCAATTGCAGATAGTTTAATAGTGCTCGCACCAACCACTAAGGCTTGGCCATTACCGACAAAAACATTAATCGAGCCATTATCTTCGACTAAGGTAGTAACAGACACTAATTCAGATAACTGAGTAATTAATAAATCACGCTGATCAAGTAAATCATTTGGTACAGTTCCACCAGTTCCAGGTGCCGCTAGAATGGCTTGGTTAAGTGCAGAAACCCCCTCAGCAAGTTGATTTATTTCTAACAGTGTAACTGTAATCGTGTCATCAATTTGACTATCATATTCACTCATTTGCTTATCAATAGTATTAAAACTACTGGCTAATAATTCACCCTGAGTTAGCAGAACCTGACGAGCAGCAACTGAAGTAGGATCATTCGATACTTCATAGACGGCATTAAAAAACTCTTCCATACTAGTATTAATACTCAGCCCAGATGAACTCAATAAATCATCAACTTGTGATGAAAATTTAAGGAAAGTCTCTTCTTGTGTCGATTGCGAGGTATAGTTTCTAACTTGTTCGGCTATAAAATTGTCATAAATACGCGAAACTGACGTCACGGTTACACCATTACCGATATAACCATTGCCAGAATATTGGCTACCTAATGTCGACTGATTAGTACGTTGTCGACTATAACCATCTGTATTTACATTACTAATATTATTACTGGCCGTATTTAATGACGATTGTGCAGCCATCAATGCCGATGTACCGATAGTTAGTAAACTCATTCTTTATTCCTCCTCACCTTAAGCTATGAATAGGCTGCTTGTTGCGAAATTTGTGCCAGCGTCTCGCTATTCATAATGCGTTTTATTTTGTCAGCATAAGCGGGATCTGTTGCATAACCCGCCTTGTGCAATTCATCAATAAATTCATTGGGGTTATCAGTATGTTGAAGTGCTTTCTGATAACGGGGTTGTGTCTGTAAAAAATCCACATAATCATCAAAGCTTTGTTGATAATCATCATAAGAACGGAACTGCGCCTGTTCTTTGACGGCCACACCATTTCGATATTCCACCGTACCTATTGCAGCTTTATCACCATCCCAACGACTATCCGCTTTGATATTAAATAAGTTATGCGTTGACTCGCCCGATTTATGTTCAATTACATGCTTACCCCAGCCGGTTTCAAGTGCAGCTTGAGATAAAATAGCTTCTGCAGCCACACCAATTTTATCGCCTGCTTTTTTAGCCATAGACCATAGTTTTTCAACAAAACTTGCTGGTGAATCAAATGACATATCTGCTTTTTCTTTAGTTAGTTCAGAAGCAGAATCTACTTCATTTACTAAAGCCTTTGCTAACGGTTGCAATTCCACCGATGATAAGGCTGGCCGAACTTTAATCGAATCAATCGCATTAGTGAGTGCATCTGTACCATTCTGATTTTCTTTGTTAGCCGGAGTCCCACCCATCTGACGCACAATGACGTCTTGTAAACCTAAACCACCGCTTGATGATAAATCCATGGCTAATTGTTGATCGGCCATATCTTGATACATATCACTTTGACTACTATCTAAAATACCTTCGCCCAAACTCGCGTCTCGCATACTTTTTAACATCATATTGACAAATAAAGACTCGAACTGTCCTGCCACTTGGCGTAGCGTATCTTGATCTGTTTTATCCGCATTGGCAGAACGGCGTAATACGGCTAAGCCTTGAAAATCAACCGCAGTTTGAGCAATATGAGTATTTAAAGCCATAATTTAAATAATCACTAATTCGGCACGCAATGCACCAGCTTGTTTCAAAGCTTCAAGAATAGCCACTAAGTCACCAGGTGCTGCACCGACTTGATTAACAGCATTAACAATTTGATTCAATGTCACACCTGAATCAAATAAGAACATTCGGCTATCTTCTTCTGTCAGCTCAATATCAAAGTTAGGTGTAATTACTGTTTCACCATTTGAGAATGCATTTGGTTGACTCACTTCAGGATTAGCTGAAATAGTCACCGACAAATTACCATGCGTTACCGCTGCAGGTGATACACGAACATGCTGGCCGATCACAATCGTTCCTGTACGTGAATTCACCACAATTTTAGCAGCTGCATCGCCTGGTTTAAGTTCAAGATTTTCAACTAAAGATAAAAAAGGTACACGCTGACTCGGATCCCTCGGTGCATTAATCTTAATAGAACCTGCATCCATTGAACGAGCCGTACCTTTCCCCAAGGTGTAATTAATTACATCTGTTAAACGACTGGCTGTTGTAAAATCAGCTTGGTGTAAGTTTAGAATAATATGATCGCCAACATTAAAGGCATTCTTTACTGTACGCTCGACCGTCGCACCGTTAGGAATGCGTCCTGCACTAGGGATATTCACTGTAACGCGTGAACCATCTCCCGCTTCAGCACCAAAACCACCTACCACTAAATTGCCTTGAGCCATCGCATATATTTGACCATCCACTCCTTTTAAAGGAGTCATAATCAAACTACCACCACGTAAACTCTTAGCATCACCTATTGATGAAATAGTGACATCAATATTCTGCCCTGGTTTTGCAAAGGGGGTTAAATTAGCATGCACAATAACCGCTGCTACATTCTTACTTTTAGGATCGGTTCCAGGGGTTAATTTAACCCCCATTTCACGTAACATACTACGTAAACTTTGGCCTGTGAACTTTGTTTTATCTCCAGTACCATTCAAACCAACGACTAAGCCATAGCCTATTAATTGGTTATTCCGTACCCCAGCAATGGAAGCTAAATCCTTAATTCGTTCAGCCTGAACCCAAGGGGAACACAAAGTAAATACAAGAAATAATAACCCTACTTTAATATTCATCTTCAGCTCCTTTAAAATGGCATTAATGAACTAATAAAGAAACGAGCCAACCATCCCATGACATTAGAGTCATTGGTTGGTCCATCTCCCGTATAAGAAATTTGAGCATCTGCAATTCGTTTTGAAGAAATGGCATTATCAGCATCAATGTCACGTGGACTAATCATGCCTGCTATACGAATATATTCATTACCTTGGTTAATAGTGATCACTTTTTCACCACGAATAAGCATATTACCGTTAGGAAGGACTTCCACCACTGATACGGTGATACTACCGGTTAATTTATTACTTTGGTCACTATCTCCTGAGCCATTAAAGCTATGAGCAGACTCCAGACTAAGTCCTAAATTATTATTCTTGCTACTCGCTAACGGTAAGAAGTTAGGCAAATCAAACTCAGCCGTTGTGCCCAAAATAGTCGGGTTGGTAATACTACTTGAATTGGTCTTACTTGTTTTGGTCGCAGACTCTTTTTCAGCCTCAGTTTGTTCTTCTAAATTAATCGTTAAAATATCACCTACACGACGAGCACGATAATCTTCAAATAAAGAAATATTATTACTGACATTAAAAATAGCGCCATCACTACTCTTAGGCTGTTCAACGGCAACCGGTCTCACTACAGCATAGGCTGGATCCCGTTTAACGGCGGTTGAATTACAAGCCGTCAATAAAACCACACTTAATAATGTTAAAAAATAAATGATATTTTTCATAATAATCATCCTCATCCTAATGATGGCTATAGGTTTTGACTAGCGTATTGCAGCATTTGATCGGCTGTTGAAATCGCTTTTGAATTCATTTCATAAGCGCGTTGTGTTTCAATCATATTGATTAATTCGGTCACCACATTAACATTAGATGTTTCAAGCGCGCCGCCAATAGTTGAACCTAATCCAGTCAAACCTGGTGTTCCCGTTATCGGTGCACCACTTGCCGCAGTTTCATTGTATAAATTTTCACCCATAGGCTGTAGCCCTGTTGGATTAACAAAATCAGCTAACTCAATATTACCAATTGTCGTAGGTGCAGATTGTCCATCTTCCAGTACAGTAACTGTACCGTCAGAACTAATAGTAATACTTTGAGCATCAATAGGGACAGTCATTGATGGCTGCAAAGGATAACCATTGGACATCACTATTTGGCCATCAGAATCAAGCTGAAATGTGCCATCACGCGTATAAGAAATACCGCCATCAGGCATCAATATTTGAAAGAAGCCTCGTCCTTGTACCGCCACATCTAAAGCATTAGATGTTTGTTCAATATTACCTTGAGTATGTAGTTTTTCAGTCGCCACAGTACGTACACCCGTACCTAGCATTAAACCAGAAGGTAACTGTGTATTAGCAGAAGACTGTGCACCCGGTTGTCGAATAGTTTGATATAGCAAATCTTCGAATACTGCACGATCTTGTTTAAACCCCGTGGTATTAACATTGGCCAAATTATTTGAAATAACTGACATTCTTGTTTGCTGGGCATCAAGCCCTGTTTTAGCAATCCATAACGCTTGGTTCATGGCTTCGCTCCTACATTATTTTGACGCATAATCGCGTTTAACTACTTATTTGCAACAAGCGTGCCGTTGAATCACTGTTCTTCTCGGCAGTACTCATCATCTTAATTTGCATTTCATACTGTCGTTGCAACTCAATCATATTCACCAAGGCATGAACAGCATTCACATTACTACCTTCTAATGTTCCAGATGCGATGGTCACAGTGGCATCCAATGGCGCATCAGCACCATCCGCTAAACGCATTAAACCATCTGCCTCTTTTTGTAATTGATTCAGCTCTGGCTTCACTAATTTAATTCTGTCTAACTGTGTCAATGCATTAGCTGCAGCACCTATAGGACGAACAGAAATTGTGCCATCCGCTCCTATCTCAACTTTTTCAGAAGGAGGAATAGCGATTGGTCCACCTTCACCCATTACAGCTAAGCCTGTACCCGTTACCAATTGACCTGATTCTGTTATATGTAAATCACCTGCTCGGGTATAACCCTCACGGCCATCTTTACCTTGTACAGCAATAAACCCTTCACCTTGAATCGAGATATCTAACTCACGACCTGTTGAGGCTACCGAACCTTGCTGATAGTCAGTTGCCGGACGCTCACTCATGGAATACACCCGTGTAGGCAATCCTTCTCCAAACACAGGCATGCTTCTAAATTGTTCAAAATCAGCACGAAACCCTGTGGTATTCACATTGGCCAGATTATTACTATTTGCAGCCTGTGAACGCATCACTTGCTGTGCAGCATTCATTGAAATATAGAGCATTCTATCCATAATTAAGTCTCCTTCTACAGCAAGGTCAAACAGCTATTAAGCTAAGTTAATAATCGTTTGAGTAATAGTGTTATTAGTCTCAATTGCTTTTGAGTTTGCTTGGAAATTACGCTGAGCAGTAATGAGGCCCACCAGCTCAGATGTTAAATCAGTTGTTGAAGCTTCTAAAGCACCTGACTGAATTAATCCTAATCGACCTGAGCCTGCCTCTCCTGCTAACACCGCACCAGAAGCTAATGTTTCTCTCCAAGCGGTACCACCTATTTGACTTAAACCCTGTGGATTAGCGAAGGTAGCCAAGACAATTTTACCGAGCGGTGTTGATTGCCCATTGGTATAACTTGCTTTTACCAAACCATTTTCACCAATCTCTAAACCAGATAGCTGCCCTGTTGCAAAGCCATCTTGAGAGGTACTTGATACTGAAAAGGCACCTGAGTTTTGTGTTGTACCTAATACCGATACATTAAACGTTTGTGGCACTGTCGCGCCACTATCCCAAGCAGTAACATTCAAGGCTATATCTGTCGGACTAGCAGCATCTAATGCACCACCAGAAGCCGGATCAAAAATAAGTGTTGTCGGTGTTGCCGGTGAGATTCTTGTTTGAGAGCCCGCAGGGTTATCAACATATATATCAACCTCCCACTCATTAGCCGTGCCTGTTTTTCGGTAATAAGTTGTCATAACATGTTCATTACCTAAAGAGTCATAAATCGTCGTTGAGGTTGAATTGTTATAGGTGGTTGCATCTAAGGGATCTATCGGTCCAGCCACACTGGTCACCGTTGAAGAGAGATTAGTTGCTAATGCAGCAGTACTTGTAGCTTGTGGCGTGCCAGCATCATTAGGTAATAATAAAGGTGATGCACTGGATAAGCTGGTTGAAGATACGGTGCCATCAGCATTCACAGGGAAAGTAAGCAAATAGAGACCAGAGCTATTAACTACATAACCATCTTCATCAACCCCTAAGGCGCCTGCCCTCGAATACACGACTTCGCCACTAGTAGCAGTAGGAGATAATGCAAAGAAACCTTCACCACTGATCGCTAAATCTAGTGAACTATCTGTAAATTCAAGATTACCTTGATTGAATTGTTGGGCAACATTACTCAATACCGTACCACTACCAATTGCAGTGCTGCTGCTGCCAAATGCTGATACGGCATAGACATCGGCAAACTCAGCTCGGGAACTTTTAAAACCCGTGGTATTCACATTGGCAATATTATTTGATTTCACATTTAAATCAGCTGCTGCTGCATTTAAACCTGTTAAAGATGTAGTAAAAGACATGATTTTTCCCTCTAAGTTATTTCTAACGCGTCACTAAATAGTACGGAACCTATACCAGTAAGGTTTAATATGATTCCTTCATCGCTTCCCAACACAATACTTTCAACTGTTCCGACCGTAGCCGTAGCAAAAGATGTATTTTCACCATCAATTGTTCCTGATGCTACGAACTGATAGGGGCCCGGCTCCATAACCTCCCCCTCTTCATTCTGTCCGTCCCAAGTAAAGTCGGTATAGCCTGAAGCCTCGCCTATTTCTAGGGTTTTAATCAACTCACCTTCTTCACTGTATATTTTTACGGTTAGATCAGTCACATCATCTGAAACGTAAATTTGTCCAGATAGGCCTTCATCTTCAGTCATATTTCCAACCGAGGATTCAATCAAAACTGAATTACCTATTAAAGCTGAAGCCTGTACCGATTGTGATGACTCCATATTGTCTGCAAAACTACTGAATGATGTTTGCAAATCATCAATTCCCGTTACCGTCGCAAATGAAGCTATTTGGCTTAACATTTGACTATTATCCATTGGATCTAAAGGATCTTGATTTTCCAACTCTGTGGTCATCAACTTCAAAAAATCATCAATGCCTAAGTTGCCAGAATCCTCTTCTGCTTTACTATCACCTGAATAAACTCCTAATGATTTATAGGTATCACTTACACTTGTTACCGACATGACTTACCCCTTATTTCCCTAATTGCAATGTACTCATTAATAATTGCTTTGATGTATTGGCAATTTCAACATTATTTTGATATGAACGGGAGGCTGACATCATATTAGCCATCTCAGCAATCGGATCGACATTTGAATGAAATACATAACCGTCTTCATTTGCTAATGGATGACTAGGGTTGTATTCCTGTCGTACCGGTGCTTGACTTTCAACAATGCCTCTTACTTTGACACTACCCTGTTTATATCCCTGTTCTGCATCATTAAGTACAGCAGAAAAAACAGGGCTTCGAGTACGATAAACTTCACCAACACTACTACTAACACTATTTGCATTAGCCAAATTACTGGCAGTGGTATTCAAACGTAGTGACTGAGCACTCATTCCACTACCCGCTATATCGAATATACTAAATAAAGACATGGTAATTACTCTCCTCTTATCGCAGATAATAAGCCTTGAAATCGGGCACCTAAGAAAGACAAGCTAGCCTGATACTGAACTGTGTTTTGCATAAACTGTGCTTGCTCAATTTGCTCATCAACAGTATTACCGTCTAGCGAATCTTGAATTGAGGTCCGAAATTGTATGGTTAAATCATTCTGCAAACTGCCTGATGTAGACATATGCTGAGAATGCGTTGTTTGCATCGCTGATGATTGACCGCTAGCAGCCATTTTCATCGCTGATTGAAAATCAATATCCCTAGCTTTATAGTTAGGTGTATCGACATTAACCAGGTTTGATGCCAGTAATTCTGCCCGTCGTGCCCGAATTTTTAGTGCATCAGCATGAATGCCCAATGCGGTATCAAAATTTWTAGCCATGTTTACACCTACACTTTAATTATTTAGTTAAAGCATAAGCATCAAACATGCCACAGTTAAATGGCATTGAATTACAATAGGTTACAAGGATAAAAAATATATCGTCAAAAAAATAACAGCAAACCAAATTCTATTTATTTCAGGCATAAAAAAACCGACACTTACAAAAGTAAGTGTCGGTTCTTATTTATCATCGATATGATGTCAAAATACTAACATCAATATCTACACCTAATTAAAGGTCTTTTTTATCTATTGGTTTACAACAAAATCAACACGACGGTTAGCTGCTTGGCCAACAGTAGTATCATTGCTTGCAACAGGCATTGTTTCACCCATACCTACAGGTAATAAGCCACTTTCTTTCACGCCTTGGCTTACCAAATAAGCAACAACAGCTTCAGCACGTTGCTGTGACAATGTCATATTGTATGCTTCAGCACCACGGCTATCAGTATGGCCTTCTACACGAACTTCAATAACAGAATCAGTCTGTTTCAACAACGTTACAGCTTCTTCTAATATTTCTTTAGAATCAGCAGTTAAAGTTGCTTTATTAGTCGCAAAGTTAACGCCTGTTAAAGACAGTAATTTTTCACCGGCTAGTGGGCAACCATCCGTATCAACAATGGTTCCTAGCGGTGTTGCAGGACATAAATCTTTATAATCTGCTACGCCATCTTTATCACTATCTAACGCACAACCAACACGGTCAACAGTTACGTTTGCTGGTGTATCTGCACACATATCAACACCGTCAACAACAGCATCATTATCACTATCAAATGCACAACCTTGAGCATCTAATAATGCGCCTGCTGGCGGAACTTCTGCACAAGCAGCTACTTCTTCAACAACGGCTTCTTCATTATTGTTACATAATAAAAGTGCTAGCATTGCACCAGCTACCGCGCCGCCAACTGCTGCACCACCATCATTATCGCCAATGCCTCCAACAATAGCTCCACCCGCTAAACCACCGGCAATAGCACAGAAAAGGTTGTCATTATCAACATGCTTACTTGGACCTGCACAACCCGCTAATAAACTTGCTGAAAGTGCGACAGCCGCTAGTTTCACTGTTATTTTCATTTTCTTTTCCTTGTGGTTTCATGCATGATGCTAATTAATATTCACACATGATTTTAATTAAATACCTATAAACAATAGGTCTATTTCCAATCGCAATTCTAATGCGTTCTCCCGCTTTTGTCTAATTCCCTTAAACAATCATCGGTAAGCTTGAACGGATTCATCTTCCTCAGGCCGGATAGATAGCTTATCGGCACCTGCTCCAATTTCTGCACCATCTCGAGGACCTAATTTAATTTTTAACCGTACTTCATTTTCAGAGTCAGCATTTTTAATCGCTTCTTCATAACTAATTTCATTAGCCATATATAGAGCATAAATAGCTTGATCAAATGTCTGCATACCTTGTTCACCGGAACGTTTCATTACTTCTTTAATGCCCGGTATATCGCCTTTTTCAATTAAATCGGCAATTAAAGGTGTATTGATTAACACTTCCACCGCCACACAGCGTCCCGTGCCATCTTGTTTAGGAATTAAACGTTGTGCAACTACCGCCTTTAAATTCAATGATAAATCTAAAAATAATTGCTTGTGGCGCTCTTCGGGGAAGAAGTTAATAATTCGGTCCATCGCTTGATTGGCATTATTGGCATGTAATGTCGATAAACAAAGATGGCCTGTTTCAGAAAAAGTAATTCCAAAATCCATTATTTTCCGTTCACGAATTTCACCAATCATAATCACATCAGGTGCTTGGCGTAATGAGTTTTTCAAGGCAACTTCATAAGATTCTGTATCAATACCCACTTCACGCTGCGTGACCACACAACCTGCATGATCATGATCAAATTCAATTGGGTCTTCAATGGTTAAAATATGTCCGGTGCTATTTTGATTTCGATAACCAATCATTGCAGCCAAGGTGGTAGATTTGCCTGAACTCGTTGCACCGACGAAGATAATCATTCCTCGCTTGGTCATTGATAGTTCTTTTATAATTTCAGGAACATGAAGCTCTTCAATCGAAGGTATTTGATCTTTTATTCGCCGTAATACCATCGCCATTTTATTACGTTGGTATAAGGCACTTACTCGAAAACGGCCCTGGCCAGCAGAACTAATAGAATAGTTACATTCTTTATCGCGCTCAAATTCTTTCTTTTGAATATCACTCATGGTGCTCATGACTAAGTCACGCGCATCATCATCAGATAATGAATCTTTAGATAGTGTCGCTAGGCGGCCATTTACTTTTAAACTGGTAGGCCGCCCTGCAGTAATAAATACATCTGAGGCATCATGTTTTACAGCCGCTTTTAAAATAGTAACGATATCCATAATGAGCCTCTATTGGAATAAGTTCTTTTCAACAGCACGAGGGTAAGCCTCGGCTTTAGTGACTTTACGGTTTTTAACTAAGTTTTGCATACATTGATCTAACGTTTGCATGCCTACCGCGCCGCCCGTTTGAATTGCAGAGTACATTTGCGGTACTTTACCTTCTCGAATCAAGTTACGAATCGCTGGCGTACCGATCATAATTTCGTGAGCAGCTATTCGGCCACCACCAATCTTTTTCATTAAAGTTTGCGAGATAACCGCTCGTAATGATTCAGACAACATCGATCTCACCATGTCTTTTTCAGCGGCAGGGAATACGTCAATAATCCTATCAATCGTTTTGGCTGCCGAAGAGGTATGCAATGTACCAAAGACTAAATGACCTGTTTCTGCTGCGGTTAATGCTAAGCGAATGGTTTCTAAATCTCGTAACTCACCGACTAAAATGATATCTGGATCTTGACGAAGTGCTGAGCGTAATGCCTCACTAAAACCTAGAGTATCACGATGAACTTCACGCTGATTAACTAAACATTTTTTACTTTTATGTACAAACTCAATCGGATCTTCAATGGTTAAGATATGCTCATTATCTTTATCATTTTTATAATCAACCATTGCCGCCAAGGTAGTTGATTTACCTGATCCTGTTGGCCCAGTAACTAATACAATGCCTTTAGGGTTATCCGATATCTCTTTAAAAATATCCGGTGCACTCAATTGTTCTAAACTTAATACTTCAGAAGGGATAGTTCTAAATACTGCTCCCGCACCGCGATTGTGATTAAAAGCATTGACCCTAAAGCGAGCTAAACCAGGAATTTCAAATGAGAAATCTGTTTCTAGAAATTCTTCATAATCCTTACGCTGCTTATCATTCATAATGTCGTATATCATCGCGTATACGTCTTTATGCTCCATTGCGGGTAAGTTAATGCGTTTTATATCACCATCCACGCGAATCATTGGCGGTTCCCCGGCCGATATATGTAAATCTGATGCTTTATTTTTTGCACTAAAGGTCAGTAATTCAGTAATATCCATTCATATTCCTTAATCATTATTTTTAGTCCGCCACCGTGAAGGTTTTAGAAGGCTTTGCAGTAAAGGTAGCGCGGTCACCACAGGCTTGCAACATGACAGCGATGAAAACTCAACTTAACACCATACTATCTGACATTGAACAATGCCGTGAAGCATCTCTCAAACAGCAGGAAACCGTGAAATTACTGGCCGTTAGCAAAACTCAATCTGCAGAAAAAATACATCAAGCATTTCAGTTAGGTCAGTCCAGTTTTGGTGAGAATTATCTACAAGAAGCATTAATCAAGATTACTGCGCTCAATCAGCTTGATATTGAATGGCATTTTATTGGCCCGATTCAATCTAATAAGACACGCGATNTTRSMGCMANNASTKNTGMTTKNNTRSARMGYWTSGWKNCGWTNTRWMARYAGYCNNCRTMRAYYMTNCAGRNGCARCKRYYKWNTARCWKANGCMAMRYNTSAATSTMYGSAWNAMAWKTYRATATTGATAATGAGACCAGTAAGTCAGGTGTGAGTCCAGATGAAGTAGTTAATTTAGCCGAACAACTACAACAGTTTGATAATTTACAGCTGCGTGGATTGATGATTATTCCTAGTAAAGATAATAATCATCAACAACGCGATGCTTTCCAACATGCCTATGTTTTATATCAACAATTAGCCGATAATTACCCCGGTATTGATACTCTATCTATGGGCATGTCGGCAGATAAAATGCTCGCTATTGAGGGAGGCAGCACCATGGTACGTATTGGTACGGCTCTTTTTGGTCAAAGAAATACCTAGTAAACGTAATAACACGTAAACTAATCCCAACTTAACTATATTAATGATGGACGAAGCTTAATTATGAAAGAGTGCATAATTACATTTATCGGCGCAGGCAATATGGCAACAAGCCTAATTGGTGGGTTAATCAACAATGGCTTTGCCGCCCAAAATATTCACGTTGCTGATCCCAACCCAGTGAGCCTGCAAGCTTTGTCTGATAATTATGGCGTTACGACTCACTCAGATAATGAAAGTGCAGCCTCGCGATGTGATGTAGTCATTCTTGCAGTCAAACCACAGCAGCTACAATCTGTAGTTAAACAACTTGCGCCTCAATGGCAAACAGATCGCTTATTAGTCTCTATCGCGGCAGGGATTCGTCTTGATGATATTGCTCGCTGGTTAGGTGATGAACATGCTGCTATTGTGCGCACCATGCCTAATACCCCTTCACTAGTACAAGCTGGCGCTGCTGCATTATGTGCTAATGCCCATGTATCAGATTCACAACGTGAGCTTGCAGAGTCTATTTTACGAGCAGTAGGTTTGGCTTTATGGGTAAACGATGAAGAAAAAATAGATGCCGTTACCGCCTTATCAGGTAGTGGCCCCGCTTATTTCTTTTTAGTAATGGAGGCGATGGAATTTGCCGCAAAAGAAATGGGCTTAGAAGCTGAATCAGCGCGCCTACTTTGTTTACAAACAGCCTTTGGTGCTGCAAAAATGGCATTAGAAAGTAGCGAGTCAACCGCCACATTACGTGAACGCGTCACCTCACCAGGTGGCACCACCGAACGTGCTTTACATGAATTAGAAGATGGCGGATTAAGAGGCTTGTTTGAAAATGCCTTAGTAGCGGCTGCATTACGTGCGCGTGAACTCKCAGATGAATTAGGAGTAGATAATGACTAGCGCCTATTTGAGTCAACCTGTTATCTTTTTAATTGATGTGCTGTTTGGCCTTTATATGGGTATTGTGGCATTACGTATCTTAATGCAGTGGGCTCAATGGGAATACCATAATCCCATTGTTCAACTCATTATTAAAGTCACTCAACTACCCGTTAAGTTTTTACGCCGATTTATTCCCGCTATTGGTCATTGGGATACGGCAACCATTGTTTTATTAGTCTCACTGGCAATAGCTAAAATACTTCTCATTAGCTTATTTCAAGCCAATATGGCCCCATTTATAATGATATTCCGTCTCGCATTAGCTGATATTTTTTCACTCTTCATTACCCTCTTTTCGGCTAGTATTCTTATTCAAGTTATATTAAGTTGGTTTCCAGCCCAAGCAAATAATAACCCCGTAATTCCACTTATTAGTCGACTAAATGCACCGTTATTAAGACCTATTCGTCGCTTACTTCCCGCGATGAGCGGCATCGACTTTTCACCTTTAATTGTATTATTAGGTTTACAAGTCATTGCAATGCTCGTGCTCCCCTTACTTCTGGGCCAAGTCTAGGCCTGCTATTTTTAGCGTAAATGACGTATATACCCGTTATCATTCAAGCTGCATGTTTTAGCACTAATACTGAATGATAACGGGTATAATAATGATTAATTAATTGGAATAGACGCAACATGCCAGACAAAATACCAGCCAACTCTGTCGGCTTGGTTACTCCCCAAAACTTACATATTGACTCGCCATTGACACTTGAATCTGGTCGCATTCTGCCGGCCCATGATCTTGTCTACGAAACCTATGGTGAGCTAAACCAAGATGCATCCAATGCCATATTGATTTGTCATGCTTTATCRGGCGATCACCATGTAGCYGGTTATCACAGTATGGCTGATAAAAAGCCGGGCTGGTGGGATTCAGCTATCGGCCCMGATAAAGCMATTGATACCAATMAATTTTATGTGGTKTGTCTAAATAATTTAGGTGGYTGCCAAGGCTCTACCGGCCCRACAAGCATTAACCCTGAAACCAATAAAACCTATGGCCCYGACTTTCCTATTGTCACCGTCGCTGATTGGGTTAATAGCCAAGCRCTGTTAGCYGATGCRCTTAATATTCAACAATGGGCCGCMGTTGTCGGKGGYAGTCTYGGTGCMATGCARGCSATGCAGTGGGCTATTAGCCTRCCYGACCGCCTAAAACACGTRCTTATYATTGCWGCTGCACCTAAATTATCWGCTCAAAATATCGGCTTTAATGAAGTMGCCAGAACRGCKATCAAGTCTGAYCCTGATTTYCATGAYGGTTATTATGCCGATCATGACACCCTACCCCGAGGCGGTTTAGGTGTTGCACGCATGCTGGGGCATATTACTTATCTGTCTGATGTCGCCATGAAAGAAAAATTTGGCCGCGAACTACGCAATGATGAATTGAATTATGGTTATGACATCGACTTTCAAATTGAAAGCTATTTGCGTTACCAAAGCAGCACATTTGTAGAACGATTCGACGCTAATACTTACTTGTTAATGACTAAGGCGCTCGACTACTTTGATCCTGCTAAAGCATTTAATGATGATCTTAGTGCCACATTTGCATCGATCAAAGCACGCAGTTTGGTCATCTCCTTTACCAGTGATTGGCGCTTTTCTCCAGCTCGCTCACAAGAAATTGTTGATGCTTTATTAACTGCAGGTAAAGATGTCACTTATGCTGAAATTGAAGCTCATCAAGGTCATGATGCCTTTCTAATGCCTATTCCTCGCTATATTGAAATTATGACAACCTATATGCAAGATGTTGCAAAAGCAATCGAGGTCAAATAATGAGTTTACGTTACGATCTACAAATCATTAGTGACTGGATCCCCGATAATTCTCGTGTGCTTGATTTAGGCTGCGATAACGGTACATTATTAGCTCACCTGCAACAACGAGGCATTACAGGCTACGGCTTAGAAATAGATAAYAGTAARTTTTCTGACTGTATTAAAGCCGGYGTTAATGTKATTCARGCCGATTTAAATCAAGGCTTACCTCARTTTKCWGAYCAAAGTTTTGACTACGTTATTTTATCTCAAACCTTACAAGCRATTAAACGWCCTGACTTTTTATTAGAAGAAATAGTCCGGGTTGGTAAACARGCYATTATYGGTTTTCCWAACTTTGGTCATTGGCAATGTCGACTCCAGCTTACTTTRGGCGGACATATGCCTCGCTCGCGYAGCCTTCCMCAYGCTTGGTTTGAYACKCCKAATATTCATCTGTGTACCGTCARTGATTTTGACCAWCTGTGYAAAGARAAKARTAYTMAAGTRCTACGTCGAAGCATYGTTAATGAYAAYCATAACAAYACCTTAGCRACABGYTTAWTGCCGAATTTATTTGGCCAAACMGCCCTTTATCAAATAAAAAAAACACTATCATGAAACAATACCAATACGATTTTATTGAATTTGCATTAGACATGGGCGTATTACGCTTTGGAACATTCACCTTAAAGTCWGGYCGYGTAAGCCCTTATTTCTTCAATAGTGGCYTATTTAATACCGGKGCTTCACTGGCAAAACTAGGTCGYTTCTATGCTCAMGCRATTAATRACTCTRAACTTGATTATGATGTRCTCTTTGGCCCWGCGTATAAAGGTATWCCTTTAGCATCAACCACGGTTATAGCSCTTGCCGAWCACCATCAACGTGATGTGCCTTATGTTTTCAACCGAAAAGARAAGAAAGATCATGGYGAAGGWGGTCAAYTSGTYGGYGCYGAACTARRKGGWAAAATACTYATTATTGATGATGTTATCTCSGCTGGCACATCAGTACGTGAATCGGTTGRGATCATAAAGGCTGAGCAAGCAACTCCTGCTGGCGTTATCATTGCCCTCGACCGCCAAGAACGTGGTCAGAACACGCTATCAGCTATCCAAGAAGTAGAAGCTGAGCATCAAATCCCTGTCGTCAGTATTATTGGCTTAGATGACTTGCTGCATTATCTGCAAGATAATTCTAAATTGGCCGAATATTTACCTGCAGTTGAAGCTTATCGACAACAATATGGCGTTTCTGCTTAAAATTTTAAACAGAAAAAATACCCGTCCAAATAAGCTTCATTGAAATAAGTAATGTGACGATTTCAAAAGCTCGCTTGATCCAACGGTTACCATGTTTGATCGCTAGGTGAGAACCTAAATAGCCGCCGGTTAACGAGCCTAATAATAATGCTGGCATCCAATCCCAACGGATGTCAGTTAACATCGCTAGCGTCACTGCTCCTGCACCATTCCAGAATAATCCAACCAATATTAAGGTGTAGGCTACCGCACGCTTATAATCTAAGCCAAACCATGCAATCAGCCACAGGGTGACAAATAATCCTGAGCCTGAGGTTAAGGAACCATTTAATATCCCTAATAAAAACAATACTAGGCTACCGTAGACATAGCCTTTTACGTGTCTATTGTCAGTACGGTGCTCTAGTCCTAATGAAGGTTTAAATATTGAATACAGGCCTAAACTACCCGTCAAAATACCTAATGACAAAATAGCTATCTTTTCCGGTACAAATAGAATTAAATTACCGCCTAATATGACTCCGGGTAACCCCGCTATCAACAACATTAATACAAACTGTCGCTCAAGTTGACTCGTCGTTAAATAGCGTAATATTGCGCCAAAGCCTAATGCCACACTAGCGACCTTGTGTGTTGCTAATGCAATTGAAAAACTTAAACCTAAAAATATAAGTAGTGGGAACTGTACTAATCCCGCCCCACCACCGCTAAAAGCAGAAAAGGTATTGGCCACTAATGAGATAAAAAATAATATTAAGTGATCAATAATGTTCACCTTTAATTCAACTCCTTATAGAATATAGCTTATGAAATTCATTAACTTGTTATTGTTAAGCTTATTACTCTCATGCTCCGGCCTTAGTCTGGCTGAAGGAAAGATATATCGCTTCACTGATAAAGAGGGCGTTTCAACCCTAAGTAAAACGCTGCCTTCCTATGCTTCCCAGCAAGGTTACGATATTCTTGATGACCAATCACTACGCGTTATCGAGCGAATTTCAACACGCGAAGAACAAATTGACTTCCTACAAAAACAAGAAATACTAAAACAAAAACAGTTACAAGCTGAACAGGAAAAACTACAACAACGCCAACATGCTAAACAGCAACGTCAACAGCGCCGCACGCAAGATCTTAGCTTATTAGCCCAATATCCAACTGCAGAAATACTCACTGAATCACGCGATGAAGATAGCCAATACCGCCAGAAAAACATAGAAGATCTTAGCCGGCAATTAACCCAAAGTAGGCAGCAATTACGTGATTTACAAAATCAGGCTGCAGAGTTAGAAATTAGTGGTGAAGTTGTCAGCACTGCTCTTCAGCATAAACTTACAGCAACAAAACAAGATATTGAACATAATATCCAGTTATTGCAACAATCTAAACAAGATAAAACCTTCGCGCAACAACACTTCAACGATGAACTTATTCGTTTAGAGCGGCTACTTAATTCTACTAAAACTGAATAAATCCTGATTTAAACCAACGTATCGAGTATGGATAATAACTGCTGATTTTCTTCTTCTGTTCCAATTGTAATGCGTAAGTATTGTTCAATCCGCTGATGTTTAAAGTGACGCACAATAATCTTTTCTTTACGCAATTCCATTGATAACTCAGCCGCATCTCTATCTGGATGGGTAGCAAAAATGAAGTTTGCAGCAGAAGGTAATACCTCGAAGCCCAGTTCGACTAATGATTCAATCATAGCCTCACGACTACGAATTACTTTTTGGCATGTTGTTACAAAATAATCATTATCTTCAAATGCAGCGACCCCCGCCTGAATAGATAAATTATCTAAAGGATAGGAGTTAAAACTATCTTTAACGCGCACCAAAGCTTCAATAAGATCGGGATGACCTATGGCTAGGCCTATCCTCAAACTCGCTAGTGAACGAGATTTAGACAGTGTCTGCGTCACCAATAGATTCGGGTATTTTGACACCAGTGAAATAGCCGATTCACCACCAAAATCAATATAAGCTTCATCCACAACTACTACAGATTGAGTGTTTTTTTGTAATAACTGCTCAATAGCATCAAGTGCTAATAAACAGCCTGTAGGGGCATTTGGATTCGGAAAAATAATTCCCGAATTTTCTTGTTGATAGTCATCCAGGTTAATTTCTAGCTTCTCATTGAGTGGAACTGCCTGATAATCAATTTGATATAACTGACAATACACCGGATAAAAACTATAGGTGATATCAGGAAAGAGTAGTTTTTTATTATGCTGAAATAACGCATGAAAAATGTGAGCTAAGACTTCATCAGAACCATTACCCACAAAGACTTGCGCCGTTTCAACATCATAATACTCAGCAATAGCTAGCTTAAGATCAGTTGCATTCGGATCAGGGTATAAACGTAGCTGATTACTGACATTCAAGCGTATCGCTTCTAATACCTTGGGTGATGGCCCATAAGGGTTTTCATTGGTATTAAGCTTAACTAGATTTTCTGACTTAGGTTGTTCACCTGGAATATACGGTACCAAATCATGAACAATGGGACTCCAAAACTGACTCACATCAACCCTTTATCAATTTATTAGAAAAAGTACTCATTATGCTATTTTTTTAAACGATATTCAGCTGAACGAGCGTGAGCGGTTAAGCTTTCACCGCGCGCTAATACCGATGCAATATTACCTAAGGTTTGTGCACCCTGCTCTGAAACCTTAATTAAGCTAGAGCGCTTTTGGAAATCATACACGCCTAACGGCGAACTAAACCGTGCAGTTCGTGATGTCGGCAATACATGATTCGGTCCCGCACAATAATCACCTAATGCTTCGGCAGTATAACGGCCCATGAAAATTGCACCAGCATGACGAATCTTCTTCGACATAGCCATTGGCTCTTCAACAGATAACTCCAAATGCTCGGGTGCAATAAAGTTGCTAACATCAACCGCTTCATCTAAATCTTTTACCAAGATAAATGCGCCTCGGTCAGCCAATGATTTTTGAATGATGTCCTGTCGTTCCATTGTCGGCAATAAACGGTCAATAGACAGCTTAACTTGCTTTAAAAATTCAGCATCATCAGAAATTAAGATAGATTGGGCATCTTCATCATGTTCAGCTTGTGAAAATAGATCCATCGCAATCCAATCAGGATTCGTCTTACCATCACAAATAACTAAAATCTCTGATGGCCCCGCAATCATATCGATTCCAACAGTACCAAATACCATTCCTTTTGCCGTTGCCACATAAATATTACCTGGGCCAACAATCTTGTCCACTTGAGGAATAGTTTCAGTACCGTAGGCTAAAGCTGCAATAGCTTGAGCGCCACCAATACTAAAGATGCGATCAACGCCTGCAATTGCAGCAGCAGCTAATACTAAATTATTCACCACGCCATCCGGTGTAGGCACCACCATGATTAATTCATCAACACCTGCTACTTTAGCAGGAATCGCATTCATCAAAACAGATGAAGGATAAGCTGCTTTACCGCCAGGAACGTATAGTCCTGCTCGCTCTAATGCTGTAACTTGCTGGCCTAATACCGTGCCATCCGCTTCTGTATAGCTCCATGACTCTTGTTTTTGATGCTCATGATAACTACGCACTCGATCTGCTGCAGCTTTTAATGCTACCAATTGATTATCTGGAATAAGATCTAGCGCAGCTTTCGCACGAGAAAGTGGTATTTCTAGCTCAGCCATTGTTGTCACATCTAAGCGATCAAATTTGCAGCTATATTCAACCACGGCTTTATCACCGTTAGCTTTAACATTAGCTAGCACTTCTTTAACAATGTCGCCTACAGACGTATCAGAAACTGATTCCCACGCTAATAACGCGTCTAAACGCTGCTGAAAGTCGCTGTCACTGGTCTTTAACTGCTTAATATCAACCATTTTGTTGCTCTTTTACTGCTCGACGAATATCTGTAATAAATTGTTGAATTCGTGCATGCTTCATCTTCATTGATGCTTTATTAACTACTAAGCGTGAACTAATATCAGCAATATGTTCCATTGGTATCAAGCCATTGGCACGTAAAGTATTACCGGTATCAACCACATCAACAATACGATCTGCTAAATTAACTAATGGTGCTAATTCCATTGAACCATACAGTTTAATAATATCAACTTGTTCGCCTTTATCGGCATAAAAACGACGCGTGCTTTCCACAAACTTAGTGGCCACTTTTAAACGGCCTTTAATTTCGCCTTCATTTTCTCGGCCAGCCGTCATCAATTTACAACATGCGATTCTTAAATCTACAGGCTCATAAATATCTGCATTTGGATGCTCTAATAATACGTCTTTGCCAGCGATACCGATATCAGCACCACCATATTCAACATAGCTAGGTACATCTGATGCGCGCACAATAATTAACCGTACATCAGGCTGATTAGTTTCTAATATTAATTTTCGGCTTGTTTCAGGGTCATCAATCGGCTCAATACCTGCCGCTTTCAACAGTGGTAAAGTTTCTTTGTAAATCCGACCTTTGGATAATGCGAGTGTTAATGTATTTGGCATATTATCTTCTTAAATCACCAGGAACACGGCGAATTTTCGCGCCCAATTGTTGTAATTTTTCTTCGATACATTCGTAACCACGATCAATGTGATAAATTCGCTCAACCATTGTTTCGCCTTCAGCTACTAATGCGGCTAACACAAGACTTGCCGATGCTCGTAAGTCTGTTGCCATAACCGGTGCCGAGGTCAACCTTTCACGACCATTACACAGTACTGTATTACCTTCTATTTGCAGATCGGCACCCATTCGTTGCAATTCTTGTACATGCATAAATCGGTTTTCAAACACGGTTTCTACAATGGTTGCTTGGCCTTCAGCCACACTATTTAAAGCAGTGAACTGTGCTTGCATATCGGTAGGGAATGCTGGATAAGGTGCTGTTCTAACACTGACAGCCTTAGGTCGCTTACCGTGCATATCTAACGAGATCCAACCATCGCCGGTTTTAATCTCTGCGCCCGCTTCTTCAAGCTTTAACAATACCGCTTCTAATTGATTAGCATCGGTATCTTTCAGCTTAATTTTGCCTCGAGAAATCGCTGCTGCTACTAAATAGGTGCCAGTTTCAATGCGATCAGGAAGAATATCATAGCTAGCACCATGCAATTCTTTAACGCCTTCAATGGTTAATGTTGCCGACCCCATTCCCGTTATTTTTGCACCCATCGCATTTAAATAATGGGCTAAGTCAACAACCTCTGGCTCACGCGCAGCATTTTCTAAAATGGTGGTACCTTCAGCTAATGAGGCTGCCATCAATAAATTTTCGGTACCTGTTACGGTGACTTGATCGAAAAATATATGGGCACCTTTTAGGCCGTCACCACTTGTGGCTCGAATGTAACCATTTTCTACCGTGATTTGTGCACCTAATTGCTCAAGTGCTCGCAAGTGAAGATCAACAGGACGCGAACCAATCGCACACCCACCAGGTAATGACACATCCGCTTTACCGAATTTAGCCAATAAAGGGCCTAAAACCAAAATAGAGGCCCGCATAGTCTTTACTAATTCATACGGTGCTTCTGTCGAAGTTAACGTTGATGCATCAATCTCGACGCCAGAACGCTCATCTACCGTTAACATCACACCCATACGACCTAACAGTTCAAGCGTGGTAGTAATGTCATGTAAATGAGGTACATTGCCTATACGCACAGGTTCAGAAGCCAGTAATGCACCCATCAATATCGGTAAGGCAGCATTTTTAGCACCTGAGATGCGAATTTCCCCATCAAGAGGGCCTCCGCCATTGATTAATAATTTATCCATATTGTCTCAACATTAAAATAAGGGTCAACTTAWCGAGGTGCAGATGTTTTTAATGCAAGTGCATGTAGTGCACTTTCAAAACTATCACCCAATGTGGCGTAGACCATTTTATGTTGAGCAATTAATGTTTTTCCTGCAAATGAAGGACAAACAACGTGAGCTTCAAAATGCTGCCCATCATCGCCAAGTACTTTTACTTCGGCTTCTGGTAAGCCTGCCTCAATCATTTTTTTTATATCTAATGCGTTCATGTTATTCAATGTTACTCGGTAAATATTAAATGGGTAGCAATTCTTTTAGTCCACTAACATCGGCAATCGCCACCATATTGCTCGGTATATTGTTAAATGTAATTTTTTTATCACTATTTCGTGCTTGTCGAAGCCAATGTACCAGCAAGGCTAAGCCTGCACTATCGCCTCGAGTAACATCGGTCAAATCGATGTTGATTTCACTAAAAGAATCAAATACAGAATCAGTCTTTTCCAATATATCTGTCACAGATGCAAAGGTTAATTTACCTGATAAATGAATCACGTTTTCTAGCGAATCAACAGTCAGTGTGCATAGCTCACTCATGCTTTAACTTTCTCATTACGACGGGCTAAGTCTTCAATCAACTTGTCCATGCCACCATTACGGATTTTTGTTGCAAAGCTAGAGCGGTAATTAGTCACCAAGCTGATGCCATCTATTTTAACGTCATAGACTTTCCACGCATTTTCTTTATTCAAATATAAAGAAAGCGCCATTGGAATTGATGGACCCGCAGACTGAATAATTTCCATTTTTACTTTGACCTTTTTCTTGGCCACATCACCACGGAAAGGTAAAAACTTAATTTCTTCATCAGTATATTCTAACATTGCAGTCGAATAAGTTCGCACAATTAATAAGCGAAACTCTTCTACAAAACGTACTCTTTGTTCATCATCCGCTTTACGCCAATTTTTACCCAAAGCAAGTTTAGCCATTTTATTGAAATCAAAATCAGGCATTAAAATCTCTTGGACCAGCCCATATATCACGCTTGGGTCTTGTTCTAATGCTTGTTCATTATCTTTTAAGGCTTGCAGCATTCTATCTGTTGCAGCTTGAACCGATCCCTGAGGATCATTAACATCCGCCTCTTCAGCATACGTAACAGGTAGTGCTAAGCATAATAATAAAGCAAACAATAACCGCATAAAGCTTCTATTTAATTGAAGCATTATTCGTCACCTTCCGCTTTACTAAATAAGAACTGACCAATCACCTGCTCTAATACAATTGCAGGTTGTGTTAGGTCTAAAATATCGCCATCTTTTAAAGATTCATCTTCCGCCCCGGCTTCTAAAGCAATGTATTGCTCACCTAAAAGGCCTGCAGTATAAATGCTCGCTGCGGTATCAATTGGAATACCATCATATTCACTCGATAATTTTAATGTCACCATTGCATTAAACGTTTCTGGGTCTAAACGAATATTGGTCACGCGTCCCACACGCACTCCAGCCATCGTAATGGGTGAGCGTACTTTTAAACCGCCAATATTTTCAAATTCAGCCACCACTTGATAGCCCTCTTTATCATTGAATTCAGCAAAGTTACTCACCTTCATCGCCAAGACAAAAATTGCAATTAAACCCGCAACAACAAACATGCCCACTGTAATCTCAGTATTTTTATTTTGCATTTACTCTTATCCTCCAAACATCAGCGCGGTTAGAATAAAATCTAACCCTAAAATAGCAAACGCCGAATGCACTACTGTGCGTGTCGTTGCTCGTCCTACCCCTTCAGATGTCGGGGTAGCATCATAACCTTCAAATAATGCAATCCATGTTATTACCACACCAAAAACAACACTTTTAAGCACTCCATTTAAAATGTCACCATACCAATCTGTTTTAACTTGCATTTGCGACCAGAAAGCACCGTCATCCACACCTAACAAGCCGTGACCGACTAAAAATCCGCCATAAATACCTACCGCACTAAATATAGCCGCCAATAGTGGCATTGAAATTAGGCCCGCTATAAATCGTGGTGCCATGATGCGACGAATAGGATCCACCGCCATCATTTCCATGCCTGATAACTGTTCAGTACTTTTCATCAAACCAATTTCAGCAGTTAATGCCGATCCTGCGCGCCCCGCAAATAATAAGGCACTGACAACGGGGCCAAGTTCCCTCACTAATGACAACGACACCATCACGCCCAACGATTCTTCAGCACCAAAATCAACTAAGGTATTGTAGCCTTGCAAGCCCAACACCATACCGACAAATAATCCTGCAATAATAATTAAGAAAACGGATAGAACACCTACCGAATATAACTGTTGAATCACCAGAGAAAATCGAAGAAATAATTCAGGTATTCCCATCAATATTTTGACTAAAAATAAATGTCCTCGGCCTAAACGCTCAAACGAACCAAGTCCCCAGCGGCCAAGACTACGAATTGTCTCAATCATACTGCGTCCTTTCGTTCTAATAAATCTTGTTCTAATGTATTACCGGGGTAATGGAATGGCACCGGCCCATCAGGTAGGCCTTGCATAAACTGTTGAACCCACTGTGATGTCGACCGTTTAAGCTGAACAGGCGAGCCTTGTTCAATAACCTTACCCGCAGATAACAAATAAATGTGATCAGCTATTTCTGACGTTTCAGCCACATCATGTGACACGATGACACTAGTCAAATCCATAGCGTCATTCATTTTATGAATCAAATTAACCAGCGTGCCCATTGAAATAGGATCTTGGCCTGTAAAAGGTTCATCATACATAATCATCATTGGATCCAATGTCATCGCTCGGGCTAATGCAACTCGACGTGCCATGCCTCCCGATAACTCATTCGGCATCAAATCATGCGCACCACGTAAGCCTACAGCCTGTAATTTAATAAGCACTAAATCACGCACCATACTTTCTGGTAATTGGGTATGTTCACGAATAGGAAAAGCAACATTCTCAAAAACGGTTAAATCCGTTAATAAGGCACCACTTTGAAAAAGCATGCCCATTCGTTTACGTAATTCGTAAAGATCGCGGTGAGAAAGTTTATGCACATCTTGGCCATCAACTTCAATCGTTCCCTTGTCTGGGCGCAATTGTCCGCCAATAAGACGCAATAAAGTCGTCTTTCCTGTGCCACTTGGGCCCATAATTGCGGTAATTTTTCCACGGTGAATATCAATGTTCACCCCTTCAAAAATAGCCCTATCACCACGATAGAAGTGCAAATCCCTGATTTTGATCAGTGGCACATCATGCTCCAACAAATAAATTACGACATAAAAGGAGGTTAATTTTCAGTAATATGGCTAATTAAGTCAAATCTGCTTATGGAAAAATAACGCCTGCTGCGCTACAGTAGCGCCACCAGTTTCTAGTTGTGGGAACTTTTTGTAGGTATCGAAGCTCTCAATACCTGCAGTTGTAGAAAATAACGAACCGAATAATTACGGAGAATATTTAATGAACAAATTTTTAGCATTTCTTGCCGCAGCATTAATCGCTGTACCAATGGTTTCTTCAGCTCATGGCCCAACTCGCCAGCAAGTTAAAGAAACAATTACAATTAACGCAGAACCTGAAAAAGTATGGGCAATGCTTAAAGACTTTGGTGGTTTACATAATTGGCTACCTGCTGTTGCAAGCACTGAATTAACAAGTGACACTACTCGTATTTTGACTATTGCCTCTGAAGGCAGCCCAACCATCACTGAAAAATTATTAAAAACAGATGAAGAAAAAATGATGGTTACCTACAAAATTACTGATATGTCAGTGGTTAAAACCATTACATTCAATAGTAAAGACACACCTTACTTCACAATCCCTGTTGCTAACTATAAAGCATGGTTAAGCGTAAAAGCAGTTGAAGGTGGTAGTGAAGTATTATGGAAAGCTAAATTCTACCGTTCTTTCATGGATAACCCTCCTGTTCCAGAAGGTCAAAGTGATAAAGACGCAAAAAATACTATCCAAGGTATCTTCACTTCAGGTTTAGAAAACTTGAAAATGATCATGGAAAAATAAATGCCAAAGCATTCTTGCTTAGCATGGTTAAAGGCGATCAAATTGATCGCCTTTTTTCTTATATTCAGCTCAGCCATTTCAGGCTGTGCCACACCGCAGCCACCTCATGCTTACATCACTAATCAATTAAGTGATGACCTCAGCATTATTGATACCGCTACCCAGCAAGTCATTCATACCATCCCTATTGGCAATCGACCTGTAGGCATCGCCATTAGCCAGCAAGGCCAACGTGCCTTTATTACTAATTCAGAAGGTGTAGATGTGTCTGTATTAGACCTCAACACCCTCACCGTTATTGCCCATATTCCCGTCGGTGCAGGCCCCGTTGGTATTGCAACTAACAAAGCAGGTTCACTCGTTTATGTTGCAGATTGGTATCAACACACCGTCAGCGTTATAGATCCCGCCGAAGAAAAAATAATCACATCAATTCCAGTAGGTAAATCCCCCGCCGGAATGATTGTCGACGACCAATCTCATCGCCTTTATGTGGCTAATCGTGATGATAATACCGTGATGATTATAGACACAGATACTAATCAAGTTTTACACTCCATAGCCGTTGGCACAGCCCCTTTTGGTTTAGCATTAGCACCTGATAACAACACACTTTATAGCGTTAATGTCGGCTCAAATGATGTCAGCGTGATTGATTTAAAATCAGCCATGCAAACAAACACCATCAATGTAGGCGAATGGCCCTACTGTGCAGTAGTTAGCCCTGATAATAGTCACTTATATGTCACCAATCAGGATGACAGCACAATCTCTATAATCGACCTAATTAATCCATCAATTATCCAAACCATTGACGTCGGTGACTCACCCGAAGGCATTGATATTACCCCTGATGGCCAATTTCTTTATGTGACTAATTGGGGCGATGGCACAGTGTCAGTTATCAACACCGATAACTACCAAACTGAAAAAGTCATTAAAACAGGCACGGGTAGCCGTGCATTTGGACTATTTATAAGTCATGACTGATTCCATCAGCATCAGTACTGACTCAGCTCAACTAGAAGAAAAAGCGACTTTATTAGCAAATAAATTAGCCCTTCCTTTTGCAGTTTTAGACCCAGATAAAATCCAACTCGTACTCAGTCAAAATCAAACAGAAATTCGCTCACCTGAACTAGGCAACCCTATTTTTATCGACTTTGTCACCGGTAAAAACGCCCACCGCAGACAATTTGGTGGCGGCCGAGGTCAACCCCTAGCCAAAGCCATCGGCCTAAAAAAAGGTGCCACACCCACCATCATTGACGCCACCGCAGGTTTCGCTCGTGATGCCTTTGTATTAGCCAACTTAGGCTGCCAAATCACCCTGATTGAACGAAACCCATTAATTGCCTGCCTAATTGAAGACGCCCTTAATCGAGCAGCAGCAGATGACGATATTAATGAAGTCATCCAACGCATGTCACTCATCAATCACGACGCCATCGACTACCTAAGCAAGCTCAACAACCAACAACGCCCAGACGTCATCTACATGGACCCCATGTATCCCAGCCGTGAAAAATCAGCCTTAGTTAAAAAAGACATGCGTCTTTTACACCAACTAGCCGGCCCCGATACCGATAGTGAGCAACTACTCACTACCGCAATAAATACCGCTCTAAAAAGAGTTGTAGTCAAACGCCCCAAATCAGCCCCCTTCGTCGGCGAACAAAAACCAACCACCAGTATTGAAAGTAAAAATACACGGTATGATATTTATCTTGCCTAAAGCAAAGTTATCTTCAAGTATCTAACTTTCATAGGAAACAATTTGAGGCCAACTACAAATACTTAGTTAACTGCTTTATTATTTACTTAACTAAGAATTACAGGGAAAGTGTCTTCCCGTTAATACAGGTTAAATGAAGACATTGCCAAAGCAAGACTCATAGATTCATCACTTTATTTGATGGCATTTCATTTGTTGAAGTCTTCAATAGTTGAAGGGGTTAAAGGTTTTTTCATAAACGGTCATAATGGAAAAGAATTTATCATTTCACCTGACTATAAAGATAAAGTACTCTCTAGATCAAAATATGAGTTCGAAGCATCACTTATATTTCTACTTGAATCTGAAGCTCTGACATCAAATGATATTAACGAGATCCAATTACTACGTGATTACAGAAATAAACTAGCTCATGACATTCCATCTTCTATCTATGTAAAAAAGCATTTCGTAGATCCAGATAAAATTGATAGAGCAGGTTATTTTTTGAATAAAGTAGATAATTTCTGGGGTTGTATTGAAGCCGATACAAATCCAGACTTTACTAATGAAGATATTGACTATGAAGGGATTACATCGATTAGGTATCAGACATTTCAGATAATTGCGGAGATAGTGAGAGAAACTAAAAAAGATAATGATACTTAGAAAAGATGCCCTAACAACCATCCATAAGAAACTCGTGACCTTAAATTAAGCCTAATACCCCGTGTTATCGCCTCCAAAAACGGAGTTATTTTTATGGATGAAGTGGTCGCGTGTTTGAGCGTAAGCGAGTTGGCGACTACGCCATAAAAATAACGTAGTATTTGGATGAAGGCGATATCGGGTGCCTTTTTCTTTGGTTCTGTTTCTTTTGGGCAGCAAAAGAAATGAACGCCTCGCGGCAGCAGTATATAATGCTATCCCAACACAAATAAGCTATAAAAATAGCCAGCCCAAAACAATAAGAACAACCGGAGAGAACCATGAAAACAATGACCTGCAACCAACTAGGCGGCGCCTGCGACCAAACCTTCCAAGCCAACACCTTTGAAGAACTAGTTGAACTAAGCAAACAACACGGCATGGCCATGTTTCAACAACAAGACGCACAACATATGGGCGCAATGGCAAAAGTAATGCAGCTCATGCAAAACCCACAAGCTATGGCAGAATGGTTTGATACTAAGAAAAAAGAATTTGAAGCCTTAGCTGAAGACTAATTTTTTAGCGATTGTTAGCCTGCTCATCCAACGCTTTCAGCCGTGCTAACTTCTCAGCAATCTTAATTTCCAAACCACGATTTACCGGTTGATAGTAATTCCTCGGTTGCATATTATCTGGAAAGTAATTCTCCCCTGCTGCATACGCATCAGGCTCATGATGAGCATAACGATACTCTTTGCCATAGCCTAACTCTTTCATCAGTTTGGTAGGCGCATTACGTAAGTGAACCGGCACTTCGGCGGAGCCTTGCGAGCGCACATCCTGCATGGCTTGATTAAAGGCGTTATAGACCGCATTACTCTTCGGGGCACAGGCAAGATAAACCACGGCTTGGGCAATGGCTAAGTCGCCTTCTGGTCGGCCTAATTTGTCAAAGCTTTCCCATGCATCAAGGGCGATACGTAAACCTCGAGGATCTGCATTACCAATATCTTCCGATGCCATTCTAACTATACGTCGCATTAAATAGACTGGATCACAACCGCCATCTAACATCCGACACAGCCAATATAAGGCACCATCGGGCGATGAACCTCGTACCGACTTATGTAGGGCTGAAATTTGGTCATAAAAGGCTTCACCGCCTTTATCAAAGCGACGTAAGGTCCCAGATAGTACTTCTGCTAGATCATCCTCATCAACCTGAGTCTGACTTTTGCTATCAGCCAAATCGATAACAATTTCTAATAGGTTTAATGCCCGGCGGCCATCACCATCAACCGCTTCAGCTAATTGATCGCGTAACGGTTCAGCCAGCTCGATACCTCGATCCGCTAATCCTAAATCAACATTGTCCATCGCTCGGTCAATGATCTGTCGTAAATCAGCCGTTTCTAGTGATTTAAGGACGTATACACGTGCTCGGGATAATAGGGCATTGTTTAATTCAAATGAGGGATTTTCAGTGGTCGCACCAATAAAGGTAAAGGTGCCATCTTCAACATAAGGTAAAAATGCATCTTGCTGTGATTTATTAAAGCGATGTACTTCATCTACAAATAATAAGGTACGGCGACCTTGCTCTTGCTGTAATTGCTGTGCTCTAGTAACTGCTGCACGTACATCTTTAACACCGGCTAACACGGCTGAAATAGTAATGAATTCCATATCACAATAACCGGCAATCAACTTGCCTAGGGTGGTCTTACCTGTGCCAGGTGGGCCCCACAAAATCATTGAATGTGGATTTCCAGATGAAATAGCTTGCTGTAAAGGTTTACCTTCAGCTAATAAATGATGTTGACCAATATATCCGTCTAAAGAAGTGGGTCGCATTCGGTCAGCCAAAGGCCGGCCTAACAGATCATCGGTGTTTTCAAATAAACTCACTGACCAATATCACCCACAATATCCACACCTTTTGGTGGTGTAAAAACAAATACATCATCTGCTAATTGAGGGTTATTAGTCACTTGTGTAAAGGCTAGGCGGGTTTTTTGATCAAAGCTATCTTTCATAATCATTTGATTTAATACGCCGGCGGAATCAAATGCTAGGGTGATGGTTTGAAAATTAGATTCGATATTTTTAGGTATCAATTCAACCCATAACAAACCATCTTCTGAAGGTAAATCACGTAGCAAATAATTATCTTCAGGCAACATATCACCTGATAATAAGCTTGCCGGTGTATCCGCTAAAGCCTCTAGCTGTGACTTCACTGTCACTTGTTCTAAATCGACGTCGTAAAACCATATTTTTTCACCATCGGCCACAATGTACTGCGGATAAGGCTGTTTATAATCCCAACGAAATCTACCGGGACGGTCTAATATAAAAAAGCCTTCTGCCTCTTCTAATACGATGCCTCGAGGGCCGATGACTGTTTGGTTAAATTTAGCTTGGAAAGTCACTACTGTTTTGACAAATTCATTTAATTTATCTGTTGCTGATTCAGCTGCTGACAGGGTAAATGATGCACTCATCACTGTGATAGCGAGCATTGTTTTGATTATTTTATTCATACCATGATTCCAATTTTTCCATTGATTGTTGCTGACTTTGCATCGCCTTACGGCCACCTTTTTCAATAAACTGTTGGTCAACACCCTGCTTTAATAGTTCAAAAGACGAAAATGTAGTCATAAACGCAATCATATTGTCACACACATGTCCTTCATTATGTGTATCTTCAGGGTAGTGTTTTATTGCCTTAAGCAGCACCGGTAAACTATCAGACTTATTCATTAAGCTATCTAAAATAATTAAGCTATATTCAGCTAAATAAGGCGTATTGTTTGCTTTCTTCCTTCTTAATAAACCCAGTTTATGAGCTATTTTATCAAGCCACATACTTAATCAAATCAATCTGAACGCGGCGCAGGCGCTAATACTTCACGACTACCATTGCCTTGCATAGAAGAGACCACTCCAGCTGCTTCCATTGCTTCCACAATTCGAGCGGCGCGGTTATAACCTATTTTTAATCGACGCTGAATGCCCGATATAGACGCGCGTTGGCTTTCTGTCACTATCTGTACGGCTTGATCATATAAGGCATC
>NVVP01000065.1 GCA_002402245.1 Gammaproteobacteria bacterium | reverse complement strand
GCCGCTTTGGATACATGGGGCCGCGTCGACATTTTGGTGAACAATGCAGGCACCACAAAATTTGCCGATCACGCAGATTTGGACGCGCTCCAAAAAGAAGACTTCCTGTGGCTCTACGAGCTCAATGTCATCGCGCCCTATCAAATGATCCGCGCCTGTGCGCCAGCCATGAAGAAGCAAGGCTATGGATCAGTCGTCAATGTATCGTCTATCGCTGCGGTAACTGGCATTGGCTCCTCTGTTGCCTACGCCGCCACAAAAGGCGCGCTCAACACAATGACCTTGTCCCTTGCTCGCTCACTTGCGCCAGAAATTCGCGTCAATGCGATTTGCCCCGGCTTTATCGGCACCGGTTGGTTCTTGAACCGCTTTGGCCAAGAAACCTTCAACGCCATCGTCAAGGATCAAGAAGAAACCACGCCGCTCAAACGCGCAGGCACGCCTGAAGATGTGGCTAAAAACAAATCATCACATACAGGACACTATTTAGCCCCACTATTAAAGTGACTTAGCTGCTGATATTAGAAAAAAGGAGTATACTCAAATATCACATATAAGGACATATGTGATTAATTTATAAGTAAAAAATTCACTTTATAAGGATATATGGTGATCGTTATGATGGATCATAATACAGCAGCGCTAGGGACAGCATTATTGGAAACCTATAGTGTTCCTTTAATATTTCTCTCCATATTAATTGCTGTCCTCGCTTCATTCACTGCATTTGGTCTTGCCGAACGACAGTACTCTTCCGTCCATAAAATCCACAAAATAATGTGGAATATATTTGGTGCCATTGCAATGGGACTGGGTATATGGGCTATGCATTTTATTGGCATGTTGGCATTAAGCCTACCGGTACCTGTCTACTACGATATCTTTATTACCTTTATTTCAATAATTCCAGCAGTGTCAGCATGCGGGGTTATTCTATGGGTCATGGCTCAGAATAAGATCCGGATTAGAGATGTATGGGTTGGAGGTACCTTATTGGGTTTAGGTATTGGAAGCATGCACTATATGGGTATGGCTGCGATGATAATGGATGCAGAGATGATTCATCATACCGAACTATTTTATCTGTCTATTATTTTGGCTGTCATTTTATCTATAGTCGTAGTAACGGTGAGTTTACAAAATAGAGGTTCTACTGAATACAAATTTCTCAGCAAAGGATTGCTGGTTAAATCGTTAGTGATGGGTGGGGGGACGTCAGCAATCCACTATATTGCAATGGCCTCTGTTGATTTTCGGACACTACCATTAACACCAAGTAGTAATGGAATGGATGCTGATATATTACTGTTAATAGTAAGTGTAGTGAGCATGGGGATATTATTAATTGCGATTGCATTGCCATTTGCATTGAGATATAAACAAGTATTAATCGAACTAAATAATAACTTTAGGAATTTGGACTTTGCTTTAAAGTCATCGAATCAGGCCTGGGTAGAGTTTTATCCTCAAACAGGCAATATTATTACCAGTAATGAATATGCACGATTGCTTGATTATGCTCCTGAAAACTTTAATACCAATTTGACCATTTGGTTGGACAATATTCATCCTGATGATTTATCCGCAGTACAAAATGCGATGGGAAAAATAGAGTTAACAGATGCGCCGGTTGAACAGGAGTATCGTCGTAAAAAAAGGGGTGGTGGATGGGTTTGGTTGCATTTCATAGGTCAAGTAATAGAGAGAAATAAAGCCGGCAAACCAACGAGAATTATTGGAACACAAAGGGATATCAGCCACCGTAAACAATGTGAAAAGGTGTTGCGGATATTAGCTGAAAGTGACCCTGTTGGGATGGATAATATTTTCCAGTTAATAGTTAAACAATTAGCTTCGTCGCAAAATGTGCGGTATGTCTTTATCGCTCAAGTTAATGACCATGACCCTTATAAAATTGAATCGCTGGTGGTGTGGGCAGATAATAAGTTAGCTCCGAATATATTTTATGATCTAAGAGATACGCCGTGTGCAGAAGTACTGAGCCAAAGAATATGCTTTTACCCTGATAATATACAAGCCCAGTTTCCAAAAGATACATTGCTAACAACAATGGAGGCGGAGAGTTATATCGGTATTCCTCTGGTTAATGCACATAAAAAGGTAGTCGGTTTTATTGCGATGATTGACGATAAACCGATGAAGTTAACTTCTCACTTGGTAAGTTTGCTAGAAACTCTTGCTGTACGTGTAGTGACAGAATTAGAGCGCTCAGAGGTAAATAAAACATTAGCACTAACATCACGCGTATTTGGCAAAATTCATGATGGAATTCTGATTACCGATGGTGACCATATTATTGTGGATTCTAATCCCGCTTTTTATGAGTTAACCGGTTATAGTCAAAGTGAAATTTTAGGCCAAAAATCCCTCTTTCGAGGGGCAGAGAAAGAGAATGCAGAGTTTTATGTTGAAATGTGGAAAGAAATTAATGAGCATGGACATTGGTCTGGGGAACTTTGGAACTGTAAAAAAACCGGTGAGTTTTACGCTGAGTCATTAACGGTTTCAACCTTAAAAGATGAAACAGGAAAAGTGATTAATTATGTTGGTGTTTTTGCTGATATTACCGACAAAAAAAGGCACCAAAAAGAACTTGAGAAAATGGCTTATTATGATGCCTTAACTCACCTACCTAACCGAACTCTTTTTGCTGATAGGTTTGTATTAGCCATGGCACATGCAAAGCGAACGGATCAGCTTCTAGCAGTTTGTTTTTTGGATTTAGACCATTTTAAAGAGGTCAATGATAACTATGGTCATGATCATGGTGATGCTTTATTACTTGAAGTTACAACACGAATTAAACACAGCATCCGAGAAGAAGATACCCTAGCTCGATTTGGTGGTGATGAGTTTGCTTTGTTGTTAAATGATATTGACTCACGGGAGCATTGTGAAGATATCCTTAATAGGGTTTGCAATGCTTTAAGTAATACTCCTTGTATTGTCGGTGAAGATGAGCATGAAATTAGTGTATCCATTGGGGTGACACTGTATCCGGATGATAATAGTGAAATGGAGACCCTGATGCGTCATGCTGATCAAGCAATGTATCAATCAAAAATTAATGGTCGCAATCGTTACACTTTATTTAATGGCCAAGGTAAGCAGCAGACAACGTTTAAAAAGAATAAATTAATAGAAATAACCTTGGGTTTAGAAAATAATGAATTTTGTCTGCATTATCAGCCTAAAGTTAATATGAGAACAGGTGAGTTATTAGGGGCTGAAGCACTATTACGCTGGAATCACCCTGAGAAAGGACTTGTTCTACCAGCAGAATTTCTACCTGATATAAAAGAAACTGAATTAGAGTTTATATTAGGTGAGTGGGTGATTAATGAGGCATTGCAACAATTAGATAAATGGATAAAGCAGGGTATTCATCTTGAGGTGAGCATTAACATTGCATCGTATCATTTACAATCGAGTGCATTTATTCCCCATTTGAAAACAATGCTGCTGAAATGGCCTGATGTACAACCTTCTTATTTACAGATTGAAATATTAGAAGGCAATGCGTTAGATAATTTAATGAGTCTCAACGATACTATTAAAGAATGCCGAGATTCATTGGGAATTAAAGTTGCCTTAGATGATTTTGGCATCGCTTATTCATCTCTGAGTCATTTACGAAACTTGTCAGCAGATATTATTAAAATAGATCGTAGTTTTATTCGGGATATGCTTGATGACCCCGATGATTATTCTATTATTGAAGGCATTATTGATTTAGCTAGCTCGTTTAGACGACAAATTGTGGCTGAAGGAATAGAAACAGAATCACAAGGTGAAATGTTAATGTTAATGGGCTGTGATCTTGCACAAGGTTATTTTATTTCCAAACCCATGCCTGCAGAGCAGATTCCTGTTTGGCTGGATCGCTATCCTGCTAATCAAAAGTGGTTGGAGAGCAAAGAAATCACATTAAATGAACGAGATAAACGCTTAGAATTATTGATGCTGCTTATTACACAATGGCATCAACGCTTCACCAAAAACCTTTTTTTGGCTGAAGATAAAATTGAGTTTTGGCCTATTAGCAATCGTGAGCAATGCGGTTGTGGTCGGTGGATAACCGCAGAAATGGATAATAGCTTATTTGATAAGGAATGGTTAAGCGACTTACAGTCCTTGCATGATAAACTGCATACAAGTGCAGATGACTTAAAGTCTCATTATTTATTGGGTGAGTTAGAGATTGCGCGAGTGGGAGTCAATGACCTTAATATTGCTTATGACTCCATGCATCAATCAGTACAAAAACGGGCGTAGATGTGGCATTAGAACAAGAAATTAAGTTAGTTATTAATCATGACTCTAAATTAGATTTATCGACAGTGAGTTGTTTATCCTCATTAGAAAAGGAACCGGCAGAGATAAGTCATCTTGTGAGTACCTACTTCGATACAGCTGATTTAGATTTGAGTAAGCAGCGAGTGGGTCTACGTATGCGACAATATGATGAGGCATGGTGGCAGACAGTTAAAACAGCCGGAAAAGTTGAAAATGGTTTACATCAACGAGATGAATGGGAACACCCATTGGATAATCCAGAATGGGACTTGAATTTATTAAGACAAACCCCCTTAGCCAGCCTCATTAATGATGCTAAAAAATGGGCGTCATTATCGCCTTTATTTACCACAGACTTTATTCGTGAAAGTATACAGCTAACTTTAGATGATTCGACCCAAATTGAGCTTGCCTATGATCGAGGCCAGGTTACGGCTGGCGATTGCACCGGGTCGATACATGAAATAGAGCTAGAGCTAAAATCAGGTAAGGTTGAATCCATGGCATTATTAGCTGAGGTATTATGTCAGGAACTTGRTCTCAGACCGAGTGATTGCAGCAAAGCGAAACAAGGTTATCAGTTAGCAGAAAAAAACCGTTTAGCGAGTTGATAGTCCATTAGTTTCAAACTTCCAAGTACGGATGATGGTTAATACATCATTGCCTTGTAGTACATTGTCAGGCACGGCGGCATAAGGAGCCCCGAGTCTAACGATTCGAACAGCCGCATCATCTAATATTTTATAAGGGGATGGCTTTGATACGACAATGCCATTGGGCGATACGCTGCCATCAGGATTTATATCTACCGTCAGCATTAGACTGCCATTAAGTCCCTTACGCTTTGCTTCTTGTGGGTAATTAAAGTTACCAATGCGTTCTACCTTCATTTGCCATGCTTGCATATAAGCTGCGGCAGCATATTCTCTAGTTGATGATGAAATATAACGTTTTTTAGGTGTTTTACTTAATGCTTGGCTGATGGCATCAAACTGGCGATCTAATTTAGCAATGTCTGCTTGGGTCGGCAGAATTAATGTTCGACGGGGCGGTGTTTCTTCAGCAGGTGTTGCTTGCTCTTGTTGACGCTGTTTTGCTTCTTCTAATGCTTGATGGACAATCCGTTCGGCTTCAGCCTGAACAATGGCTTTACTCGGGCTGGTATCAGTTTTGACTTTAGGCTGTGGTGGTGTGACTGTTTCTTTCTTGGCTGCTGGTGGACTAGGCGGTGTAGGAACAACGGCTTTTACTGGAGGTAAGCTCGGCGCCGCAGCATTATCAGCCGCCGATTCTTTTATTTCATCTGGGCTAATAGGAGTCGGGCTAGGTTCAGCTGATTTAGCCTGCGTTTCTCCACCCCCTTCATTATTGGCTTGGGCTAAAAAATCAGCTTCTTCAGGTGCAAGCTCGGTTTGTTGCTTGACCAGTGTGATATCAAGGCTTTCAAAAGGCTGATTGGTAAACGGTGAAGTCACCTCAAAGCTTACGCCCAATACAATCACTAAATGAATAATGATTGAAAATAAAAGCGTAAATAGCAGTCGATCAGAACTTATCATTGCACCTGCATCATAGTTAGAGTTCTCGAATTGTAGCAGGTTCAGTTGAATCCATTAAGCGGATACGCTTGGCCATTGCAGGGGTTATCTCCACATTACCATTAGCTTTAACTAACATGACATGTGTGAGGCCCATTGACTTGGCAATTTCAGGCCAATTATCACCGGCTACAAAAAGGGCTGTGGCCGCCGCATCGGCAATCGAGGCATTGCTATGTAAAACAGTTACTGACATTGCACCCCTTGCAGGTTGTGCGGTTCGAGGATCAATAATATGAGAATAACGTTTGCCTTCATATTGGAAAAAACGCTCATAATCACCCGATGTGAATACACTTTCATCACCATGTAATGCAATAGAAGCCATCATGCCATCATGGCGAGGATGACGAATACCAATGATCCACGGACGTTCACCATGAGAACCAATAGCGCGTAAATCGCCACCAATATTGATGATAGCGTTAGTGATGCCTTGTTGTTTCAGCGCCTCAATTGCAGTATCAACGGCAAAGCCTTTGGCAAAACCACCAAAACCCAACTTAACGGCGGTGTTATCGCTGCTAAGTTCATTATTGCTGATATGTATGTCATTCATGGTTGGATTACTGTCTATCCACGCTGCCATCTCTTCATCAGTGGGTGGAGCATGAGATTCAAACCAGTCATCTTGATGAAACCCCCATAATTCAAACAAATTCCCCGCTGCTGGGTTAAATAAATTCTGACTGTCATTAGCTAAGGTTTTGGCTAAGTTAATTAAGTCAGCCACATCCTGTTCAACTTTAATCGTTTTACCTTCAGCAATAGCGGCATTAATATCCATTAAGGTACTGGGTTGCCATGCATGCCAGGTATTATCGACATTAGAAAAGGCCTGTTCTAAGACTTCAATTGTTTGATTAGCAGCCGCTTTATCGACATCATATAAGCTGACGTCAATTTGAGTACCAAAGGCAAAGAATTTGGCTTGGTGGGTTTGTGGCTTGTCACTACAGGCGGTTAATAGCAGTAATAATAGTCCGCCGAGTAAGGGTGTTAATTTCATTATAATTGTTGCTCTATGCTAGTCATTAAGTCGCCAGCAATATTTAGGTTAAATTGTGCATCGAGTTCACGTATGCAAGTAGGGCTTGTGACATTAATTTCGGTTAAATAATCCCCAATTACATCTAAGCCGACAAATAATAGCCCTTTTTCTCGAAGTTTGGGGCCGACTTGTTGGCAAATCCAGCGATCTCGTTCAGTTAATGGTCGGCCTTCTGCTCGGCCGCCGGCCGCAAGATTACCACGGGTTTCACCTTCAGCAGGGATACGAGCCAAAGCATAAGGCACGGGTTCGCCATTAATCATCAGAATACGTTTATCTCCCTGACTAATTTCAGGGATAAATTTTTGTACCATAATTGAACGTCGACCGTAATCAGTAAGCGTTTCTATAATCACACTTAGATTCGGATCGTTGGCTTGCACGCGAAAAATAGATGCGCCGCCCATACCGTCAAGTGGTTTTAAGATTATATCCTGATGGGTGTGATGGAACTGGCGAATTAATGAGGCTTTACGCGTTACCAATGTCTCAGGGCCACATTGTGGAAACCATGCTGTGAATAGCTTTTCATTAGCATCACGTAGACTTTGTGGGTTATTGACTACTAACACGCCTGCTTCACTTGCTTGTTCTAGTAAGTAAGTACTATAAATAAATTCCATATCAAATGGAGGGTCTTTACGCATTAAGATCACATCAAGCTCTGATAGTGGTTGGGTAATCGAGTCACCTAATTGGTACCAGTCGTGCGGATCGTCCACTACTGACAGTGGTTTCATCTCGGCTGAGGCCTGACCCCGTGCGAGAAAGAGATCACTTTGTTCCATATAGAATAGCGACCAACCTTTTGCTTGTGCAGCTAATAACATGGCAAAACTACTGTCTTTTTTAACCGTAATAGTAGAAATAGGATCCATCACGATCCCTATACGAATACTCATTTTAGATGCTCTTTTATGGTTGTATAACGATGATTTTACCTGAATAAAAACGGCCTGCCTTGTTTCTGCCACATTTGATCGTTAAATAGCCTTGTTCTGAACAGCTTGCCTCCCTTGTTGTTTGCTGTAATAGCCCTACATTCACTTTAAGGAGCAGCATCTTATGGCTAATCAATCATCAATCAAAATGAACTTGTTTATGAACTTGGTTCATTGTGCCGGGCAGGGTTTGGTGGCAGGAGTTGCCATCAGTGTGGGCTTAATGGCGGTGGTGGTTATGTCGTCACCAAGCTATGCGGCAACAGCAATAAAGTCAGTAGAAGTAGAGCTAGATACAATACGCAATATTAATAATCTAACATCAGGCCAATTAGTCTTTCGCCATAATGATGGCCATTATCTTGTGAGTCCTACGCTAGATACCGATGTAGAGATTAAGGTAAACGGTTTGTTGGCGCGAGTGAAAGTGAGTCAGACATTTTCTAATTCGACTTCATCATGGCAACAAGGTATTTATGTTTTTCCTTTGCCTGAAACGGCGGCAGTCGATCACCTTGAGATGAAGGTGGGTGAGCGAATTATTGTAGGTGAAATTAAAGCTAAAGAAGAAGCAAAAAAGATTTATCAGGCAGCGAAGTCATCAGGCAAAAAAGCCACATTATTGGAGCAGCAGCGACCTAATATATTTACCAGTTCAGTCGCTAATATTGCGCCGGGCGAACAGATTACTATCACCATAGAATATCAGCAAAATGTAACACAGAATGAAGCTGAATTTAGCCTACGATTCCCAATGGTAGTCGCGCCTCGGTATATTCCCGGTGAAGTGATTAATAAAGTTGAAAGGGTCACGGATATAAGCAGTACAGGCTGGGCGGTGAATACAGACCAAGTACCTGATGCTGCATTAATTAGCCCGCCGATGGTTATTTCTAAGGATAAACAACATAATCCGGTGGAGCTAAATATAACCTTAGCCGCAGGTTTTCCTATTACTCAGTTGACCAGTTCATATCATGAGATTGAAGAGACTGAAATTGCCACAGGTGTTAGACAAATAAGCCTAACGGGGCCTGTACCAGCTAATCGTGATTTTGAACTTGTCTGGCAAGCAACACCACAGTTTGCACCTCAAGCTGCATTATTTAAGCAACGTAAGGACAATCATGACTATGCAATGGTGATGTTAATACCACCAAAACAACTGCAAACAGAAAGTATAGCCCGAGAAATGATTTTTATTGTCGATACCTCAGGTTCAATGGATGGCACCTCAATCGAGCAAGCGCGTAATGCCTTGCTTTATGGCTTGGATCAGCTGCGCCCCCAAGATAGCTTTAATATCATCCGCTTTAGCAGTGACTTCGAACGACTCTATGATCGTGCCCGCTTAGCCAACAGTGAGAATATTGAACAAGCGAGAAATTTTGTTAATTGGCTACGAGCGGGTGGGGGTACTGAAATGGCACCGGCACTAAAAGCAGCCTTAACAAGTGAAACCACCACGAACGGAATTCGTCAGATTATGTTTTTAACCGATGGCAGTGTCGGCAATGAAGATGAATTATTTAATCTAATTAAACGTCACTTAGGAACAAGCCGCTTATTTACGGTAGGCATTGGCAGTGCACCCAATAGTCACTTTATGCGCCGTGCAGCAGAATATGGTCGTGGTAGCCATAGTTATATTGGTGCTGAGTCAGAAGTAAGACAAAAAATGGAAGACTTGTTTAGTAAATTAGCTCACCCAACCGTGACTAATATCACCCTAGATTTTCCTGATGATGTCGTTATTGAGCAATGGCCGAGTACCGTGCCAGACTTATATTTAGGTGAACCTTTATTACTGACGATGAGAGCTGACCATTTACCCGATACGATAACGATAAAAGGAATGTTAGGTACTACACCGTGGCAGAGCGAAGTAGCTATTAACAAAGGTGCGAGATCAGACTTAGTATCGACCTTTTGGGCAAGACGTAAAATTGCCAGCTTAATGGATGATTACCGTACTCAAGGTCAAGCCGAAGATATTAAAGACGCCATTGTTAATGTCGCTTTATCTCATCATTTAGTCAGTAAGTTTACCTCGCTGGTGGCTGTGGATAAAACACCCGCTAGATCTAAACAAAACCCACTGAAATCAACGGCTGTTGCAACGAATAAACCAGCGGGGTGGAAAATGAAACAACTGCCACAAACCGCCACCCCCGCTACCTTACAAATAGTATTAGGACTAGGTTTATTACTAATAATGGTATTTGTACGTCGGAGAGTGTGATGACGATTACCATCACACGTAAACGACTGCTAATGAGTCTGGTGGTGATCATTGCAGTATGGAACCTAGGTCAGGGCAGTTATATCTTAGCCAAAGCAACATTAGCCCAATGGTTAATTGCTTCTGCATGGCAACAATCAACATCAGCCGAGCGCAGCCAGATAAAACCTTGGCCTTGGGCCGATACTTGGCCTGTTGCAAGGTTAACCATGGCCGAGCATAACGTGGATAGCTATGTCTTAGCCGGAGCAAGTGGTGCATCACTCGCCTTCGGCCCTGGCTACCTTTTTTCATCAGCAATGCCTACGACGAAAGGTAATACCATTATTGCGGCTCATCGAGATACTCATTTTTCTTTTTTAGAACAGGTACAAATAGGTGAAACAATTAGTATCAGTAATGCAGATGGCCATGTCCGTGACTACATTATTAAAGACATGCATATAGTGGATAAAAGCGATGTGTCATGGATTGATGCTGATAATTCACCTTACCAACTGACTCTTGTTACCTGCTACCCGTTTAATACACTGCTAACGGGAGGCCGTTTAAGATATGTGGTAAGGGCAGTGTATCAAGGAGAAGTATCTGCTTAGTAATTTTATTTTAAGAGAACTTAATAGGTGCACCCAGAGTCTAAATTTGTTGGTGTCGGTACACATTAACGTGTATAAACGTATGCTAATATTTTTTATATAAGGGATTTTTATATTATGGATCAGGATAAAAAAACAGTTGCATCTGAAGCAGCACGCTTATCAAAAAAAATTGATAATGCAGAATTAATAAAAAGTAGCTTTTGGATTAGCCAAATATTTATTATTGTTGCGACAGTATCGGGTGTTTATCTCGCTGCTCAGGAAGGTCTGTCACAAGCAATACTTTTTGAAAACTTATACAGTAAAGAAAATAACTATTACCTCCGCTCAGCATTAGATTCTGAAATTTCAGATAATATTAAGACCTTAGAAGAATATGCTGAGTTTCTGACTAAAGAAAACCCGTATGATTTAAAAAAGCATAGCCCTAAATTAGCCCATTTTGTTTGGGATAATATGAARTTTTCATCTTCWACAYTAGAAACACCGAGTCATTTATTATCGGCRGCCCGTCGMTTTTATAATGCATCAGATGCTCTGATCCTTAAAATTGAATCTAGGCATTATGGTAGYAAACATGGTGCTAAGTTAATTMTAGAGTTAACAGAAAAGATGGCCAATGGTGGSTTGAAGCAATTAAAAGAAAACCATCAAGAGCTCGCAGATGAACTTCGYGAAGCAGGTCTTCCTGTMACAGAAGAGCCTTAAAAAGGATTTTATGGAATGASKTTAWCGTGTCCTAGTTGTAATAATCATGAAATGGGTGAGTATGATTTTCATGGTGAAAATGTWGAYCAATGTCGCCAATGTGGYGGYCTATGGTTTGATAGTGGTGAGCTTAAYAAAGTRCTATCAATTGCTGAYAATGAAGACGATGATGTCAAAATAGAGCAAGAGTTTGGTGCMTTTYTACAACCATCAGATCGTAGCTGTCCTCATTGCTCAGCAGGATTATCATGTCATCATTTAATGGATGAGTTCCAAGTTGAAGTCGATTTATGTACCAAGTGTGGCGTGTGGATTGATAGAGAAGAATTAGAAAAAGTGATCCACTCGCCAAAGGTAAAAGAGTCTCTAGTCGGGCTTAATAAAAAAATATCAGTGAAGTCATGGATCTTCCAAATCCTATCTCAAATGCCAGCTGAATATAATATTAAGCCTAAATCCCGACCTTGGGTAACCTATAGCCTAGTGCTGTTAAACTGTTTGATTTTCGTCGCTTATGGCTTCGACTACCAGAAGATAGAAACCGTTTACAGCCTTTTCGCCCTGAATTCATATCAGGTTATGGAAGGCCATCAGCTTTGGTCACTATTAAGCCATATGTACCTGCACGGCGGCACCATGCACTTGATTGGTAATATGTATTTTCTCTATATTATTGGTGATAATTTAGAAGATGCCTTGGGTAAATGGCGCTTCCTAGGCTTATATACCGTCTGTGGTTTTGCAGCTGCCGGCTTACAAATCGCCGTAGATCCATCTTCCCAAATCCCAATGATGGGAGCAAGTGGAGCGATTGCAGGCTTATTCGCCATGTATTTACTGTGGTTTCGTCACGCCAGCTTATCGTTCATGTTTATTATTTATCAGAAGAAAYTATCYCCACAAATATTCTTCATGATCTGGTTTGCAATCAATGTTTATGGYATCTATATGAGTGATGCCAGCATGGGCGGCACWGCCTATTGGGCACATATTGGTGGCTTTATTGCCGGCYTAGTYATTGCSTTTAGGTTTAAACARCRCGTGATGGATGCCAACCCATTATTGAGAATACTCAATAGCAGTGAAGTTAAAATTAAGCGGTAAGGTTGGAGGGKSTGGAGAAGCTATTGGATTAAATTCACGCTCTCCYTCTMAAGCRCATATTGAGAYGTTTATTTAAAAAGNTTGGGARTGAGTTCCAATCCGAAGCAATGTGATTGYATCAGCATTTATAAGGTAAATAATCAACATATCGCCACCTAAATGAAACTMCCGACAATCTTGATRTTYACCTAAAAGAGCATGATCTCGTGATTCGAYAGGTAATAGTCCACCTTCCTTAAGAATATTGATGTAATAAATAAATTTCTCKAATTGAGAGTCAGCCAATTTTGCTTTCTTAATATCTTTTAAAAAATCCTTATGCCGCCGAAGTTTCATCGTAATTCATTAATTGAAAAATCATCAACATTAACGCCAAGTTTGGCCTCCTTAATTACTTGAGAGGTTAATTTGTTGGGGATTTTAACTTCAAATGGCAGTCCTTTAGTTTGTACTATCATACTAGTGAACACATTCACTGCTTCAGAAAAGTTCATTCCCAAGGAGCCAAGGATTATCTTTGCTTCATGGAGTGACTTTTCTTCTATACGAAGACTTGTTTGTATTTTAGCCATAAATTTCCCCTTCTAATATTAATAGCAGTGTACACCATTTGGTGTACGTTACTTAATAGATAATAGATAATAGAAAGGGTGTTTCTGGATTATCAAGACGGAATCTTGATGTGTAAAAGTGATACCTGTACAGGCGGCGGGCCTATTGGGTTTAACTTTGAGAAAACCAATAGCATCAGACGCTGTCGATTTTAACTTTCTCACGATAAGCCGCTGACTTTCTGTCTCCACCCTTACTTAGCGGGCTGATCCGCCGGTTTAATTGTA
>NVVP01000064.1 GCA_002402245.1 Gammaproteobacteria bacterium | reverse complement strand
TTTGCTTCATCACTAGTATCTGTTTTTAAGCGTGCTATTGCAGTGACTAAATTGGGATTGCTAACCGCAACATTAACATTAATTGGCGGTGCGCCTTCGGTTGTATCCTGTGATGCCGTTGGCGATGTAGTGTTCTCTGTCATGGTGTTCCTTGTTAATAATTATGTTTAAATAAACCATTCTAATCGCTCTATTTTTAAGAGCATTTTACATACTATTTTTAGCTTAAGTGTTTAAAATCTAGTCAAAAGTAGACGAACAACATACTATGGCTCATCCCAAACAATTCTGATTCTGGGTAGAACTCTAATAATAGGAATTAACATGAACAAAATTACAGTTGATAGCAACCCAAGCGAAGCACTTTTAAAGAAAATGGGTGCTGCTCACTGGCCAACATGGGAAAAAGAAGTATCAGTATTTCCATGGGCATTTGTTACCACAGAAATAGCGCTTATTTTAGAAGGTGAATGTGAAATGACACCTGAAGATGGTAGCCCTGTCGTTAAGTTTAAAGCAGGTGACTTAGTGGTATTTCCAAATGGTTTCAAAGGTACTTGGGAAGTAAAAAAACCGCTTAAAAAGCGTTTTAAACATAGCGATGGTAACTTTGTTAAGTGTGCGTTCAACCGCGTTAAAATATGGTCAAACTGCATTAAATCAATTTTTAAATAAAATTCGTTTCCATTATTTCCACAATTGCCGCTTCTGATAGTTCTGCCAGTTCGTATTCTGAAGATGAATAAATGTCACCTTGTTTATTACCCAAGGCAATACTGACAATATCAGGCGTATCATCGTGGAGTAGGATAACGATCTTTTTATCGATAGCGATGCAGTCAATAGTGACTGCATCTGCTTTCATGCCTTGAGCACGCAAGCCTTCATCCATTATTCCCATTAATGTACCGACAGTCTCAAACTTGATGGCAAAGGTATCACTCGCCTTAGCCACAATCTCTGATAAATTTTGAAGGTTACTCTGCATGCTTAGATCTACTTATAGTGTTAATTTTTGCACCATGAAAATGAACATCTTCGCCCCGTAAGATCGCACTTCCATACAATAGATTGTTATTTAGGTTCACTAATAAAGTGACATAATCACCATAGCCTTGTTCAAACCAAGCCGCCATAAAGACATTGTCCTCAACCTCAAATGCCTGGTAAGGAAACGGCCCCCACCATAACGCCGGTTTTGAGCCAGTAAGATAGCGATAACTCACTCCAGCCTCTTCAAACTTAACGTTATAAGCTTTGCCACTGGTGTATTCATAGCTGATGGTCGTGCCATTTAGTTTTCTGGTTTTTTCTACTAGCTCATTCAGCTCACTTTCTGCTGCATTGGCATTAGATATAAATAGAGCTAGCACCAGTAATAAAATTCTTTGAATATTCATTATTAACCTCTTTGCAGGTGGACTATTTTTGACTTAAGTAAACTACGACGTGCTATTCGGTGCAAACATAATAATAGCCATACCTAATAGCGCCACGCCGGAACCAATAATATCCCAGCTGGTAGGCTTAATGCCCTCAATGGCCCATAACCACACAATAGCCATAACAATATAAACGCCACCGTATGCAGCATAAACTCTGCCGGCAGCGGTAGGGTGTAATGAAAGTAGCCAAGCAAATAGCATAAGGCTAAATGCAGCAGGAATTAGCAGCCAAATTGATTTATCTTCACGCAACCATAAATAGGGTAAGTAACAACCGATAATTTCAGCCAGTGCAGTGAGTAGAAAAAGGCCTATTGTTTTTAATTCTAGCAAAAGGAAAGTCTCATTATGGTTAACAATTTCAACCGGTGAGGCTAGGGTTTTAAAAACCGCATTTCAACATAAGTTGAATCTACTGCTTCTCGTTTGAGTTGCCAGTCACTCGCCACAATAAAATCTAGCGCTTGTTGAAAGCTACTAAAATGAGTGGCGACATCTTCCTTTTTATCTTGATGCTCTACGCTAACAGTGAAATAGGCTTGCTCGTCGAGCTGATGTTTTTCAATACTTGCTTGTGGTGTCATCATTATGTCCATTCTAAAATTAGGTTTAGCTTATCAGTACCGAGGGTGAAGTCATAAAAAATTAATCTTATTAGCTGTTTATAAATGCTAATTTAGTGGCTCGTTTTATAAGGTCGTCTAAAATGGTATATCAAAGACAAAAGAAAGATTACTAAACTAAAATACATCGCTGTTCGCCAAGGGCTAGTGTAATCGCTAAGAATTTCTACTTCATTTACATAGATTGTTTCACAAGCACCATTACCTATGTCGGTTCGGACTGTGCTTGTTCCACGAATAAGATTGTCTGTAGAACGGTAGCTAGATAGCCAGCCCTTAATTCTAATTTGGTCGCCAATACCTATTTCTTTTATGGCATCTCGAATGCTGTTATTTTCAGTAATTAGGTGATTGTTAGATAATTTAGAACCATCAAAACGTAAGAACGCCTCACGGTTATCGCTTTTGGTATAACACGTCCATTCTTGGTTCCAAAACTCGATTTCGGCCAACAGTGGGCCGTATACATTTTCACTCCATATTACACAATAGTCGGCAACATTAAGATGATCGCCCCAACGTGAATGAGCACCGGTGTCGCTATTGTGGTGACGGTAAGAAACCACTAAACCGTATAATTCATAATCATATTTAGGCTGAATAAAGTAATTATTACCGTCAACATTAACTGAAAATTCTGATCGCTTAATTAATGTCTGTGAGGGTTCTTGCATGATGTCAGGGTGAACGTTAATGTCTTTCGGTAATTCATCTCGATACCAAAAGCTGACAAGCAGCACAGCGAAACTCATTTGTATGACATTTTTTAATTTCATCAACAAATTATAGCCCATCCTCAGGCGTTTAGTATGCTTATGGAAGCTAAGGCCAGATAGACTGTGAGTCTTTAAATTAGGCTAATAATGAACCGCTGATATAACCCTATCTAAAGGCAGTTTTTGTGGTGTACTTGTATATAAAAGCACACCACAAAAAACTATCCAGTTGGCATCTTTAATTAGGCGTTTTTACACTCAAATATCATCTAAAGATATATCAAGTGCCTTAGCTATACCTGCACCATAAGCAGGGTCAGCTTTTAAGCAATTTCTAATATGACGTTTTTGAATATCTATTGATGCCCCACCAATAGACCCTGCGGTATTATTAAATAAAGCTTCTTTTTGCTGCTCATTCATCAATCTGAATAAATTACCGGGTTGTGAATAATAATCGTCATCTTCACGGTGATCCCAATGGCCAGCAGCACCCGATAAATTCATCGGTGGCTCAGAATAGTCTGGCTGCTCTTGCCACTCACCTTTACTATTCGGTTCATAACCAATCGTACTACCAAAATTACCATCTACTSGCATCGCACCATCGCGGTGATAACTATTAACAGGGCAACGAGCTGCATTAACAGGTATATGTTGATGATTTACACCCAAACGATAACGTTGAGCATCACCGTAGGAAAACAAGCGACCTTGTAGCATTTTATCGGGAGAGAAACTAATACCAGGAACCACATTGGCTGGATTAAATGCAGCCTGCTCAACTTCTGCAAAGTAGTTCTCAGGATTTCTGTTTAATTCCATAACACCCACTTCAATTAAGGGGTAATCGGCATGTGGCCATACTTTGGTCAAATCAAAAGGATTATACGGTGAATTATCTGCCTGTGTTTCAGTCATCACCTGAATCTTCAACACCCATGATGGGTTATTACCCTCTTCAATAGCATTGTATAAATCTGCTTGATGACTTTCTCGATCTTTACCGACAATAACTTCTGCTTCTTGATCGGTTAAGTTTTTAATACCTTGATTCGATCTAAAATGAAATTTAACCCAAACACGTTCATTATCAGCGTTGATCATGCTGAATGTATGACTACCAAAGCCATGCATATGTCGATAAGTGGCAGGAAGGCCTCGATCACTCATAACGATGGTAATTTGATGCAAGGCTTCCGGTAACGATGTCCAAAAATCCCAGTTATTTTGAGCACTACGCATATTAGTGCGTGGGTCACGTTTTACCGCATGATTGAGATCAGGAAATTTTAAGGGATCACGTAAAAAGAACACGGGAGTATTGTTGCCCACCATATCCCAGTTGCCCTCTTCAGTATAAAATTTAATAGCAAAACCGCGAATATCGCGTTCAGCATCGGCAGCACCACGTTCACCCGCAACGGTTGAGAATCGAGTGAATAACTCAGTTTGTGTGCCAATTCCAGAGAATATTTTTGCTTTACTATATTGGCTAATATCGTGCGTTACGGTGAAGGTTCCATAGGCTGCTGAACCTTTTGCATGCATTCGTCGCTCGGGTATAACTTCTCGATCAAAATGTGCTAATTTTTCTAAAAACCACACATCTTGCAATAATTGAGGGCCTCGGGGGCCAGCAGTCATTACATTTTGATTATCTGATACTGGGCAACCTGAATTTGTAGTAAGCTTCTTTTTCATTTTTCTTCCTTGATAGTTAGAACGGACGATAACTATAGTAAGACAAATTGTAAGGTTATAAAAACTGATTATTTCGATTGCTTTAATCGGCTTAATCAATCATAAGCTTGTACTGGAAATTTATGGCGGACACGGGCGGGGCTTACCCATAGATTCGTATTTTCAAGATGTCATTTTTATAGTCTTTGATTCGGCATAAATAAGCGTTATATAAAAAAGTAGCCATGAAGTAAAACATAAAAACCAACCCAATAGAGTGATGGGCGATAACATGGCTCCACTGGGTAAAAAGACACTGAAGCCCAGCCAATCCCAAAACAATAAAGGCAAGTAGGCGCTACTACCTAAAATGACATCGTTTGCTAGGCCTAAGCTGTCACCCCAAATCAGCGTGATAACCAAAGCGACTATATGAACAGCGATCATAATAAACGTTAACTTCATTGTTGCACCTCACTAATTAGGGCTACTTAAGAAGAGCCGCTTTAATTTTAATAAAGCTAAAGGCAGTTGTTGTAATGCCTACTTTAATCTCAATTGTAAAACAAATGTCGACGGTTTGAACCTACCACACAGCAGGGCGAACAAGATACATCATCAGGGAGGATAATAATTGCCATCACATAATGATATGTTGTATCATATCGTTTTAAATCGTTAATTAGAGAAAATATCATGAAACCAGGTATTCACCCTGAATATCGCGATGTACTGTTCCACGATACATCGTCAGATAGCTATTTTGTTATTGGTTCGACTGCGAACACTACAGACACTGCTGAATTCGAAGGTAAAACATATCCCTATATTACACTAGATATTTCTAGCGAATCACACCCTTTCTATACAGGCAAGCAACACATTAATAAGAGTGAAGGTCGACTCGCCAAATTTAATAAACGTTTTAATCGCAAGTAAGGGGCTGAATCATTATGCAAGTACTAAATTCGTTAAAAAGTGCCAAATCTAGGCACCCAGATTGTCAGATAGTTAAGCGCAAAGGACGTGTATATGTCATCTGTAAATCAAACCCCCGCTTTAAAGCGGTACAAGGTAAGCCTCGGAAAAAAAGGTGATTTTTCAGGCCATGGAAATCAAGTTGCATGCTAGTAAAAGAAAGATATGATTCTACAACAGGTATAATGTAGGGCATTCAATTAGAGGCCTGGGGCGGATATTAACATGGACAATGAGATCAATTATACGAACAATCCTTTACATGGTGTTGGTTTGAAAACCGTGTTGACTGAAATTGTCGATCACTACGGTTTTGATATTCTCTTTGCCTATTTAAACATTAATTGTTTCAAAACTAATCCGAGCATTGAGTCGAGTGTAAAGTTTTTAAAAAAAACAGATTGGGCACGTGAAAAAGTTGAAGTTTTCTATTTGTATGAATTTAAAAGCTTACCTAAGGTATCTTCCGAACAGTTTTTATTGCCACCTCGTGAGCGCGTTATTCCAGAAGAACAATCGCCAGGTGAGCCTGCTGAACTAAACTTAGAAGACGCTGAACAATTGCGCGTAGAACGCAAAGTTAAATCAGATGAATGGGCGAAGGATACAAGGCAGGCTAAGGATACAACATCGCCAAAGCAGACTAAACAGCCAAAACAAAGCTCGGAGAAGAAAGCCGATCCATGGGCAAATTGGAAGCCGAAACCTTAAGCCTAATCTAAGAGATTATTGGTGAATTCACCTAGTCTATTTTATGAGGCCAAAATGGCCTCATAAAATAGCGCTCTGCGGCAAGTTTGGAGCGAAAATCAAGTTTGCTGACTCCTTGATGTCCAAGAACCACAAAATATAAAACGGCATGAACCTATTAGAACGGCAAGTTCGGATGCTCAGTAATATCTAAGAAATCAACCGCATTCCAACTCTCAACATCGGCACTTAAACCATGTAGAAGTTTGTTGAATTCACTGTTGTAAGAACCATTGTCATCGATAATTGCCGATTCCCTCCACTTCTCAGAATGAGAGAGCTTTTCTTTTAAGGCCGTAGTCGCAATATCAATCCAAGTCGGCGGTGTAAAAGTAAAATTAAACGAAACCGCATCTGTCACTGCTTCGGTCATATGCCAAACTCCTCGTGGTACGAAGAGAATTGAGCCCGGTTCTAATATATATTCAGTACAATCGGCGGGAAATGATTTTGGAAATTCTTTAGCGGTATAACCTTCTAGTTCATGATCAGTAGGCAGCCCGATCACGTGACGAGTCATTGGATTGTTAATGGTGTTATTTTTTGCTAGCCACCATTTTTTTGTTCCTTCTAATTGAAGCACAAAATTAAAATTCTGATCGAAATGAGGAGCATTTCCTTTCCCCGCGGGTGTTGCGTAGACTAAGTTTCTAACATAGGTCAACTCAGAGAAGCCAATTTCTCTTCTGATTTGCTGATTCCATCTGTCAAACTTAGGAATTATTCTATTAACGTCATTGAAGAGAATGCAGCTTCCATTGTTATATTCATTGAGAGCGTCTTCAGGAGAGAGTGAAACCTTTGAAATCTCATCTGCAATCTTTGGGTTAAAGACATCAACAGTGTCACGCCAACAGGCCGCAAGGCTTTCAACAGAATCAAGAAATGGAAGGCTCATTAAATCTTTAAGAGATTCTGTATTACCATGGGATATAAAAGGTGTTCGAGACTTGAGTAACTTTAAAAATTCTTCTCTGGTGTTATCGCCAATAAGTGACTTTAGATTGATTTCAGTATTGCTCATATTTAATTCGCGTAATTTAATGGTCGATGATGTGAATATATCTACTTGCTCAAAACAAGCTTGAAGAAAGAGAGTATTTAGAGTGGGTGTCGTAGTTATTATCTATCTTAGTTCAGTTCCAAATATTTCTCTAAACTGATTGCTAACTGATAAATGATTTAACCCTTTTAGCATCCCATACATATGAGAAATTGCAGTCGAAATACCTAAGGTATCTTCCGAACAGTTTTTATTTCCACCTCGAGAGCGCATTATTCCAGAAGGTCAATCGCCAGGTGAGCCTGCTGAACTAAACTTAGAAGACGCTGAGCAATTGCGCGTAGAACGTAAAGCTAAATCAGATGAATGGGCGAAGGATACAAGGCAGACTAAACCGCCAAAACAAAGTTCGGAGAAGAAAGCCGATCCATGGGCAAATTGGAAGCCGAAACCTTATTTGCCCTAAAATCGGAGCTTTTTTATGTCCGATGACTGCCTTGTTAGTTTTTCGGAAAAGTATCCTCCGCAAACTCTTTAAAAAATATTGCCAGTTCCTCCAGTAATAAACTATCAGATGATATATGTTGTTTTTCAAATGCATACCGCCAATCTACAAATGTATTTTCAATTTCTTTTAAATCTTCATCAAGGCATCTTTGGTAATTTTTATTATATATAGCTGTAGCTAATTCAATTAATTTACTTGGAAGTTTGTTAAACATATCTAATAACGAGTGACCTCTGATGCGAGTATTAATAGTTTGAGTATATTCAATTAAGTTAAAGGGATGCTGGTCATTGAAAATTGTTTTTTCAGTAACATCGAGACATTTAATAAAAAGCTCTATAGAAAATGCTAAGTTAACTAGATAAGGTGCGCCTCGATCATTATTAGGGATATAGTTAGCGGCCCTTAAATATTTACACGCTGTAAGGTATATATAACCATGAGAACCTCGTGTTTCTTTTTCTACCGTCCCCATTACTTACCCTCGAATACTAATATTTTGTTTTATGAGGCCAAAATGGCCTCATAACAATTATTAAGTAGGCCTCCTTCTAATTCTATTTTAGTTTTCATGACCACTTCCTATCTTATTGATAAATTTAAATATACTCTCATATTAAATTTTGTCTATAAGTGAATTGAGGCCAAAATTAGGGATCAGCGAAAACAAATAGGGCCAAGCCTTTCTACCAATTAATATTAACCGCTGCATAAGCACTTCGACCTAGGCCGTAAACACGGTCGCCTTGTGCAATATCAGGGTTGTCACTGATGCGGTTGTAACCACCAAGGTGGTTTTGATATTGACGATCAAAGACGTTATTGATACCTGCACTTAGTTTGATGGCTTCAGATACTTGATATAAGCCGGTTAAGTTGAATAGGGCATAACCACCGGTTTTACTCTCATTATTTTCAGTTGAGATTTTATTTTGGGCTGCTACAGCTTCAGTTTCAATACCCACACGCCAATCCGTTTGCACATAGCTCAACATGGTGCGTGCTGTGAGAGGGGCGATACGGTATAAATTATCGTTAGTATCACGACGTTCGCCACGCACATAGCTGACGGTACCTTCTAATTGCCAGGTGTCGTTTAAGGCGACAAACCAGTTGGCATCCATACCATAAAGTTTAGCGTCGACATTACTATATTGAAGTAAGGTTCCACCGCCCATCATATTATTTAACATGGTAGCTGGGTCCATCATGCCACTTGAGGCATAAGTTGTACCTTGAATATAGTCATTAATGTGATGATAGAACACACGAGGTGAGAAGCTGGCTTTAGGTGTGTGCCAATCAAGGCCTAATTCTGCTTGGTAGGCTGTTTCGGGTTTAAGGTTTACATCACCCACATAGTTGTTGCCATCAGCTAAACCAGAGGTTGATTCCATTGTCGCCCATAGATAACGTGCTTGGTAGCTTGGCGCGCGTTGTTTGCGTGCTAGACCAAATTCAATGTCTAGGTCACTAGTCAGATGGCGAGTGAATACGGCGCTTAAATCAACTAAGTTATCACTTTGGCTGCGATCTGAATTATTAAAGTTTGTTGCTAATGTGGCTGCTGCCGCGCCACCCATATTGGTCGATACTGTGCCGGCATCCATTGATATTCTAGTGAAGCGAATTCCTGATGTTAGATCCCAGTCATTGTTTAAATTTCCATCCCATTCAGCAAAGATACTGGCACGATCTCGTTCAATATCTTTATAATTTTCTAGGAATAAAGTGGCATTATTAGGATTATATACAGTGGCATTATGATCGGCTTGGTCGCCTTCTAGGCCGAATGACCATGCGTCTTTTTCATAAGTGAAATGATAGCCGAAAGATTCCACATCACTTAATGCAAAGCGTTGCATTGCTGACATTTTGGTTCTTAATTGATAGTTGTTCATTAGATGTTCGGCATCTTGATACGTTAGGCGAGTGCTGATCTTGCCGCCGTTATTAAGTGCCTTAGCAAATTTAATTTTATAGTTGTCACTACGAGCATAGATAATATCCATTGGTAGAGCGACAGTACCTGTTTCGCCGGTGTCATGATGTTCAATATCAAGCTCTAGTTCATGACCTAGTTTTTGAAAGGCGTAGTTAATGCCAACGGTATCGCGTTCATGTTTGCTTGAAAGGATTTTACCGCCATCAAATTCGAGGTCATCACCACGATCGACACTGCCTACTACTTGAAAGCGATGTGTTTGGGTGGCGATGCTGGCTAATAGGCCGGCATGACGTGTGCTGCCATTTTCAGCATAGGCTGCGGTGGCATTACCATGTAGTTCAGCTTCGTCACCGCTCGCAAACTCTGCTTTTTTAGAATTGGCCATCACTGTGCCGCCGATGGTTTCGATACCTGAGCTAACAGGGGCGATGCCACGATAAAGCGATACGTCAGCTACACGAGAGCTAGGTAGATAACTTAAAGGTGAATCCATTCGGTTGGGGCCGGCTTGATCGATACGCACACCATCAATAAGCACATTAACGCGATCACCAAATAAACCTCGATATTGCACTACGCTGGTGAGTGGGCCATTTTTATTGATGTTGGCACCGGGAAGACGCTTGACCATGTCGCCAGTGTCTGGTGTCGACACAGAAAGAGGAGGAATAACATAAGGTGTTTCTTCTTCAGCAATGCCTTCAACAGAGATGGTGGGCAGGCTGATATGTTCGGCATGTGCGTTTGAATATAGTCCGACCATGAGTAGTGATAATGGTAGAAGTTTAAAATAATGCATTGAGGTCTCCTCTTTAAAGTTAGGTCTATTTTAACGAGAAAAGATAATAAAAATTGGGGCTTATGCTGTTTTAGTGTGTCAAATGACGTTATTTTTATTTTTAACGGCATGTTAATCTCTCACCATTAGTATGGTTTTAAGGTTTGAAAATGATTGAAGGCATCACTGGCTCGTATGCCACTGCATTCTTGTTGGGGTTATTTAGTACGGTACATTGCATTGCGATGTGTGGATCGGTGATTGGCGCTTTGACCTTAAGTTTGCCCCGAGAAGTGCGTGAAAGTCCGCGCAAAATGTTCCCTTATATTTTTAACTATAATTTAGGCCGATTACTAAGTTATGGCACCGCTGGGGCTATGGTTGGTTTGTTGAGCTCGCCATTAGCGAATTTTGATGGCCATACGATTCTGCGTTATCTGTCTTTTATCGTCATGATCGCCATGGGGTTATATTTAGCCGGTTGGTTTCCTAAGTTTGCTCGCATGGAACGTATCGGTGCACCTGTGTGGCGGTGGTTGCAACCTATTGGGCAAAAGCTGATGCCGGTGAAAAATCGCACCCAAGCCTTCTTATTAGGCATGGTGTGGGGCTGGTTACCTTGTGGATTAGTTTATGCCGCCTTGGCTGTAGCCGCGACATCGGGCGATCCTGTTAAAGGCTCATTAGTGATGTTGGCCTTTGGTGCAGGCACCTTGCCAGCAGTGATGGGTGCGGGTTTATTTACTGGCATGTTAGCCGCCATGGCCAGAATTAAACACTTAAGGCAAATAGCCGGTGTGTCGATTATTTTAATGGCATTGGCTTCGGCGTTTTGGCCCATGGCCGATCATAGTGATGGTCATGACCATTCTGTTAATCATATTCATCCTCCTCAAACGGAATTGCATGATGAATAAGATTCTCGGCGACTCACCTCAAATTAGTCATATTGTTCGCACCCTGCCAATGATTGCAGCGAGTGATGCCAGTGTATTGATTTATGGTGAGACTGGCACGGGAAAAGACTTAGTGGCGACCAGTATTCATCTGGAAAGTCACCGTCGAGATAAAGAGTTAGTTACTATTAATTGTGCCGCGCTACCTATTGAAGGTATTGAGCTAGAGCTATTTGGACGTTGTAATCAGGATGGTGTGATTGAGCATCGAGGTCGATTTTTAGCCGCTGATGGTGGCACTGTTTTTCTCGATGAGGTTAATGCATTGCCGCTGTCGATTCAGGCAAAAGTATTACGCTTTTTGGAAGCGGGTGAGTGTCAGTTGCAAGGCAGCCATAAATTGCATATGGCCGATGTACGAATCATTGCTGCAACCAGTGCCAATTTGCATGAAGAAGTAAAGGCGGGGCGATTTAGAGCTGATTTATTTTATCGCTTAGAAGTTGTGCCTATTACCGTGCCTGCCTTAAAAGATCGTAGTGAAGATATTAGCTTGTTATTACGTCATTTTGGCCGTGAATTTGCTGGTGGTAATGCCGTGGTTCGCTATGCTAAAAACACCGAGCATTGTCTTACCACTTACGCATGGCCAGGTAATGTTCGCGAGTTAATTAATTTTTGTCAGCGAATGGCCTTGTTTAACCCGGGTAAATTGCTTGAGATGGAAGACCTACCGCATGACATGATGCCTGAAGTGGCAGCGAAAGATCATTTGTTTATTTTGCCTCCAACAGGAATCAAGCTGGCTCAGGTTGAATTAGACTTAATTAATCAGGCGCTTGAAATGGCGGCGGGCAACCGTTCCAAGGCGGCACGGCTGTTAGGCATTAGTCGTGATACTTTACTGTATAGAATGCAAAAATACTCGCTATAATAAGCGTTAATTATTTTCTTTAGGCTTTGCCATGAAACAGTATCTTGATTTGTGYAACCGAATTATCAATGAAGGTCATTGGATAGAAAACGAGCGTACCGGTAAGCGCTGTTTGACGGTGATCAATGCTGATTTAGATTATGATGTCGGCCAGAATAAATTCCCTTTAATTACTACCCGTAAAAGCTTTTGGAAGTCTGCCATTGCTGAAATCATTGGTTATATTCGCGGTTATGATAATGCCGCTGATTTTCGTGCATTAGGCACTAAGACATGGGATGCCAATGCTAATGAAAACGCACAGTGGTTGGCCAGTCCTTTTCGTAAAGGGCCTGATGATATGGGCCGTGTTTATGGTGTGCAAGGGCGATCATGGGCGACCCCTAATGGCGGCCATTTAGACCAATTACGTAAATTAGTTGATAACTTGTCGAAAGGTATTGATGACCGTGGTGAGATTTTAAGTTTTTATAATCCCGGTGAGTTTGAGATGGGCTGCTTGCGTCCTTGCATGCATACACATACTTTTTCCTTGCTAGGCGATACCTTGTATCTCACCTCATACCAACGTTCATGTGATGTGCCGTTAGGCTTGAACTTTAATCAGGTGCAAGTATTCACTTTTCTGAAGTTAATGGCGCAGATCACTGGTAACAAAGCAGGCATGGCACACCATAAAATTGTTAATGCTCATATCTATGAAGATCAGCTTGAGTTGATGCGTGATGTGCAAGTGAAACGTGAGCCCTTTTCATCGCCACAATTAATTATCAACCCTGATATTAAATCACTTGAAGATCTCGAAACCTGGGTAACGATGGATGACTTTGAAGTCACTGGTTATGAACATCACGAGGCGGTTAAATACCCGTTTTCTGTGTGAGATAGACCTTATAGTTTACCTGTTTCAGCAAACGATACGGTTTCTCCATCGCCGACAACAATATGATCTAATACGCGAATATCGACTAAGTTGAGTGCCGCAATCAGTCGTTGGGTAATGCTGTAATCTGCTTGGCTCGGTTCGGCAATGCCGGAAGGGTGGTTATGAGCAAAGATTACTGCCGAGGCATTATGGGAGAGTGCCTGTTTGACCACTTCACGAGGATAGATACTGGCACTATCAATAGTGCCGCGAAATAGCTCATCAAAGGCAATCATCCGGTGTTTATTATCAAGAAATAGACAGGCAAATACTTCATGTTGATAGCCACGTAGACGTTGCTGTAAATAGGCTTTAGTCGTAGCTGCATCAAGTAAGGCATCGCCGCGCGATAAGGTAGATTCGAGGTGACGCCGGCTCATTTCTAGCACGGCTTGCAGCTGACTATATTTTGCTGGGCCTAAGCCATGTTGTTGGCAAAACTGTGTTTGGTCAGCTTCTAATAAAGCGCGCAAACTGCCAAATT
>NVVP01000063.1 GCA_002402245.1 Gammaproteobacteria bacterium | reverse complement strand
GTGAAACTTACAAAGCAAGTGAGAGTTAAACATGGCAGCAAATAAACCAGCAAGTTCAGTAGCACGAACCATTGATATTGAATCAATGCAACGTGGTTCTAAAATGAACCTAGAAAGCGAGACCATCTCTTTAGAAGTAAATGACTTTAATTTATTTTATGGTGATAAACAGGCATTACATAATGTCTCAATGACCATTCCTAAAAACAGAGTGACGGCTTTTATCGGGCCAAGTGGTTGTGGTAAATCAACATTATTACGCTGTTTTAACCGCATGAATGACTTAATTGATTCGGTTTCTACCCAAGGTGAAATGCTATTAGATGGCAAGGATTTGAATGCTGCTTCAGTCAATGTGGCTGATTTACGTCGTCAGGTTGGCATGGTGTTTCAAAAACCTAATCCATTCCCTAAATCAATTTATGAAAATGTGGCATACGGATTACGCTTACAAGGTGTGAATGACCGAGCCACATTAGATGAAGTGGTTGAAAAATCATTAAAGGGTGCGGCATTGTGGGATGAAGTTAAAGATCGTTTAACTGAATCAGCCATGGGCATGTCAGGTGGTCAGCAACAACGTTTAGTCATTGCCCGTGCCATTGCGATTGAGCCAGAAGTATTATTGTTAGATGAGCCTGCTTCGGCACTTGATCCACTGTCTACCTTGAAAATTGAAGAGTTAATTCACGAGCTAAAAGAAAAATATACCATCGTGATTGTGACGCACAATATGCAGCAAGCCGCTCGCGTTTCTGACTACACGGCGTTTATGTATATGGGTAAATTAATTGAGTTTGGTGCAACAGATGAGTTATTCACCAATCCTCAGGAAAAACAAACCGAAGATTACATTACTGGCCGTTACGGTTAAGGATAGGGGAAAATAATATGGCTACAAATAATAGTTCACAACATATTTCACAGCAATTTGAGCAAGATCTACAAGATATTCGWTCMCATGTTTTAGCMATGGGYGGYTTGGTTGAACARCAAGTGACTCATGCATTAAAAKCATTRAAAACAGCCAATGTAGAAATGGCYMGAGAYGTGATGGAAAATGATCAYCTTGTTAATGATTTTGAAATGAAAATTGAYGAAGAATGCATTCAAATAATTGCATTACGCCAACCGACAGCACGTGATTTACGYTTGGTAACRGTGATTTTRAAAACSATTACYGATYTAGARTTAATYGGTGAYGAAGCTAATAATATTGCTAATAAAGCATTGAATTTAGCYGATGTYGAACGACCTAAAAAGAATTAYCGAGAAYTRTCTGCCTTAGGTAATCATGTGCGTGGSATTTTACGTGATGCACTYGATGCRTTTGCGCGACTTGATGTMGAKGCAGCCCTTGCAGTGGCTAAGGAAGCAAAAGAAGTCGATGAAGAATATGAAAGCTTCATGCGGATGATGTTGACTTATATGATGGAAGATCCTCGCACCATTACACGTGTATTAGACCTTATGTGGTCAGCGCGTGCTTTAGAGCGAATTGCTTCACATACCCGTAACTTATGTGAATACGTAATTTATTTAGTTGAGGGTAAAGACGTTCGCCATTCAACGGTAGAACATATGGAACAAGTGGTACATCGCGATAAGTAATTTATGTTAGTTATAGCGTGAACAATAAAGCCTGCACTTATAATTGAGTACAGGCTTTTTTTTGCTTGGCCATTGTGATTAATTTGATGCACAATGACGTTATCTTCTTACGACTATAGATAAGATACTTATGACGGAACATAATGATGACGAAATTTTAGCTGCTATTGATTTAGGCTCGAATAGTTTTCATATGATTATCGCTCGTTTACGCGATGGCCACTTTCAGGTGGTTGATAAGTTACGAGAGATGGTGCAATTACGTGCAGGCCTGACCAAAAAAGGCAGCCTGACAGATGAGGCTCAAGAGCGTGCCATTGCCTGCTTGCAGCGATTTGGTGAACGGATACAAACCTTACCAAGAGCCAGTGTACGTATTGTCGGCACTAATACCTTACGCGTGGCGAATAATAGTCAGGCATTTTTGGTCAAAGCAAGAAAAGCATTAGGCCACCCGATTGAAATTATTGCCGGTGAAGAAGAAGCGCGACTTATCTATTTAGGCGTCGCCAATGCCTTAGCCTTTGATGATTCTCGTCGCTTAGTGATGGACATCGGTGGTGGTAGTACCGAGTTTATTATTGGTGAAGGTATGCAAGGCTTAAAACGTGAAAGCCTAGAAATGGGCTGTGTAAGCTTTTCACAACGCTTCTTCCCCGGTGGCAAAATATCACCTACCCGAATGAAAATTGCTCAAATTACAGCGGCGACACGCTTACGTTCAATTCAACGACCTTATCGAAAAATGGGCTGGGTTGATGTCATTGGTGCTTCCGGCACGATTAGARCGGTTGCCAATATTGTCAGAGACAATGGCTGGGCTGATGACGKCATTATTACCCCTGAATCACTTGACCATCTAATTGCCTATATGATTGAGGCAGGCCATGTTGATAATCTAGGCTTAGAGACCATAAGCGAAGAACGTGCTTCAGTATTACCGGGCGGTGTAGCCGTGTTAAAAGCAGCATTTGATCGCTTAAAAATAGACCGAATGATTGTCTCCGATGGCGCATTACGAGAAGGCTTATTGTATGACCTACTTGGCCGAATCCAGCATGATGATGAACGTGAACGCACCGTGCAAGCATTAGCTCGCCGTTATCATATTGATGAAAGTCATGCTCAACGTGTCAGCACGATGGCAAAGCAGTTATTTGAACAAGTAGCGGTTGATTGGGAACTGGATCCAGAGCAGCATTTAGACCGTTTGCAATGGGCAGCACAACTACATGAAGTGGGTTTGGCTATTACTCACGAYCAGTTCCATAAACACTCCGCCTATTTGGTACGTCACTCTGACTTACCGGGTTTTTCACGTGAAGAACAACAAGCATTAGCTGTTATCGTAGTAGGTCAGAGGAAGAAATTTCCCATCAAGGATATTGATGGATTAGCGGAAGACCTGAAAAAAAGCTCAAAATACCTAGTGGTGTTATTGCGACTTTCAATGGTATTTAATCGTGGCCGAAGTGAAAAAACAGACACCTTCATCAAAGTAAAAGTGATCAAAGACGGACTACGTTTAACCTTGCCAGAAGGTTGGTTGAATAAACACCCTTTAACCGAAGCCGACTTATTACAGGAAATTAAGTGTTTGAGCGTGATTGGCATGACGTTGCAGATTAAATCGTAGTGTTTGGCTGTAAAAGTAAGTCAGGGTATAAATACTTTCTTAAAGTAACAATGACTTTGAAATGGAACTTACATCACATATTAAAAGATTAAAAGTTTAATTTAAATATATTTATCAGTAGATTATAGTTCTTCATTATTAATTTGTAGAGAATTTAAAATGGATATTTCTTTAATACAAAACATTATATTGGCTGCTTTATTTTCATTATTCTTGAGTCCACTGACAAGCGTTGCTGATCCCTTAGGTAATTGTGCAGAGGATCTTGATGGTCTACGCCCACCGTGTGAAGGGGCTGGCTCATGTAATTATGAACGAGAAGTTGATGCCGATTTATTTATGACCGACTCAGTAACTAATACAGTTGATGTGACGAGTTATATTCCTGAATTCTTTACTATTTCTCCTATTGATGGACAAACGCCAGAAAGAAAAACAGGGTTTATTTTCATTCATGGTGGTGGCGTTGATTCAACTGCTTATTCAGGTTATGCATCAGCATTGGCTGAGCAAGGTTTTCCTAGCGCTCATATTTTGTATGAATCTGTCATTTCCTGTACGCCAACCCCACCCAATACTGCGGCGACAGCGAGTGCGGTTACAGAGATCATTACTACTTATCCTAATATTGAGCGCTGGGTTGTCGGGGGGCATTCTTTAGGAACTACATTGACTGATTATTATATGCGTAGTGGACAACTAGCCTCTAAAGTTGTCGGTTTTGTGTATTTAGCGGGTTATACTTTTGATGTTGGTAATAATGATCCGATGCCTAATGAGCTAAAAGGATTATTACTTTTAGCTAGCCAAGATAATGTGCTGACATGGCAGAGTGCTTATGATTCGGGTGCTTTATATCCTGACGATATGACCTTTATATGTGTCGAAGGTGGTAATCATGGACAATTTGGTTGGTATGGGGAACAAGCTGGTGATGGTACAGCGCTAATTTCTCCACAGGAGCAACACGATATTACCATTGCTCAAATCTTAGCTTTTATGATAGAAATTGACGGTACCTTATCTAAAAAGATAATAAAGAATAAAAAACGTAAAGTGAATAAATCTTCGAATATACAAGCAGAAATTTTAGCCTGTAATAATAGTGGGCAAGATATTATTCCAATGCGTTGATATTTGTAGCTGAGAGATAAAATCAGACTTTAGGGTTTTAGCTAGAGGTTGATATGGACGGTAAATTAGATTGACCAAGGCCTAATGCTATTTATTTCATTACACGACTTACAGTAGACGCCAAGGTGTTGATGCTCTGAATATACATGTGCACTTGCATCTGACATTTCAGAAAAAATACCACCGAGACACATCAGCGTTATAAACCCTGATGCGATCATTAAAATTAAAGAGCTTTGATTCCAGCCGACAAGGAAAGTAATTAAGAAAACGATAGTGACTGCCAAAAATATTCCAGGCTTATGCGGTAAGGCAATTTTTTCATTACAATGGCTGCATTTCATATAATATTTTAACTCTCTATTTTTCCAACAAAAATTTAATTTAGACTTGCTTGTCTTAGGTAATAGCTATTCTACTATCTTCTCGTATAGTTCGATAACAGCCTTATTATTAGATTTTAAAGCTTGGTCGAAAGTCGTTCTCCCATTTATATCCTTATAGTTTGGATCTGCACTGTGAAACAATAGTCGTTCGGTGACCGCTGGGCTGTTTTTCGGTATGTAAATAAAAAATCGCAGGGAACATCTATTATCTGATGTCACCCTGCGATTATATTTTAGCTAATTAGCAAACTACCAAGAAATAGTGCTGACTACACCTACAATGCGTGGATCACCGTATGTAGTATTACCATAGGTTACATTATTCACCTTTTGGGTAGTGTATTCCTCATCAAACAGGTTATTGGCATATAAATATACGCCCCATTGGTCTTGCTCATAACCTACTTTTGCATTGACCAAGGTGAATGAATTTAACTCAGTGCCTGGAGTACCTGTACTTGCAGCACCTTCACTAGCATAAGAGATATTACCGTGAGCAAACCAACCACTATTGAAGTGATAGGTACTTGCTAGGTTAGATGTCCAGTTACGAGAGAATTGAAATTCTTCACCGGCATGATCATTTCCGTTGACATTGAATTCATCAAACTCGGTTTTGGTGTAGCCAATACCACCATATACATTCCAGTTGTTATTAACGGCTAAATTAGCTTCGACCTCAAAACCATACAGATGAGACTCGCCTGCATTTTCAATGACAAAATTAAGGGGATGTGGGAACCCTGCAGATGCAACGGCTACTTGCTGATCTTTCCAGTCGGTATAGAACACATTGGCATTAATACTGAAACGCTTATTGATAATGGTGCGAAGCGAAGCCTCATAGTTGATGGTGCTTTCATCATCGTAGTTTTTAACAATACCTAGAATTGGGTTAACTGAAACACCCCCTGGACGATAACCTTTTTGTACAACAAAGCCTGTTGATAATGACTCTGACCACATATAGTTAAAGCCTAGTTTTGGCAATAAGACAAACGAATCTTGTTCTGATGATTCTGAGCTACTCGCTAAACCTGCTGCCGCTAAGATGCCATCAATGGTCGCATCGAATGCACCATAAGATATCGCCCGTTCGGTTAAAGAGCTCACGCTACTTTCACGGTTTTCTTTATTCGCACGCAAACCAGCCATTAAAGTCAGTTTGTCGGTTGCTTTAAAATCAATATCACCAAATATGGCATAGGTGGTGAATTCTTCATCTGGATCAGTTGTGTCATTCAATAATAATGGTGTGGTGCCGCCATAAAGGAAATAAAGATTATTCGTTTCGTAGCCATCATCCATCTCACCTTTAGCAAAATATAAACCTGCTACAGAACGAACACGGTCATTATTGAACCTGAGTAAGAACTCTTGATTAAAGTTATATTCATCTGTTTGCTGATTTAATACAGCTGTATCGGTTGGGATTGGAAAACCAAGAGAACTATCTATTGGTGTATCACTGCTACCATCAAAATCTGAGGTACGAGAAAAATCACCCGTCACAAAACCGGTGTTAGATTCAAAGGTAAACTCATCATTTATCGGTTGAGTAAAGCTAAGTGAAATACTATCAGTTTGAGTTTGCCAAGTGCTTGGGAAGTTCAAACGACTTGTACGGCCACTCAAACCTCTATCGACAGTATCATCACCATGTTCACGGAATTTATTGTGACTTAAGTTGAGTAATAGCTCACCATCGTTATCAAGTAAATAGAGTAATTTTAAGCGAAAGTTTTTAGTATTATTTCGGTTGAAGTCATCGTCATTGAGGATGTCATTAGTGACATGGCCATCAGTCTTTTGATAATCAGCTGTCAGACGATAAGCTAATTTATCCGTGATTGGGCCTGTTTGAGCAATGGCTGTTTGCATACTTCCATCTTGACCGAATGAAACTTTGGCTGAACCGTTGCTAAAGAATTCAGGATCTTTAGTTTTAAGAATGATCTGCCCTGCAAGTGAGTTACGACCAGCAGTAGTTGATTGTGGGCCGCGTAAGATTTCAATGCTTTCCATATCCCAGGTGCTAAGTGCATTATTTTGAATGCTACGTGCTGTTAACAAACTATTATCTACAAAAATACCAATAGTACCTGCACCATTATTAACGGCAGTAGGGCCACTATTAGCAATACCGCGAATAGCTAAGCTATTAAAACCACCGGTATTGGTTACATTGGGTGCCATATCAACAATATCGTAAAGATTATCAGTACGAGCGGATGTTTCTAGCTGGTCAGCACTAATAATGTGCACACTAGACACTGTTTCCATTTGCGTACGGTCAATTTTTTGACCGGTTACAATAACTGGATCTAAGATGATTAGATTTATGTTCTCGTTGTCTGCTGCGATAACACCAGTTTGAAACAAAACACCGGCACTACAGCACAAGCTCGTTATTAGCGAAGCTACTTTCATATTTATTCCTTCAGGATTTAATCTTATATAGTTTGAATGGTACTTAGATGGATAACAATTAAATGCAATTACAAATCTAATTGATAGTTATTATCGTTCATAGACATGTCTATTTCAAATAAATATGAGTTGAATCAAAGGGAATGGATTCCCTCGTAGCTTATTTTTAATGAGAAAACAGAGAGGTGATCTTATTATTTTATTTGTTATATAAGGGTTATTTGGGAGGGGTAGAGCGAATATTTTCCATTTGTTTTGACATCAATACTTCAGACTCTTTTGTTGAAGCTGCTAAGGTATTTAATACTGCATTATAGTCATGGTTAGATTTATTCTGACTAAGTTTAAACTTGCCAATAATCCCTTCAATTTCGACTTCTATGCCCACCACAGCCTTGATAAGTTTTTGGGTATATTCTTCTGGCGCATCAGATATTGACCAAGGTTTAGGTTGAGATTCTGCTTCTTGTAAATTGGTTATTTTATCAAGAAACTGGAAAATCCATTGACTGTCATGTTTGAAATTGATTCGTCCTTTTACATGCACGACAGAGTAATTCCAGGTAGGCACAGCATGACCCGACTCTTTCTTTGATGGATATAAATTAGGGCTGATATAGGCATTGGGGCCATGAAAAATGATTAGTATTTTTTGACCATCACTGTAGTTCTGCCAAAGAGGATTTGCTTTTGCTATATGGCTTTGAAGCGTTAGTTTTTCTGGCGATGAGTTATTAAGGTAAAAAGGAATGTGGTCAGCATCAATTGCATTATCAGAGCTGATAACTAAAGTGCCTAAGGGATAATCCTTAATTAATTGATACAAAGACTGCTGATCAGTTTGTTTAAATTTTAATGGTATATGCATGTTGTTATCTCGTGCTGTTAACAKTTAAATTAGAGTGGATAATGACTTTGATTATCTATCACTGTTTTTATTAGGTTCTATTTTTAATAATGTAAGTACTGTAATCATCAAACTGGGTAGGAAAAACAATGTGACCAAGGTGGAAAATAACAGGCCACTTAATACGACAATACCTACACCACGATAAAGTTCAGTACCTGCTCCAGGTATAAATACTAGCGGAGCTAAACCAACAATCGTAGTTGCCGTCGACATTAAAATAGGCCGCAGTCGTGTGGCCACAGCTTGGTTCACGGCCTCTCTGATAGTGTTTGCTTTATCCGCTAGATTTTTACGCGCTTGCTCTACGATTAATATGGGGTTATTGACTACAGTGCCGAGTAAGATGATAAAGCCAAGCATGGTGATCATATCGAAGGGTTGCATAATAGGGTTTAAGCCTAGAGTGGTGATTAATGGTGCTGATACATTCACTCCCACAAGGCCTAAAACCCCACCAGCTATACCTAGAGGAATAGTGGACAATATTAGAAATGGATAGAACCAGTGTTTAAAAATGGCGACTAACAATAGGTAGATAAGCAGTAAGGCCACGATAAAGTTACTTGATAATGAATCACGGGTTGCATCGAGTTGGTCTGCCGCACCGGAAATGCTAATCGATACACCTTTACCAATTTCACCCGCAGCACGCATTTCAGGAAGAAGCTGATTACGCACTATTTTCACGGCGGTTTCTAATGCGATATCTCGTGGGGGAATAATGGATAATGTGACTGTTCGACGACCATCAATACGTCTTAATTCATCACTATCTACCGTTTCAACGATATTGGCTAAGGCATTGAGAGGTAATACGGTACCGTTAGGCGTGGTAACAGGCTGTGTAGCGAGTTGTGATAAGGTTTGGTGTTGACCTGCATTACTAAACAGGAATATATCAATTTTGTCATCATTTAAGAAGAATTCATCAACATAAGCACCGTCACTTAGCGCGGCAACGGTATAGCCAAATTCATAGGCATCAATACCCAGTTCAGCGAGGCGTTCCCAACGGGGATGAATCTCTATTAAAGGTTGATCAAGCGAGAGGCTATTGGGATCAGAAGTAATTTGGGCTTGGCTAAATAGCTCTTTTGCCTTAAGTAGGGCATGYTGTGTAGTTTGATATAAGGCTGCTTGGTTAGCACCTGATATATCAAGGTTAACAGCTCGGGATCCACCATCATTACTAGACATAATTGATCCACGTGATGAGAAGGCTCGCATTCCAGGGTAGCTTTTAAATAGCTGGGTAAAGGAATTCATCATGGGTTCTAAATCTTGTGATCGGGTAGGTTCAGCCATGACCCAAATATAACCAGGCCCTATCCGTTGAAAATAGTATTTTAATGAAGGTAGTTCAATATTACCTTGGTCAAATTGAACAGGATCGGCATGTAGTGCTTTTCTAAGGTGCTCGGTTACTTCATCGCCTATTTTTTTCATTTCAATAAAGTTATAGCCTGGCGGTGCAATCATTCTACTGAATGCTTTTGGCTCTTCACCTTCAGGTAAGTATTCCGCTGCAGGCAAGTAATGCCATGCAATGCCTAGCGTTAATATAGGAATTAATGCTATTGATACCAATCGAGTCATGAATGTGGCGTTGAAATAATGGATTAACTTTAATAACCGTGGGTATGGAGAGCGTGTTGTATTTTGTGGTGTATTTAAGCCAAAGTGAGCGGATGCAGCAGGTACAACGGCCACTGCAAATAGCATTGATGCAAGAATAGCGGTAGATACGGCAATGGCAATATCTGAATATAATTGACCTGCTTCTTCAGCCACAAATAAGACCGGTGCAAATACTAAAACAGTGGTTAAGCTTGATGCGAGTACGGCTGTCCACACATCTTTTATGCCTGCAATTGCAGCTTCAAGCTGCTGTAATCCTCGTCTACGCGCCTGTTCAATACTTTCTAGTACGACAATGGTGTTATCGACAGTCATACCGATTGCAAATGCAATTCCGGCCATGGATATCACGTTAATTGTACGATCAAAGCTTAATAAACCAATGAATGCGGCAATGGTGCAGATGGGCATACCTATTAAGCCAATTAAGGTGGCAGGGACAGAACGGAGGAATAAATATAAGATAAGCGTGGCTAATAGACCGCCTMATAGTAAGTTACGAGTGACATTATTAATAGATGACTCTACATAACGCACATCATCACCAATTAAGTTGATGGTGAGGCCATTGGGTTCTAATTGGTTTTGGCGAATGTTATCTACCACTTTAGTCATGGCTTTTTTAATTTCAATTACATTTGAACCAGATTCACGCCTCACCGCCATGCTGAGTCCGGGCTCATTATTGATGATAGACACGCCCCATATTTCATAGTGATCAAGCTTAATTTCAGCAACGTCTTCTAATCTAATATAAGTATCATTTTGATGAACTAGGATAAGCTTTCTTAAATCTTCAAGATTGTTAAATCTACCTGTTGTTCTAATGAGATAGCGTCGCTTGCCTTCATTCAAATCACCGGCAGACGTATCATGGTTACGGGCTCGAATGGCATTTCTTACATCGCTTAGAGATAAACCTCGATAAGCCAATTTTTCGGGGTCAATATGAATTTGAATTTGCCGTTCTGCACCATCACGTAGCCTTACATTGGRAACGCCAGGCACACGTTCCATTAAAGGCCGTACTTCATCATCGATAAAGTCTGTCACCATGTGCATATCTAGATTAAATGGATTGCCAGAAAGTGGTGTAATGGCATAATACATAAATGCATTTTCAGAAAAAGAACTACTGACTATTCGAGGTTGGTTTACATTTTCTGGGTAGCTTGATACCTGACTTAAGGCATTGCTCACTTCAATCAAGGTTTCATTGATATCAATACCAAAGGCAAACTCTAATTCGATTTTTGCCCGGGCTGTTTCTGCTACCGACTTCATTCTTACTAAATTAGGCACACTGCTTAAATAGCGTTCTTGCTCGAGCAGAATTTCTTTTTCAACATCCTGAGGTGTGGCCCCCGGCCAACCTGTTATCACACTGATGGTACGGACATCAAGATCTGGAATCATTTGTACTGGGATTCGAGAGGCAGCAGAAATCCCCAAGACAATAATGATGAGGACGATAACGGTTAATAACTTTCCGTGGTAGATCGGCCGAGTGATCATGATTATCTAATACCATCAATATAATTGACGGTGACAGATTGCTGGTGGTGCAGCACTTCATTGCCACGCACTACAACCCAATCATCGATATTGATGCCTGAAATAATATTCACCCCAGCAGGCAATATGCGACCTAGCTCTACTTTACGACGGAAGGCTTTATCATTTTCAATAATAAAAACACTGTGACTACCATCAGGGTTAATGAGTAAGGCATCTCTCGGGATAAGAAGCTGATGGTTATTAGCCAAAGGCATTGTAAATTCAGCGGTGGCAGATGTGCCAGGAAGCAGAGATAAGGTTTTATTATCAAATGTTATTCGGACTAAAAAAGCTCTTACTTGGCTATCGCTCACTGGAACCACAGCGTGAATATGTCCTTTTAGACGTTGTTTAGGATAGGCATCAGAGATCACGGTAACGACTGCACCTTTAGTCATCTCAGCAAAATGTTCTTGTGGAACCTTAATATCTAATCTTACTTCATCAAGATTGACCAGCTCAAGTACAGAGTCACCACGGCTGACCCATTCACCCATTTCGGACATTTTATTGCTGATTACACCTGAAAAAGGAGCAATAAGATCATGTCGGCGTAATGTTTCTTCTATTATTGCTTGTGATGCTCTAACCGATAAAAGCTCTGCTTTCTTTAATTCTAAATTGGCCTTACGAATGGCTAATTCATTTTGAGGAATCGTTTTTCGAGCGATTAAACCTTCTGCTTCTTTAACTATTCTGTCGGCTTCATTACGATCAGCCATTACTCTTATTACATTGGCCTTTATCTGTTTAAGCTGATATTGACTCATGGTCGGATCAAGTTGAAGCAGTACATCGCCTTTTTTAACATGGCTACCGGCATCGACATTAACTTTAGCAATCAGGCCATCAACTCTAGGTGACAGCATACTGTATTTTTCAGCGCTTAATGAGCCTGACAGCTTTAGTATTTTGCTATGCGTAGAAATCACCGGTTTGATAATATCCACCACCATATTGTCTTGGGCTTGGCTAGTAGAAAATAAGCTGGAGAGTACGACTAAACAAGAAGCATAAATAAGTCGAAATAGGCTATAGCGATTAAACATAGCTATGGATTTATCCTTGTTATGTAAATTTAAGGGGTATTAAGTTTATAACTATCATACTTAACCAACGTGTCCATTAGGGATATTTTTATAGCTAAAGTTCCATGATGAGAAGCTTAAATTACTATTAATCTAATAGTGACATCAATTTTTCATGCGGATTTAAATAAAACATCTTTTTCCAGCCTTGAGTCTCGCTGCTGGCAAGCCATGGAATAGGGATAATCGATAATATAGAATAATGCACATGAGGTTGCTTGCCGGCTGCATTACCAGAGTCGCCCAGCGTACCTATTTGATTGGTAATATTAACAATATCACCCGCTGCGACTATATTTTCGTTTAAATGAGCAAAGTAATGAATACGCCATTTAGGGCTTAATATCGCGATGGCATTACCGCCTTTGCCTAACTCACCTGAAAAAAGGACGATACCGCTAGTGGCAGCTAAAACAGGAGTGCCTTTGGTGCCGAATATATCAATTCCCTTATGCGTGCCAGATGTCCCCCAAGGCTCAAACCAAAATGACTGATGATTCCAATCGTTTGATGTGGCACCTTTAACGGGGATTATGATTTTCTCAGGGATTAATAGGCCAAGCACCAGCACGATAAGTAAGCTAATGACGCTATATTTGAGTATTTTCATATTATTTAAAGCCACTAATTACTTTAAAGCATCTTCAATTTCTTGTTTTCGCTTATCAGCAGAGCTTTGCATAAAGTCAGTCATATCTTTCTCAAATTTATCAAACTCTTTGGGTGAGGTGGGTACTTTGGGAACACCGGTATCGTCAACGCCAATAGCTTCTTCATATCTTGTGCTTGATGAGCTTGGATCTAATTGTGTTTTTACTAAAAAACCAATGATTGATAGTGTGATGATCAGTGAGAGAAGTCTCATTGTTTAATGTCCTTGTTTTTATCTAAAGCCAATAGTGCTACCGAATGGGTTCGATGTCCAATATTCTGCTTTATAAATAGGGCCATGTAGTATTTTCGAGCCCTGTGGCGTATGAAGCCAGATAAGAAAGCTGATATTCAATAATAATGTAAGCCAGAATACGATTCGAAAACTGGTTTTTTGGGTTTTATGTCGTAGTCTAGTCTGGGCAATTATTGAGCCCGGCCAACCGCCTAAAAGAGCAGTAAGGTGCAAGGTTTTTTCTGATACTCGCCATGTTCTATTTCTAGCGGCTTTTTTATCTTTTGAATACAGATAATAGCAAAGAAGGCTCATTACAAAATATATCGTTGCAATTAGAGCTGGGGTATGGCCTTGCCAGTATGAAAAGGCTAGGCCATTTATCAAACATAGAATGGGTAATAGTGACGTTTTCATTATTGGCCTAAATTGAGGTGATTTTTAAGCCGGAATCTGATTATTAAGATATTGAATTTGTTCTCTGCTTAATGGCAATGCATTCTCTGCTGGGTTAATCACAATGCCGTGATAATCGGCCATTTTTAACGCCCAATGCCATGCATCTTGGGGAGGGAATACTAATGTGCTAACCGGTTTATCGGTGTATTTTGTCAATGCATCCCAGTCAGTGAAGAGGGGAAGGAACATGTTTCCTTGGCTATCCGAGGTATTGAGCACCTTTATAAGGCTGTCTTCTTCAATTACAGACTGTCCATTTTCATCGGGTTCTGTGCGATGCATTTCATCTGCAAATATAGCGACTAAATAATTAGATTTATTTAATTCGAGTAATAAGGCATCTTTTGCTTCATCACT
>NVVP01000062.1 GCA_002402245.1 Gammaproteobacteria bacterium | reverse complement strand
AAGCTATCTGTCGTAGGTGAAAAACTACTTAATGCCAACAGCCAATTGTTATCTCGATTTTCGCCTGAACTAGATAATTTTTCGACTCAGTTTTCTCGTGATTTTTCAGCATTACTGACTCAATCAAATAGCTCATCACTTAAACTATATGCCAGCCACGGACTAGCTATAAGTCAGTTACGGTCTCAGCTTAATCAGCACTCAAGTGTTAATCTTGATTTACATTTCTATGGCAGTTTAGAAAGCTTACGAGCACTAAACTCTAGTCAATGTGATATTGCTGGCTTCCACATTCCTATTGGCCCCATGGCTCATTCTTTAGCCCCTCATTACTTAGCTCAACTCAATGCTCAACAACACACGCTTATTTATGTAGTAAAACGAAACCAAGGTTTAATGGTTAAGGCTGGCAACCCTAAGGGTATCGACTCCATTCGTTCACTCGCACACATCTCATGTGAGTTTATTAACCGACAAGTAGGTTCAGGCACTCGACTATTATTTGATCAGCTATTACAAAACAATAATATTGAACCTGCCGATATTGAGGGTTATCAAAATGAAGAGTTCACTCATATGGCTGTCGCTGCAATGATTGCAAGTGGTGTTGCTGATGTGGGCTTTGGCATCGCCCCCATGGCTGAGAAGTTTGAGCTCGAATTCATTCCCCTAATATGGGAGCATTATTGCCTCGCCATTCCTACTGAGATTATTGCTGATGAACGAGTTGAACATATCATTTCATTGTTAAAAAACACTGCTTTTAAACATGAACTGTCTGCTTATGCAGGTTACGATGCCAGCCACTCTGGTGATGCTGTTAGCTTTGAAACTATTTTTACTTAAATTCAGTTAAAGCTCACGCACCCAATGACCCGATTTACCCCCCACTTTTTCTAGTAAACGAATATCGGTCATAATCATGCCGCGATCAACTGCTTTACACATATCATAAATCGTTAATAAACTAACTTGTAAGGCTGTTAAGGCTTCCATCTCAACCCCTGTCTGACCACTAGTTTCAACTTGAACTCGACATTGCACTGCCGATTCATCTTCTAATATTTTAAAGTCTACGGTGACTTTACTTAACGCTAAAGGGTGACAAAGAGGAATTAAGTCAGCGGTTTTTTTCGACGCCATAATGCCCGCAATACGCGCAATGCCTAATACATCGCCTTTTTTATGATTACCTTGTTTAATTAAATCCAAGGTTTTATCCAACATAATAATATGTCCTTCAGCAATAGCGACCCGTTTTGTGACGGCTTTATCACCAACATCAACCATATGTGCTTCACCCGCTTGGTTAAAGTGCGTTAGATCTGACATATTTGTTCCTCTTTTAATAATGGTATCCTAGTAATTTTGAACTAAGTGAAATAAACAAGCAAATGAGTATTCAAGTTAAATTTTTTGCTAGCTTGCGAGAACAAATAGGCATCAGTGATACTGAAATAGAATCAGCAGCCACTGCCGGTCATGCTTGGGATATGGCCACTCAAAATGCCGCACGTCCAACTAACACCTTAGTCGCTATCAATCTTGAGTATGCTCAGTTTGAGGATAAAATTAATGACGGCGATGAAGTCGCCTTTTTCCCACCTGTAACCGGCGGTTAAGCTTCAATGTCAGCTCATATTTCAGCAAGCCCATTCGACCCTTGGCAGGCAATAGCTTCGCATCAACAAGACTCGGCGCTTGCCAACAAGTTTGGTGCTACCGCCACATTTATTGGTTCAATGCGTGATTTTAATGATAATGCTGATGTATCTAAAATGGTATTAGAGCATTACCCTGAGATGACTCAGCATTTTCTCAATAAACTTGAACAGCAAGCCATTCAACGTTGGGACTTATTAGACTGTCTGATTATTCATCGTGTAGGCGAAATTAATCCAGCCGATCCTATTGTGCTTATTGCCTGTTGGTCAGCTCATCGTCGAGCCACTTTAGATGCCTGCAATTGGTTAATTGAAGAGTTAAAGCACAATGCCCCTTTTTGGAAAAAAGAAACCAGACAAGATGGCGAACGCTGGGTAGCAGAAAATACCAATGGACTTTAATTCGCGTTAAATAATAGACACACTTGAACTCGCAGTATCTAGACTCTTTTGTTAAAAATATGTTTGATAAGGAGAAAAATGATGACCTGTATTTCATATAAAAAAGGCTATAAATATCAACTTTTCACTAGTTATAGTGTCGATATTCCTATCAAGCCTGAAACGCCTATCGAATCCCCTTCCGAATTTATAGTATTAACATCAGATGGTAAATTAACCCTTAAAAAAGGTTATGCCTGGGATGGTCCTTCTGGCCCGACCATTGATACCTTAAATTTTATGCGAGGTTCACTGGTACATGATGCACTTTATCAATTAATGCGTGAAGGTTATCTTGATAATGAGTTCTATCGAAAACCGGCGGATAAATTATTACAAACCATGTGTAAACAAGATGGTATGAGCACAATCCGAGCATGGTGGGTATATAAAGGCTTAAGAATAGGCGGAGATCCTGCCGCAAACCCTGATAATAAACGGCCAATAAGCAAGGCACCTAGCCAATGCCCTGAACACGTATAAAAACTGCCCATAAATCTGTAACTATTTGAAATCGCGTCTTATAAGTTGCTACACTTCATAGAACAATAATAGACCGGTAATTTTAAGGATAATAATGAGTATTTGGAAAGAGTTATACGATATTTTTAATCATGAACGTAATCTATGGCAGAAGAGAGGGGCAGATAAACAAGCCCTTGTATTTGAAATAAAAAGTAATTTAACCTTTCTTGCCGATGCTTTACAAAGCCAACTGCAACAAGAGAACATTATTAGTAATCTCGATACTGCAGTGTTCGAAAAGGCCATTGCAGAAGGCTTTGCACTGAATGCTATTAATAAGAACACCTTATCAATTAACACTATCGCTAATTTTAATGAGTTTAAAAAGTACCTAGATAAAGACACTGAAAGCCTGATTAAAAATGCCTATTTGAAAATAGCCTCACTAAAAAAATTAATCAAAGCCAACAAAAATAAAGATTACTCGCTAAAGATTAAATCATTGTTCCGGTTTTTAGTGCTACTGCTTGCTCATCTTGAAAATCGTCCGCTAAAAAAACGCATAATCAAAAACTAATCGTTACTCTGCATTATCAATACCAAGCGATGACCATAATTCATCCACTTTAGTCACTACATCGGCATCTCGCTCAATCGGTCGGCCCCATTCTCGGTCAGYTTCACCGGGTAGTTTATTAGTTGCATCCATACCCATTTTAGATCCTAATCCTGAAACAGGAGAGGCAAAGTCTAAATAATCAATCGGGGTATYTTCTNTTAAGGTGGTATCTCGGCTGGGATCCATGCGAGTGGTAATCGCCCAGATAACGTCATTCCAATCACGTACATTGACGTCATCATCGACCACAATAATAAACTTGGTATACATAAACTGACGTAAGAATGACCAAATCCCCATCATCACCCGTTTGGCATGACCAGGGTATTGTTTTTTCATACTGACCACTGCCATTCGGTATGAACAGCCTTCAGGCGGTAAGTAAAAGTCGACTATTTCTGGAAATTGGCGCTGTAAAATAGGTACAAACACTTCATTCAATGCCACACCTAAAATAGCCGGTTCATCAGGTGGTCTACCTGTATAGGTACTATGATAGATAGGATCTTTACGTTGAGTGATTCGCTCAACGGTGAACACAGGGAAACGTTCAACTTCATTGTAATAACCGGTATGGTCTCCATAAGGCCCTTCATCGGCCATATCATCAGGATAGATGAAACCTTCTAATACAATCTCGGCACTGGCTGGAACTTGTAAGTCATTGCCTACACATTTCACTAGCTCTGTTTTAGAACCGCGTAATAAGCCGGCAAAAGCGTATTCTGACAAGGTATCGGGGATCGGTGTGACTGCCGCTAAAATAGTCGCAGGGTCACAGCCTAATACCACGCTAATAGGAAAGGGTTCGCCCGGATGCTCTTGCTGCCATTCTTTAAAGTCTAAAGCACCACCACGTTGTGATAACCAACGCATAATGACACGGTTTTTACCTATTACTTGCTGACGGTAAATGCCCATATTTTGTCGCGGTTTATGTGGACCTTTGGTAACCACTAAGCCCCAAGTAATTAAAGGTGCTACATCTTCTGGCCAACAGTGTTGAATGGGGTATAGGCTTAAATCAACCTCATCACCTTCAATCACTTGTTGCTGGCAAGCTGCCGATTTAACCACTTTAGGAGCCATATTCAACACTTGTTTAAAGATAGGCATTTTCTGCCACAGATCTTTCATACCTTTAGGTGGTTCAGGCTCTTTTAAAAAGGCTAACAATTCACCCACACCACGTAAGGCTTCAACTGATTCTTCGCCCATGCCTAAGGCTACACGGTGTGCAGTGCCAAATAAATTGGCTAATACGGGAATATTACTTCCTTTCGGGTTTTCAAATAATAACGCTGGCCCACCAGCACGTAATACCCGATCACAGATTTCAGTCATTTCTAACACAGGATCTACTTCGACACTTATGCGTTTTAATTCACCTCGTTGTTCGAGGTGGTCAATAAAATCACGTAGATCCGTGTACTTCATTAGGCGGCAATTCCTGTGTGGCGTAATAAAGCATCAATTTCAGGTTTACGGCCTCGGAATTCAATGAATAATGCCATCGGTTCTTTTGAGCCTCCCTGTTCTAAAATTGCTTGTAGAAATTCAATGCCGGTTGCACGATCAAATATGCCTTTTTCTTCAAACTTAGAAAACGCATCGGCAGATAACACTTCAGCCCATTTATAGCTGTAATAACCCGCAGCATAACCACCCGCAAAGATATGTGAAAAACTGTGAGCAAAACGGTTAAATAAAGGCGGTTTAACCACAGCCACTTTCTCGCGCACTTCGGCTAATATTTTATCAACTTGATCTCCTTGGTCAGGTTTAAACTCAAGATGTAGACGGAAATCAAATAATGAAAACTCTAGCTGACGCACCATCACCATCGCTGATTGAAAGTTTCGTGCAGCAATCATTTTATCGAATAAGTCTTGTGGCAATACTTCGCCGGTTTCATAGTGACCTGAGATTAAATCAAGAGCTTCACGTTCCCATGCCCAGTTTTCCATAAATTGGCTTGGTAATTCAACCGCATCCCATGCCACACCGTTAATTCCAGCAACACCTGCATGGTGGATCTTAGTCAACATATGATGCAAGCCATGGCCAAACTCATGGAATAAAGTAGTCACTTCATCATGGGTAAATAAAGCCGGTTGGTCACCTACTGCTTCAGAGAAGTTACAGGTTAAAAATGCAACAGGCGTTTGAATACCTTCTTCGGTTTGACGACGCACTAAACACTCGTCCATCCACGCACCACCACGTTTATGGTTACGAGCAAATAGGTCTAAATAAAATTGACCGCGTAACTCACCTTGCTCATCAAATATGTCAAAGAAACGCACATCTTTATGCCAAACATCAATATCCGTACGCTCTTTAATATCTAAGCCATACAAGCGATTAACTACCGAAAACAAGCCTGAAACGACTTTATCTTCTGGGAAATAAGGTTTTAATTCTTCTTGTGAAATCGAATAGCGTTGCTGGCGTAATTTCTCAGCAAAATAAGTCACATCCCATGCTTCAAGCTCGGTCATGCCTGCTGTTTCTTGAGAAAAGGCTTTTAGCTGATCAAATTCTTTTTCAGCAATAGGTTTTGAACGGGTAGCCAGATCATTTAAGAAATCTAACACTTGCTCAGGTGATTGAGCCATTTTAGTGGCAAGTGATCGCTGCGCATGATTATCAAAGCCAATTAGCTGAGCCAATTCATGACGTAAGCTAAGGATATCAGCCATTACCTGCGTATTATCCCATTTGCCTGCACTTGGGCCTTGATCTGATGCTTTGGTTGCAAATGCGGTATACATTTCTTCTCGGAAATCACGATCATCGGCATAGGACATCACCGGCATATAAGATGGGAAGTCTAAAGTAAATAACCAGCCTTCTAATTTTTCACGTTGAGCAAATTGAGCAGCCATGCCTTTAGTTGATTCAGGTAAGCCCGCTAATAATGCTTCATCAGTAATATGTTTTTTCCAGTCATGAGTGGCATCTAATAAGTTTTCTTCAAATTTAGCTGTAAGTGCAGTTAGATTTTGAGAAATTTGCTTGTATTTGTCACGATCTTCTTTTGATAATTCAACACCCGATAAACGAAAATCACGTAAGGCATTATCAATTACTTTTTTCTGAGCCAGATCTAGATCGGCGTAACTATCACCTTCAGCTAAATCTTTATACGCTTTATATAAGGCTTCATTTTGGCCTAATTCGGTACCAAACTGACTTAGTTTAGGTAGGCAGGCATTGTAAGCAACACGTAACTCTTCGGAATTCATCACCGAATTTAAATGACTAACAGGTGACCATACTTTATCAATAGTGGCATCTAGCTCTTCCATCGGCAAAACCAGCGATTGCCATGTCGGCTCGGTCATATTTGTTAGCAAGGTTTCGACTGTTTTCTTGGCTTGTTCCAATACTTGGTTCAAGGCAGGCTCAACAAACTCGGCTTTAATCTCAGAAAAGACAGGCAACTGATTATCATGTAATAAAGGATTGGTCATAATGCTTCGCTAATTTTAATTAATAAATGTAAAGGTGATTATACCCAACAAATTAGTCTGCTGGGTTCAAATGAGAAATATTATCTTTTACTGTCATCTAAACGACATAAATACTTCATCTTTCTGTCATGTTTTTTGGTTATCGTGCCTTAAAATTAATAAAACAGAGAGCATTGTATGGAAGCAGCATTATTGCAGGGTGAAACATTAAAAGTACGTAGCGTCTGGATATCAGACGTACATTTAGGGTTTCGAGGCTGTAGTGCTGACTACTTACTGCATTTTCTGCAACATGTAGAGTGTGATTATCTCTATCTTGTTGGCGATATTATTGATATTTGGGAAATGAAGAAACGACTTTATTGGCCACAAGAACACAATAATGTGATCCGCACCTTATTAGGTAAAGCTAAGCACAATACCAAAGTCATTTATGTGCCTGGAAATCATGATGAAATGTTGCGTGATTTTAATGGGGTAGTATTTGGTAATATTGAGATCCGCAATGAAACTATTCATACCACGGCCGATGGTAAAAAATTACTCATTCTACACGGTGACCAATTTGATGGTGTAGTGCAATTTTCACCTTTCCTCGCCAAGCTCGGTAGTCGACTTTATGACTATCTGTTACGTGCTAACCGCTGGGTTAACTACGTGCGCAGAAAGATGGGATTCCCTTATTGGTCACTAGCTGCTTTCTTAAAACATAAAGTAAAAAATGCAGTTAAATATATTGGTGACTTTGAAAAGGCAGTCGCCCATGAAGCAGCTAAACAAGGTGTTGATGGCATTGTATGTGGCCATATTCATCGTGCTGAAATAAGCCGTATTGAAGGTGTTGATTATTTTAATTGTGGTGATTGGGTTGAAAGCTGTACCGCGCTGGTAGAACAACAAGACGGGAGTATGGAAATTTTAAAATGGGCCGATTTACACCAAGCACCTAATGTTCAATTAGCACAGGTAAGTTAAATGAAAATTGTCATTATTACTGATGCATGGGAACCACAAGTTAACGGCGTAGTGCGGACCTTACAACACACCGCTAAATATTTGATCAAGATGGGCCATAACGTTGAGTTTTTAACGCCGAAAGATCACCGTACTTTGCCCTGTCCTAGTTACCCTTCAATTTTATTATCGCTATTTCCAGGTCGTAAGATAAACCGAGATTTAAATAAGCTACGAGCCGATGCCTTTCATATTGCTACCGAAGGGCCTCTAGGCATGGCGGCAAGACGGTGGTGCATAAAAAATAATAAACAATTCACTACCTCCTACCATACGCAATTCCCAGAATATATTCGCCTTCGCTTACCTATTCCTATTAGCTGGAGCTATGCCTGGTTAAGACGATTCCATAAAAAAGCAGTGCACACATTAGTACCTACGCAGTCACAAAAAGAACTACTCGAAAAACAGGGTTTTCACAATGTGAAAGTATGGGGAAGAGGTGTCGACACTGATATTTTTAGTCCGATTAAACCACAACAAATAAACCTTAAAAGACCTATTAACCTCAATATGGGCCGTGTCGCCATTGAAAAAAATATTGACGCCTTTTTATCTCTAGATTTGGAAGGGAGCAAAGTGGTTGTCGGAGACGGGCCTGATCTTGAATCGCTCAAACAGCGTTACCCTGACGTGTTATTTACCGGGGCCAAATTTGGTCATGAACTAGCTTCTTGGCTTGCCGCAGCTGATGTATTTGTCTTCCCCAGTAAAACTGATACCTTTGGCTTAGTTTTATTAGAAGCTATGGCCTGCGGCTTACCTGTTGCCGCCTACCCGGTCACAGGGCCAAAAGATATTATTCAACAAGGTATCACAGGATACTTGGATGAAGACTTAAGCATAGCTATAAATAAAGCCTTGAAATTATCCCAACAAGACTGTCTCAATTTTGCCAAAAATACCAGTTGGCAAGCCTGTACTTTGGTCTTTTCTCAGTTAATGTTTGATAACAAAAAAAACGTCTAAATGATAAACGTTCTTATTAAACAGCCATGTAGCGGCCTTTACACTTCGTTGTAAATTTACCACACGACGCAACTACTTTGTCTCAAAATAGTCAGTGCAGCTTGATTTAAAACCCTTGTTTATGAGATTATTGTCGTCAATTTTTCAATATGAATTCAGGCTTTATTTAATGCGTATCATAACTTCAATGAAAGCAAGTTTAATTGCTGCAACATTAGTACTTAGTGGCTGTGCTACTACACAGTATTCTGCCGATGCAAGCGATCCGCTTCAAGGCTACAACCGTGCAATGTATAGCTTTAATGATGCTTTAGATACCGTTATTATTAAACCTGCAGCAATTGGTTACGATGCCGTCCTTCCGGATCCTATCCAAAAAGGTGTCAGTAACTTCTTTAGTAACTTAAATGAAATTACCGTTATCTTAAATGACTTATTACAACTTAAATTTGGCCAAGCATTTCATGATACTGGCCGCTTCATGTTGAATAGCACCGTCGGTTTTGCTGGCATATTTGATGTGGCGGGTTATGCTGGCCATGAAAAACACCATGAAGATTTTGGTCAAACATTAGGTGTATGGGGTGTTGAACCAGGTCCTTACGTAGTATTGCCTCTTTTTGGCCCAAGAAATGTAAGAGACTCATTTGGCTTAGTCGGCGACATCTACACTGACCCAGTTACCTATATGACTGATGCCGGAGCTCGTAATGCTGTGACGGCAGTCAAAATAGTCAATACCCGTGCTAATTTATTAGGTGCTGGAAAAGTACTTGAAGAAGCAGCCCTTGATGAATATACTTTTGTACGTAATGCCTATCTTCAACGTCGTCAAAATTTAGTATTTGATGGCAACCCACCTGAAGAAGATTTTGATGTATTTTCTGACTAAGATTTAAGTAAATAATCTGAACTCAGGATAAGTACCAGCGACAATATGTTGCTAGCAACATATAATAGAAAGCCGGACTAAATTTTAGTCCGGCTTTTTTATTACTTAAACACTGGCTTTTAAACACTGATGACTATCGCCCTCTTTATTATCGCTATTCTTTTTGGCTTTGCTATTTTAATTTGGGGAGCAGATCGCTTTGTTGAAGGCGCATCAAGTATCGCGGCTAATCTAGGTATATCGCCGCTGGTAGTGGGGTTAACCATTGTCGGCTTTGGTACCTCGGCACCTGAAATGTTAGTGTCTGCATTAGCCGCATTTGATGGAGTTCCTACATTAGGCATTGGTAATGCCATCGGTTCTAATATTGCGAATATTGGCTTAGTATTAGGTATTACTATTTTAATATCGCCGCTGTTCATCCGTTCAGAAACTTTGAAGCGTGAATTTCCTCTGTTAGCTTTTATTATGGCCGTCTCGCTCTATTTAATATGGGACTTACATTTAAGTCACTCAGATGGGGTTATCTTATTTACAGGGTTTATTTTAACCTTAGCATTAATGGCTATTATGGCCATTCGCAGCAGCAAAAGTGATGAACTCAAGCGTGAGTTTGAGAAAGAAGCTGCAGAACATAAAATGTCTACTAAAAAAGCTATCCTTGGCTTTATCATTGGTTTAACTGCATTACTTATTGGTTCAAAATCACTAGTCTGGGGAGCTTCAAATATTGCCCACTTATTAGGTGTGAGTGATTTAATTATTGGTTTAACCATTGTCGCTATTGGTACTAGCTTGCCAGAATTAGCCGCCACCATCACTTCAGTATTAAAGAAAGAACATGATATTGCCATTGGTAATATCTTAGGCTCGAATATGTTTAATTTATTAGCTGTACTGGCAATGCCGGGACTAATTAGTCCTAGTGATATTGACCCGATGTTATTACAACGTGACTRTATCTTTATGATTGCATTAACCGTGGCTTTATTCCTATTCGCCTATACAGGAAAACAAGGCCGTATTGGTCGCTTTGCAGGTTCCTTAATGCTACTTGGCTATATTGGTTACAATGGCCTTCTCGCGTATCAAAGCACTCAAGGAATCATTTAAACGTGGACCCAACCATAAGCAAACAAGACAAGCTAAAAGCATTAGGGCTGGCGGTTATTAATACTGAGCTTGAAGCGATTACTGCTTTACGTGATCGTATTAATGATGACTTTGCTCATGCTTGCCAATATTTACTTCACTGTAAAGGCCGTATCATCGTCATTGGCATGGGAAAATCTGGCCATATTGGCGGTAAAATTGCGGCTACATTAGCCAGTACCGGCACCCCCGCTTTCTTCGTTCATCCCGGTGAAGCTAGCCACGGTGACTTAGGTATGATTACCGATAAAGATGTCGTCCTAGCCCTATCAAACTCAGGTAAAACAGCCGAAATACTCACTATTCTGCCTATTATTAAACGTTTAGGCGTACCGCTGATTTCATTAACTGGCAACGTTAATTCCATCCTGGCTCAAGCATCAGATGTACATCTTGATATTAGTGTTGAAAAAGAAGCCTGTCCTTTAGGGCTTGCGCCTACAGCAAGTACCACCAGCACCTTAGTCCTTGGTGATGCGTTAGCAATAGCCTTATTAGAATCACGTGGCTTCACTGCTGAAGATTTTGCCTTATCTCATCCTGGTGGTGATCTTGGTCGCCGTCTATTATTACGTGTCAGTGATATTATGCACTCAGGTCGAGCCATTCCCCTGGTCAAAAACAATGCATTGATTAGCGAAGCTTTAGTTGAAATGACAGATAAAGGCTTAGGCATGACAGCGGTAATTGATGAGAGTCATACTATCAGCGGAATTTTTACCGATGGTGATCTCCGCAGAGTCCTTGCTCAAGAACTAGATATTCACAATACCCATATTGCCGAAGTGATGACCCAAAACTGTGTGATGGGCCGTGCAGATATGCTCGCAGCTGAAATATTAGAATTAATGCAGCGACATAAAATTAATGCTTTATTAATTACCGATGATAATAAACAACTCGTAGGCGCCATCAATATGCATGATTTACTTCGTGCCGGCGTAGTATAAATTTAAGGAATCAAAATGCAAGATATTCTGGCAAAAACAAAAGACATTAAACTGGTTATTTTTGATGTAGATGGTGTACTCACTGACGGCAGTATTATTATTGGTGATGATGGTGAAGAATATAAAGCCTTTCACTCACGTGATGGTCATGGCATGAAACTTTTGCAATATACGGGCGTCGAAATAGCTATTATCACCGGTCGAACATCTAATGTAGTTGAACATAGAATGAACAGCCTTGGTATCAACCACCTTTATCAAGGCCAAAAAGTTAAATTACCGGCCTTTGAAGAACTGATCGAACGCTTAGGTTTAACCCCCAAACAATGTGCTTATGTGGGCGATGATTGGGTTGATTTAGCTATTATGACCCGTGTTGGGTTGGCTATAGCAGTGCAAGATGCTGATGCCATTGTCAAAAAACATGCACATTGGATAACGCCTGCTAACGGTGGCAAAGGTGCAGCCCGTGAAGTATGTGAATTAATTATGGAAGGACAGGGTACCCTGCAAGACCAAATTGAACGCCATTTCTAACATTCCTTTTTCAGCTAAAGTCTTTTTGGCCATTTTCGCTATTATTAGCGTTTGGTTATTATCAGGCGAACAATCAAACTCGCCTGAAAAAGCTGAGATTAGTGATTTAAATAAAGCCAGTGACTATGCTATGACTAACTTCACCATGACAGTGATGGACAAACAAGGTAATCCTGTGCGAATCATTAAGGGCCAAGAAATGGCCCATTACCCTGAAGATGACAGTACTGAAATTATCTTTCCCGTTAGCCACTTTACCCATCCAGAAAAAGAAACATGGGTCGTATCTGCAAATAAAGGTCACACTGTAGGTAAGGGTGAAGATATTTTATTAACAGGTAATGTGGTTATTACTCAGCCAAACACCGCTGCGATTGAATTACGTACTGAAGAACTCCATTTAGACACCGTTCATAACACCGCTTATACTGACCAAGCAGTGAAAATGAAATCACCTCATGGATGGACAGACTCAGTAGGCTTACATGCCTCTCTTCAACAAAAAACTATTAATTTACACTCGCGAGTAAAAGGACGCTATGATGCCCCGCCTACCCAGTAAGCTATTTTTATTAAGCTACCTTATTTTAAGTACTTCACTTAGTTGGGCGCTGCCCAGTGATCGTGAACAACCCATTGAAATCGAAGCCGATCATGCTCAGTTAGATGAGCAACAAGGCATCACTCAATACAAAGGTAGAGCTATTCTTACCCAAGGTACCTTACGTATCGAAGGTGACATTATCACTTTTTATTATGATGAGAATAAGCAGCTAAAAAAGGCCGTGGCACAAGGTAAGCTTGCGACCTATCAGCAAATTCAAAAACCAGGTGAAAAACCTGTACATGCACAAGCATTGACCATGGAATACCATGCAAAGGCTCAAAAGATCTATTTATTAGGCAAAGGCCATGTGTGGCAAAATGGTGATGAATTTAGTGGTTCTCGTATTGTCTACGATATTAATCGCAATATTGTAAATGCTAACTCAGCGCCTGCAACTACCAATAATCCAGCAGCTAAACCTGAACGTATCCACATTATTATCCAACCACCGGGTAGTAAGAAACCAGTTAAAACAAGCAAAAAAACTACAGCGCCTAAAGTCACTCCAACAGCAGAAAAGAGTAACAGTGCCGAACAAGATACTAGTTACCCTACTGCTACCACCACCACTTACTTAAATGTACGTACCGGCCCGGGCACACAATACAATAAATTAACTACCTTTATTGATCATCAGCTTCTGATTGTATTGACTGAACAAAAAGACTGGGTGCAAGTCCGGGCCGAAGTAGCAGATGAAGTCATTATTGGTTGGGTAGCTCGTCGTTACATCGTTATAACTAATTAATTATTGGGCTTACGCACACTATGAGTATTTTATCAGCCCAATCATTGTCAAAAACATTTGGCAATCGCCAAGTAGTGAAGGATATTTCCTTAGAAATAAATAGCGGTGAAATTGTCGGTCTATTAGGCCCCAATGGCGCGGGGAAAACCACTACATTTTATATGCTGGTCGGCTTACTTCCTATTGATAGTGGTTCTGTCTTTCTTGATCAAAAAGAATTAACTCACGATCCTATTCATCAACGAGCACGCTTAGGTATTGGCTATTTGCCTCAAGAAGCATCGGTATTTCGCAAACTCTCTGTAGCCGATAATATTTATGCCATTATCGAAACACGGAATGATATTGATGATGAACGTAAGCATGATTTACTCGAACAACTTCTGGCTGAATTTAATATCGGTCATATCCGCGACTCTTTAGGAATGGCTCTTTCTGGTGGTGAACGCCGCCGAGTTGAAATAGCGCGTACACTTGCGATGGAGCCACAATTCATTTTACTAGATGAACCCTTTGCTGGCGTTGATCCTATTTCAGTAATTGATATTCAAGGCATTATACAAGCGCTTGCTCAACGAGGAATCGGTATTCTAATTACTGATCATAATGTGCGTGAAACACTAAAAGTCTGTGAACGTGCTTATATTTTCAATGAAGGTGAAGTTATTGCCAAAGGTACCCCTGAATCCATTATGAAAGATAAACGTGTACTAAGTGTCTATCTTGGTCGAGATTTCCGCCTTTAAACTGAGTATTTAGCCCATGGAGCAAGCGAAGAGAAAGACTGAACACGCCTCACTAAGGCACCGTACTCATCAAGTCTTTGAAATCGAAAATCATGGTTTGGCTCGCTGGATAAACATCATTTTAATGACGTTTATCTTTCTCACTATCGTTATCGTTTTTATTGAAACTGTTCCTGATATACGTAGCCGCTATTTAAATAGCTTTATTTGGTTTGAATATTTATCTATCGCCCTTTTCTCTGTTGAATACCTAGCTCGATTATGGAGTGCTGCAGAAAGTGATCCTTCACGCCCATGGCGTAGCCGTTGGAAGTATGCCACTAGTCCCTTAGCTATAATTGACTTTTTAGCGGTAGCCCCTTTCTATTTAGGCCTATTTATTCAACTCGATACGCGTTATTTAAGAGTAGTCAGATTATTACGCATATTCAAGTTAACCCGTCACTCCAATTCACTTAATCTGTTAATTCAAGTATTAAAAAATGAAGCTATGGGCATTGTGTCAGCCCTCAGTATTTTAATTATCTTAATTGTATTTGCTTCTGCCGGCATCTATTTAGTTGAACATGATGCTCAACCTAATGCCTTTGGCTCTATTCCCCAAGCCATGTGGTGGGCAACCATCACATTAACTACAGTAGGTTATGGCGATGTGGTTCCCATTACCTTTGCAGGTAAAGCATTGGGAATT
>NVVP01000061.1 GCA_002402245.1 Gammaproteobacteria bacterium | reverse complement strand
TAGGGCTCAATATGACAACAAAACTTTTTAAGATAAAGGCAACATGACTTCTACTGATTTTTTTAGCGCACTGGTTTCAATTGTTAGCGACCTACCCCAGGAAATGCCTGCAGAGCACCGCTACAAGCGACTACTCGATGCCTTACAACAAAGCTTTCCTTGTGATGCTGCCTGCATACTAAGGCTGGACGGCCATATTCTTGAGCCCTTGGCCATCGCCGGATTGAGCGATGACACCATGGGGCGTCACTTTGTGGTGGAAGAACACCCCCGCCTAGCTAACTTGCTACACTCCCGAGAACCCGTCCGCTTCCCCTCCGACTCCGAACTCCCCGACCCCTATGATGGGTTGGTGGAAACTAGCGACCATCTCTTACACGTGCACGACTGCATGGGGGCCTCGCTATATATTGACAATCAACCGTGGGGCGTACTGACACTCGATGCTACGCTTCCAGGTACTTTYGATAARATTGATCCCATTGAATTCCGTGCCTTCATCAGCCTGACCGAAGCCACCATCAAAGCAACACATCGTATCGAAGCACTTGAAGCACGCGTGATAAAGGAACAACAGGTCGCTCAATCCCTGGTCGAAGGCCACAGAAAAAATGAAATTATGGGAAACAGCCCAACCATTAAACGACTGAAAAATGAAATAAAAACCGTTGCTCAGTCCTACCTAACTGTACTGATTCTAGGTGAAACCGGAGTAGGTAAAGAACTCGTAGCCAGGCAACTCCAAACGCAGTCATCTCGCGGTGGACAACCGTTGGTCTACATCAACTGCGCGGCCTTGCCGGAAGGCATTGCGGAAAGCGAACTGTTTGGACATGTCAAAGGTGCTTTTTCCGGTGCAACAACTAATCGTTCAGGAAAGTTCGAGCTAGCCGATGACGGCACGCTATTTCTGGATGAGATCGGCGAGCTATCTTTAACCATACAAGCCAAGTTACTGCGCGCACTCCAAAGTGGAGAAATTCAACGGGTTGGTAGTGATCGTCATATTGAGGTGGATGTCCGTATTATTGCTGCAACCAATCGCGACCTTAAGGAAGAAGTTGCCAAAGGACGATTTCGTGCCGACCTCTACCACCGGCTCTCCGTCTATCCAATTTATGTTCCTCCACTCCGGGAACGAGGCAATGACATACTGTTGCTGGCAGGACATCTACTGGAGATCAATCAACGTCGCTTCGGCGTCAAAGGCTTACGACTAGCACCTGACGCAAAACAAATGCTACTACATTACAACTGGCCAGGAAATGTACGTGAATTGGAACACTTGCTCAGTCGAGCCTCCTTAAAAGCCATAATGGATCAAGGGCGCGATTCTCGCACCATCATTATTAAGCCCCAATATTTGGATATTGACGGACAAAGCATGCCTGAAAAAAGTAATGTATCCATCACTACCCCTCAACCCAGCATGATTCCAGACAGGAGCATTACACTTAAGAATGCCGTAGACCAATTTCAGCAGGAGCTTATTGCTGACAGGATACAAACTCATGATGGGAATTTAGCTGCGGTGGCCCGAGACCTAGATATAAATCGTAGTAATTTATATCGGCTATTAAAGCGTCTATCGCTGTAACCTGACGCTATCAATGTTTGCTTGGTTGCACATTTAGCCGCCTACAACAAAGAGATTTCCTATCAACCCCTTTAAAACATCAGTTATTCCCCCAATATCCAGAGATAATGGATAAAACCACCTCACTTAAAAATAGTATTCTTATTATCACCGGATTTGTCGTCCTTATCTGGTGGATCAAAATGTGGGAAGACATATTAGGCTGGGATTTACACCAGCTAGGTGTTTACCCACAAACACTCAGCGGGCTTGTCGGTATTGTTACCGGCCCACTTATTCATGGTTCCTGGCAACACGCCATTGGTAACACCCTCCCCCTACTACTGTTAGGCAGTATCCTGATTTATGGGTACCCCAAATCACGCTGGTGGACTCTCGCTATTATTTGGTTGTTCTCCGGTATAGGCGTCTGGGTGTTTGCCCGTAACAGTTTCCACTTTGGTGCCAGTGGACTAACCCATGGGATGTTTTTTTACCTGTTTACCAACGGAATTCTACGTCGAGACAAACGCTCCACCACCTTGTTGATGGTGGCCTTTTTTATGTATGGCGGCATGCTGTTAACGATATTCCCTCGTGAACCAGAAATATCCTATGAATACCACTTCTTCGGTGCGCTAGGCGGTTTTCTCTGCGCCATTATATTTCGTCGCTGGGATCCCAAGCCTACCCAAAAAGCCTACTCGTGGGAGCAACAAGTCGGTGAAGATTATATGATTGAAGAGGAAGATTTGATTATCGGAGACCAGTGGAAAACTGAAAAACAGAAAAACCTTGAGAACTCAAAAACAACCAAAGATTTTGAAAATCCGGATTTTCCGTGGAAATAATACTTGTGCTATCCGCTCGATAAATGATTGTTAATCACTTGTAGAAAAGCAGGGCCATATTTATCCAGTTTACGTTCACCCACACCTCCAAGCTGGCCAAATTGCTCCATCGTTTGCGGCACGGTGACACACATCTCTTGCAAGGTTCTGTCATGGAAAATAATGTAGGGCGGAATCCCCTGCTCTCCTGCCAACTCTCTCCGACACTCTCGTAATACTTCCCACAGGGCAACATCCATCTCTTCGGGAAGGAATGTTTTGGTCAACCGCTTGGCCGGCTTTTTCTTAATGTCCCGACGTAATTCAATCTGCTCTTCACCACGCAACAAAGGTCGACATTTCTCTTCCAGCCGCACAGCACCAAAGCGTTCCACATCCACATTCAGATAACCACGGGCAACCAGCTGGCGAAACACCGAACTCCACTGGTTACTATCCAAGGCCTTCCCAATACCGTAAGTAGGCAGCTGGTCGTGTCCATATTGAGAGATTTTATCTATCTCGGCACCCAACAACACATCGGTTACGTACTTAACGCCAAAACGCTGACCTGTTCGATACACCGCACTCAAGGCCATACGCGCGGCCTCGGTACCATCCCATGTATCCACTGGTTCCAAACAGTTATCACAATTTCCACAGGGTTCCGGCATATCGTCGTCAAAGTAATTTAATAACACCTGACGACGACAACTGGTGATTTCACACAAGCCCAGCATGGCATTTAATCGGTGTTGCTCGGCCCGCTTATGTTCTTCACTGCCGCCAGAACCTTCCATCATCTGACGTAACTTAATCACATCTTGCAAGCCATAAACCATCCAGGCATCTGCATGTTCGCCATCACGGCCTGCACGGCCCGTTTCCTGATAATAAGATTCCACGGTTTTGGGTAAATCCAAATGGGCAACAAACCGCACGTCAGGTTTATCAATACCCATACCAAAAGCAATGGTCGCCACCACAATGACTTTGTCCTCACGAAGAAATCGAGACTGATTGTCAGCCCTCGTCGCAGYGGGCAATCCYGCATGATARGGCAGCGCATTAAATCCCTGYTGCTGTAACCAATAGGCRATYTCTTCTGTCTTCTTACGGGATAAACAATAAATAATACCGGCATCATTGGRATGCTCATCTTTCAAGAACTGCAACARTTGCTGCTTGGCATTGTGTTTTAACGCAATACGATAACGAATATTCGGACGGTCAAAGCCTGAGATAAACTGGCGAGCACTCCCCAAATCCAAACGATGAATAATTTCCGCACGAGTACGAGCATCCGCAGTGGCTGTCAACGCAATACGTGGCACATCGGGAAAGTACTCATGCAATATACTGAGCTGTAGATAATCGGCTCGAAAATCGTGCCCCCACTGGGAGACACAATGGGCCTCATCAATGGCAAATAAGGCTATAGGGGAATGTTGAAGGAGCGACATTGTGCGCTCCTGATTCAACCTTTCAGGCGCGATATAAAGCAAATCTAACTCACCGGCTATCAAAGCTTCTTCCACTTGGTTAGCCGTTGCTGTATCTAAACTGGAGTTTAAATAGCTCGCTTTAACACCAACCTGACGTAATGCATCCACTTGGTCTTTCATGAAAGCGATTAAAGGAGATATCACAATGCCACAACCAGGCCGAAGTAGAGCCGGAATTTGATAACACAGGGATTTTCCGCCACCCGTAGGCATCAAAACCAAGGCATCACCACCCTCAACAACCGTTTGGATAATCTCATCCTGGGGTGATCGAAAAGAGGGGTAACCAAAGACGGTTTGAAGGATATCTTGAGCGGAATTCATGGCGGCGGAGTATACCTTATCAACGGATAGACATAGCCGACTTAATGAGCAAGAAAGCTTTAAATCTCTTTATATTGTGCGCTCGGGATCATTTAAAACGACTATTTCAGCAAGCAATGGCCGAGAGCAAGTCACGGGATTTTATTTTCCAGGTGAATTTATTGGTTTAGATGCGATTCATCACCAATCCTATCGTTCAACTGCCAAATCCTTAGAAAGCAGTACGGTATGTGAACTGCCTTATAAAATGCTGCAAGAAATTGGCAAAGAAATGCCACAACTGCAAATTCAGTTATTAACCCGCTTGAGTAAAGAGTTATCAAACGATAAAAGTTTAATGTTGTTATTAGGTAAAAAAACATCAGATGAGAAGCTGGCTACTTATCTACTATCCTTATCTAAACGCTTTAAAGATCGCGGTTTTTCTGCCACTGACTTCCAGCTCAGTATGTCCCGAGGGGATATTGCTAATCACCTTGGCCTTGCTGTAGAAACAGTAAGCCGAATCCTATCTCGATTCCAAGAAAATGGCTTAATAACGATTGCCGGCAAAGTAATTTCATTAAAACAAGTTAAAAATCTCGAAGACTTATGTGGTTAATACGCATGAACATGATCTAGATCATGGTGATTAACCGCTAGAGTTGTATTATTTAATCCATATATAAAATTTATTTGATATTTTGGAGATAAATAATGAAAGTAACAAAACTAGCGATTGMATTATTAGCTGCAACAGGTATTTCTGCCGTTGCAACACCTGCAATGGCCTATGAGGCCGGCGACTGGTTAGTTCGAGGTCGAATCATCAACGTGAACCCTAATGATAGTAGTGGCGATCTTTTTGTTGGAGCGGGTAGGACAAGTTTNGGAGAAGGCGTAACAGTTGATAGTGACACTGTTCCTGAGTTAGATATTACGTATATGCTTGATCGTAACTGGGCTGTTGAATTAATTTTAGGCTATAGTCAGCATGATGTTGATACTAAAAATCCTGCACGTACTGCTGCGGGTGTTGATTTAGGCCAAGTAATTCAAGCAAAAGCACTGCCACCGACATTAACCTTACAATATCACTTCGCACCTGATTCAAATATCCGTCCTTATGTTGGCCTAGGTCTGAATTACACTTATTTCTTTKWKGRRKRWGKRRRMGRRMWAKYSKRWSWRSSTRKWGYYRARKYKWKMWYSKAAMKTKCATGGGGATTAGCGGCACAAGCCGGTGTTGATATTGCTATTAATGATGATTGGTTTGTTAACTTAGATGTGAAATACATTGATATGGATACTACAGCTAAGTTCTCTGGTATTGCATTAGTTAATACAGCAGATATCGATGTTGATGTGAACCCTGTTGTTTGGGGAATCGGTGTTGGTCGCCGTTTCTAAGAATAGTTTCTTAGAAGGCTAGATATAAAAATACCCTCTATAGAGGGTATTTTTTTGCCTGTTACTTTTATTTGGTTGATACACTACTAATTTTTCTTTGTTAACGTCTCATTTTCTACCGCTTTTAGGCTAAGTTGCAGAGTAGGAAACTCGCCTAATAGCTGATTAATTCCAGCTATATCAAAAGCATCAGTTTTTTCTAGCAATTCATTACTATAGTCTAAAATAAAGCTAATATTATATTGTTCGGCAAGCGATTTTAATTTAATAGAAAAATCCTTTATTGCCGCCAAATTATTACTGTTATAAACCTCTTCCCATTTAGTTTTGTATTGGTTTAATTTATTCAATACTTGAGGTAAAACTTCTCGTTCTTCAATTGATAATTCAAGTGTAATTTCTTGTTGTAGATTATCTTGTTCCATCACTTTATTATTTAGGAATGGCTGCATAGCTTTAAATAACTCAGATCGTAATATTGGCTTTCTCAAAAAGTCTTCAAAGTTTTCAGCTTTTACCTGACCATGTTCCTCTTCCATCACTGATGCCGTTAATGCCAAAATAGGAACAGAACTAAACGTTTTAATTTTTGTGGCAGCTTGATAACCATCCATTACCGGCATTCTAATATCCATTAAAATCAAATCTATAGTCTGTTTACGGGCTAACTCTACGGCTTGTTGACCATTTTCAGCTTCTAGTAGGGTAAGCGCTGTACCTGCAAAAATTTCTTTGAGTAATAATCGGTTACTAGCAACATCATCAACTACTAAAATAGTGGCAGGTGAAAATAGTGGCRCTCCCAYCGSCRCRTCACCKGTWAKGTCYACAYKKTGTTGTRTYGRKGCGATATCAACATYTYTTAATATCACKGTGAARCAWGAYCCYKTKYYTACYGWACTGTTAACGGTNNTATCTCCNNWCCCATTAARGCSGTTAAKCGYCGACTAATWGATAATCCTAAGCCMGTACCRCCAAATTTAGCTTGGCTTTGTCCTTCCACTTGTTCAAATTCGTTAAATATATTCTGTAACTGTTTCTCYGGAATGCCTATACCWGAGTCTGTAATTGAAAYTTCTAAATCTAGCTTGTTAGYAATACTATTTTTATGAGMAATTTTTGCTGTTAAACGAATAKAWCCTTGCTCGGTAAACTTAACKGCATTRCCAATAATATTRAGTAATACTTGACGTAAACGAGCGTTGTCCAACATCAATMTTTGGGGRATATCAGAGGCGACTACCAATATAAAATCTAAGCCTTTATTTTTCATATTTATCATGAAAATATTAGCTAGTTCATTAAATAAATCATAGGGGTTGCAGGCTGTTTTATCGATATTTACTTTACCTGCCTCTATTTTAGATAAGTCTAAAATATCATTAATCAATAGTAATAGAGCATTACCGGAAGATTGAATCGTTTTAACAAATGATTTTAACTTAGGCTGTTCAATTTGGTCATACAGTAGATCGGTAAAGCCAATAATGGCATTCATCGGGGTACGAATTTCATGGCTCATATTAGCTAAAAATTCAGACTTTGCATGGCTTGCTGTTTCAGCACTTTCTTTAGCCTTTTTTAAGGCTTGTTCCATTTCAAGTCGCTCGGTAATATCAACAGCAATGCCAAGTAAGCAATCTTGTTGACGATAATAAACCGGCATAATAGATACCATCATGGAATGATCCTCACCATTTATTTGTTTAAATGGAATAATTTTCTGATCTATTTTCCCTTTCTTTTTTAGTTCTGCCATCACTTGGTGACGATCTGTTGAATTACTATAAAAATTCATCATATTAAAACGTTCAAGATCATTTTTATTAATCTTATAGTCTTTCAATACTTTCGGATTAGCCACCAAAATAGAGCCATCCAGTGCGGTAACGGTGATCTGTAAAGGAATCGTATCAATCAAGTCCTGCATTTGGTTTTCAGCTTCTTTCCGCAGTGATACTTCTTTAGCTAACTTTCTATTCCAAAATATTATGGCTGAAATAACAAATAGAAATAGGATAGTAATTTTTATCGCTAAAACATAATTCACATTAGTTTTTTCGGTGTATTTATGTTGCCCCCAAGTATCGAGAATAGTCTGCTTCTCGCCCTGACTGATGGCTGCTAATGCTCGGTTAAATAAAGGGACTAATGGGGCTAATTCAGGATTAATGCCAAACGTTGCCTCAGTGTTAAATTCAGTTTTACCTACTATCCGTACATTATGTATGCCTAACTCCGAAATATAATAACTAGCAGGAACTAAAGTGGAAAAAAGGGCATCAACTTCTCCGGTTGAAACAGCAGTAAGGCCATCTTGAATGGTATCCACAAACTGAATATCCAAGTCAGGATAATGTTTGATAATGTTTGCTACATAACCATAGCCTTTTATCAGGGCTATCTTTTTATTTTTTATCTGATCAATCGTTTCCACATAATTCTCATTATTATTCATCACAATAATAACCGGACTAGAAAGGTATGGATGGGTAGTAAGTAGATGTGATGTTAAATTAGAATTATTTGTTTTCGATAACATATCAGCATTACCACTGCTAATTTTAGCGATGGACTCTGTCCATGTTGGGGATGGAATAATCTCAAAAGTAATGCCCAGTTTTTGCTCAACTCGCTTTAAATAGGCGGAAATAATACCTATATAATTTCCTTTCTCATCAAGAGCTTCATAGGGAAGCCAGCTAGGATCTCCAACAAAACGTATTGTTGCATGTTTAGCTAGCCATTGTCGCTCAATAGCACTTAATTCAACATGTTGAGTGGCTGAATCAAGCCCCAACCATTTATGGCGTATAGCTGATAGCTCTGCTTCTGGAATAGAGGCCAAAGCCTTATTTAAAATGCCTTGAAATAGGGGCCAATCATCACGAACTGCTAACCTGAGATTGGTATCTTCTAATCCTGAACTACCGACAATTTTTAAATTGGTAATAGCATTATGCTCCGCCTTCCAGCTAGCGGTGCCTTGATTACCCACATAAGCATCAGCATTACCATAGGACAAAGCCTGTATTGCTGCCAACGTATTAGCCACAACAAGCAGTTTAATTTTGGGATAGTCATTGCGTAATTTTTCATGAGTATGAAATTTATTTTCTACCACGACTGTTTTGCCATTCAAATCACTAAAACTGTTTATACTGTTATTACCCTTACGGACAAAAATAACACTGGGAGAAACCATATAGGCTTTAGTGAATTTTAAATAAAGCTCTCTTTCTGGTGTTTGCACAATGCTACTAACCATATCAAGCTGATGGTCTTTTAATTTATTTAATATTTCAGCCCATTTATAGTCAGTGATTGTATTAAATTTTATAGCTAACTCTTGTTCTACCAATTTAAGAATATCAGCCGTTAAACCTTGTAATTCTCCTGATTTATCAACAAATTCATAAGGCGGCCAATCTGGATCATTGGCTAAGTTAATAATAGGATGCTTATTTAACCATTGTTGTTCTTGCTCTGTTAACAGGGTGATCTTTTCTGRTTGAAATCCTAACCACTTCCGATATATTTCCTGTTTTTTTTCTACCGGCATTGCTAGTAATGCTTTATCCAAAATGGCTACTAACATCGGCTTGTTTTTCGGTACAGCCATAAATAACTTTCTATTACCTTCTGAGCGAAGTGCTTTAAAAGGCCTTATCGTTGAAATACTGGCTTTTTGTAGGAGATAATTAACAACCGCATGTGATTCGAGTAATAAGTCTGCTTTTTTCTCAATGACACTTTCTATAGCGGCTTCTAAATTATCAACTTCTAATATGTGTATTTTGGGAAAATTTTTCTTAACAATCTCAATACTCAAATAGCCCTTTGGAATTGCCACTGTTTTACCATTTAAATCTGCCATGTTTTCTGCAGACACATCATTTCTAATAAAAAAATATTCTAATAATGAAGCATATGGTTGAGTGAAGTTAAAAAATTCTAAACGAGAAGGTGAGAAATACATGGCTGGCAATAAATCAATTTGTTGTTGTTTTGCTTGTTCGAGTAATACATTCCAATCATCAATAATAGGCTCAAACCTCAACCCAGACATTTGACCTATGACTATTAAATAATCCTTGATTAAACCATCGTGTTGTTGTTGCGAATTAACAAAGTCATAAGGCGGCCAATCTCTTTCGGCACCATAATGAATAACGGGATTATCTATAATCCATTGTTGCTCAAATGCACTTAACTGGAGTCCTATTTCTAGATGATTATCTTCGGTGTTAGGGCCTAACCATTGGTCAGAGATTTGCCGTTTTTCTTCTGGCGTAAAAGCATCAAGTCCTTTTTGAATAATAGCTGCTAATTCGGGATAATCTTTTCGACTAACAAAATGTAGTGGATTGGTACCAATAATTTCTCGTGTGGATTTAAATGGAATGATGGTATTAATACCTTCTTTCTTAAGTGTATAAGAAAGTACGCCATAGGTATCGTAAAGCATGTCGGCACGATTCTCTAATACCGCATCAATGGCGGCACCTAATGAGTCCACTGTTACTAGCGTTATTCCAGGCAAGTGTTTAGTTAAGATTTCTTTGTGGGCATAACCTTTGATAATAGCTGCACGTTTACTATTTAAATCATCAAAAACCTTTACACCAAGATCATCTCGTACAAAAAAATAATCTAATACTTCAAAATAAGACTCAGTATAGTTTAGATATTCAGCACGATCTTCGGTGTAATAAATAGTAGATATAAGGTCTATTTTTTTATCACGTATTTTTTGCAGGCTATTGTCCCAAATATCAATATCGACTTTGAATTTCAGTCCTGTCTTTTGGCTGAGTAAGGTTAAATAGTCACGGGCTATACCCGTATATTTTCCCTGTTCATTTACAAAACTAAAAGGTGGCCAGTTGTCACTGCCTGCGACAATAACTTGAGGGTGTTGTTCTATCCAGATCATCTCCTCCATCGTTAACTTGGCGGTAGATAAGGTCGTTAACTCTGCTGAACCTACAATGCCAGAGCTCAAGAAGGAAAAAAGAGTCAGTACCAAAAGTAGAAAACGCTTTAATTTAACCTGATAAGGTTTCATAGGAGGGATAATTTATCCTATAGCGTTATAATTGAGTTCGTAATAATGTCTCATTACGATATTCTAGAAATAGACTCAAATTCAGCTAGATGGTTGAAGAAAATATCGATTAACTTAGGATCAAACTGCGTTTCTCGGTGATTCTTTATATAGGCCAGTACTTCTTCCATATCCCATGCTTCTTTGTAACAGCGTTTATGAGTTAAGGCGTCAAACACATCTGCCAAGGCTACAATGCGTCCATAAATATGAATGTCTTCACCTTTGAGCCCTCTAGGATAGCCACTTCCATCCCACTTTTCATGATGCTCATAAGCAATTATGGCTGCGGCTTTGGTAAACTTACGTCCAGAATGGCATAATAATTTATAACCATTATGGGCATGGCTTTTCATTAATTTAAACTCTTCCTCAGTATATCTACCTGGCTTGTAAATTATCTCTTGAGGGAGCGTCATTTTACCAATATCATGCATCGGAGAGGCATGATATAAAATATCTGCATCTTCTTCATTTAAGCTAGGGTGGTATTGAGCCAATAAGGATGATATTTCAGCTACTCGTTGAATATGTTGGCCGGTTTCTTCTGATGCCGCCTCCATCAACGATATTAAGACATGAATTATTTCTTTTTGATTATTTTCTAACTCAGATAAAAATCGACGCTTTGCATGATGAGATTTAACCTCAAGATCTATATTCTGCTGCTTAAGAATTTTTTTAGCGTAATATAGCTCAATATGATTTCTGACGCGTGCCAATAATTCAGTAGGATGAAAAGGTTTAAGAATATAATCAACACCCCCCGCCTCAAAACCTCGAGAAATTGACTCTGCATCTGTTCTTGCGGTTAAGAAAATAACGGGAATATCTTGCCATTGTGGTGATGCTTTTAAATATTCACAGACTTCATAACCATCCATTCTTGGCATCATAATGTCTAACAAAATTAGATCGAAATTTATGCTGCTCTCTTGCAGAATAGAGATTGCTTTTTCACCACTATTTGCAAATGAGAAGTCATAATTATCTTCTTGCAAAATATTCATTGCTACTTGAATATTTTCTGCAACATCATCTACAATTAAAACATGTTTTCCTTCCATAGCTTGGCATCCTTGCATAGCTCGGTATATTTTCTTGTTATATTTCCATGGCTTGGAATTATTCCTACGATGGAAACAAGTACGTTATAATTATAGCTACATAAATTAAGTAATGTAAAGCCAAGGTAATTTAACGTGCCCAAGAGACATTTTTAATTTAACTGCCCATTTCTGAGGCTTGTGTTTATCTTATATTAATCACGTAAGCTCAACACGTCTTGCATATCAAATAAGCCTGACTGTTGTTTCATTATCCAGCTTGATGCACGCATTGCACCTAATGCAAAGGTCATGCGACTTGAGGCTTTATGAGTGATTTCAACTCGTTCGCCTTCACCTGCAAAGAGTACAGTATGATCGCCAACAATATCACCGGCACGCACGGTAGCAAAACCAATCGTTTTACGATCACGTTCACCGGTACGGCCTTCTCGGCCATAAACAGCACATTCTTTTAAGTCACGGCCTAAAGCATCAGCAACCACTTCACCCATTCGTAAAGCAGTCCCTGAAGGTGCATCTACTTTATGACGGTGATGAGATTCCATTATTTCAATATCGACATCATCGCCTAATACGCGGGCTGCAATATCTAATAATTTAAGGGTAAGATTTACACCTACACTCATATTAGGGGCTAATACCATTGATACTTGTTGTGCTGCGAGGTCAATACTGGCTTTTTGTTCATCAGTAAAGCCGGTAGTACCAATTATTAAGTGGCACTGGTTAGCAATACAATGAGGCAGTAAAGCAATGGTGACTTCAGGTAAAGTGAAGTCAATCAGTACATCTGAGACTTTAGTGGCAGCAATAATATCAGCTGTTATGGCGACATTAAGTTTACCAACGCCTGCTACTTCTCCTGCATCAGCACCGACTAGGCTTGAATCTTGGCGGTCAATAGCGGCACTTAGTTCTAGGCCTTCTGTTTGCTCAACCGCTTGAATTAAGCAACGGCCCATTCTTCCTGCTGCACCATTGATTGCGATACGTACGGCCATAATGTTTACCTTTTATCTTGTAGACTTAATTTATATACCCGTTATCATTCAAAGTACATGTTTTTAGTGCATATAATGGATGGGCCAGCAAGGCATAATAGTGATGTAATAGAGAAGATCTATTACTCACTATTATAACGCCGCTAGCGTATTCAGTGTGAGTGCTATAAACCTGTATCTTGATTGGTCACGGGTATAGSGCTATTAATCAAAAAACTTTTTCACGCCATCCAGCCATGAACTGTGTTTAGGACTGTGYTTRCTATGACTRCTACCYTGTAAGGTTTTATCAAACTGTTCTAATAGYTCTTTTTGAGATTTAGATAGTTTAACCGGTGTTTCAAGRATAACGCGACACATYAAATCACCGATAGGACCGCCACGTACAGACTTGATTCCTTTGCCTCGAAGACGGAAYTGMGTRCCTGTTTGAGTRCCATCWGGAATTTTWAGACTTGCTTTGCCTCCTAAAGTGGGTACTTCAACTTCGCCRCCTAAGCTTGCAGTGACAAAGCTAATAGGYACATCACAATAAAGGTGATTGGCATCACGAGTRAACACGTCATGRCGYTGCACTTGAACTTCAACATAAAGGTCACCTGGACCKGCACCACCYGTKCCRGCTTCACCTTCGCCACTTAGACGAATACGGTCGCCAGTATCAACACCCGCAGGTATTTTCACYGACAGYGTTTTATGTTCTTGGATTTGTCCTTGTCCATGACAATCAGGACATGGATCTTTAATTGTTTGGCCTGTACCACCACAATGTGGACAGGGTTGCTGAACTTGGAAAGGCCCTTGTTGCATAAGCACTTGGCCATGGCCCGCACAGGTCGAACATGCAACAGGTTTTGAACCTTTTTTAGCGCCACTACCATCACATGGTTTACAGTCAACATTAACCGGAATACGGATTTCTGTAGTTGTGCCTGCAACGGCTTCTTCAAGTGTTAAATCTAAGTGATAACGTAAGTCAGCACCTCGGTGGTTTTGTCTGCCACCACCTGATGCACCAAAGATATCATTGAATACATCACCAAAAATATCACTAAATCCACCTGCCCCACGATGACCACCACCGGCAGATTGATCTACACCGGCATGACCAAATTGATCATAGGCTGCTCGTTTTTGAGCATTTGATAATATTTCGTAGGCTTCTTTAGCTTCTTTGAAATGTTCTTCCGCATCGGCATTATCAGGATTACGATCGGGATGAAATTTCATCGCCATACGACGATATGCTTTTTTTAATTCAGCGGCAGTTGCTGTACGAGAGACACCGAGTGTTTCGTAATAATCTTGTTTAGCCATCGTTGTTTACCTGAACTTAATTCTAATACCTTTAAATACAACAAAACAGGCGTAGGAAATGCCTACGCCTGTTCATCGAACAAATAACCTAAATTAACGGTTATTTTTTGTCGTCATCTACTTCTTCAAACTCAGCATCAACCACATCATCAGCTGCTTCTTTAGCCGCTTCTTTAGCCRCTTCTTYYGSWGCYKCASCGGCTTYTRMRYKYTYARYATAAGCTTGTTCAGCTAATTTACCAGATACTTCTGTTAATGCTGCTGTTTTTGCTTCGATATCTGCTTTATCTTCACCTTTTACTGCTTCTTCTAAGGCTTCAACTGCAGCTTCAATTTTCACTTTTTCATCAGCATCTAATTTATCACCTAAATCAGTGATAGATTTTTTAGGTCGATATCGATGCAAATTAGGCTTGGGGGGTGAGCGTTAAGGGAGGCGGTGGAGAGGGCGTCAATTAATTCTTGCTCTCCAAAGCTTACGTTCAAATGCATTTTGTTGTGAATGCCGTGAGTTTGAATTAATTCACCTAAATGCGCATTTTCATAGGCCAAAAATATTTGTGCTGGACGTTGTTGCTGTGAAATGGACGGCATTGCTAGGGGCTGTTTTGATGTGGATGTTGATTTTGGTGTTAGGGGCGCAGAGGGCTGATCGGTGGTTAAGCGTGCCGTAAACCAGAATCGAGATCCAAACCCTTTTTCGCTGCAAAAACCAATTTCTCCTGACATTAGTTCTGCCAGCTGTTTTGATATCGCTAAGCCTAATCCTGTGCCGCCATTCTTGCGGGCTATATTTTCATCGGCTTGAGTGAATGGTTCAAATAAATGTGGACGACTGGCTTGGTCGATGCCTG
>NVVP01000060.1 GCA_002402245.1 Gammaproteobacteria bacterium | reverse complement strand
CCGGGGTAATAACAAGCAGGATATATTCAAATCTGAAGAAGACTTCATTCGTATAAAAGAAGATTTAGAGTTTGCCCTTTCTAAATCGAATTGTCAGTTGCATGCCTATGTAATTATGACCAATCACTTGCACCTACTCATTACACCAAAAGACAAAACTGACTTAAGTCGTTTTATGCAATCTATGGCTAATAGATATGTCCGATACTTCAATGTTAAGTATCAACGAACAGGCACGATTTGGGAGGGGAGGTTTAAGTCATGCTTAGTAGACAGTGATAATCACCTATTTTCTTTATATAAATATATTGAAATGAACCCTGTTAAAGCTGAGATGGTTAAAACAATTAGTGATTATCAATGGTCTAGTTATTCGCATAATGCCTTGGGTCAAACAGATAAGTTAATTACTGAGCATATGCTTTATCAGGCGCTAGGTTTAAGTTCTGAGGAACGCTATACTCGCTATCAGCAATTATTTGATGAATTAGCCCTGTTACCTGAACAAGAAAATAAAATAGAAACCGCTACCTTGCGTGGGGAAGTGTATGGTGGTGAAGACTTCCATCATAAAATAAGCCAGTTAATTTCAAGAGTTACTAAATTAACCTCACACGGTGGTGATAGAAAAAGTGAAGAATACAATAAGCAGTAAATCAAGTCGGCTGAGCCCTTGATTCTTCGTTTTTTTAGCAATAAAAATCCTCCATATTCAGACTGAAGCCGAATATGGAGGGGGTTAATGTGTAAAATTTCTATTCGTTAACTTTACCCGGCAAACTCAAGTCACCAGATGCAATATCCATTACATCGACAACACATAGTAACGGTGCATGGACACTCTGATTGATACGAAGGCCAGCAGTAACGCCATCAAAAGTAGAACTGTTCACGGCGCCAATGTTATCGAATGGCACACGTACTTCGACAGCTTTCATATCGAACGTCGGGCTCCAGCCTGGACTATCTAAAAGAATAGGCAGACCCGGCCAGGTTTTGGGAAGGCGTGGTGTTGCACCTTTCGGTATATCAACGACACCCAGAGCACCTTTTCCACATTGCTCATTAGGCTGTAATACTACCCAATGACTGTGCCATACGTTGCCATCATTGCCGACGTTGCCATCACCATTTTCATCATAGAGGGGAGTATCATCAAAATCAGGATGAGATGTTACTGCTAGAGCCAGAATACCTGCATTTTTTTCGAACCCAACTTCATAGCTATCAATGGACGTTGGCCATACATAAGAAAACACATCACTACCGGCTAACTGGCCTATAGGTAACGGTGTGCTTGAACCAGCCTTGCTTGAAACCATCATGTGAAAGGTAGCAATATTACCGTCGGTAGTGATTTTTGTATGGATAATATCAAATGGAGCTAGTATCGCCTCATTTTTAGGTGAATGAATGCCCCCTGAATGCTGGCTGTCTGCATAGGTAGGCAATACAATACTGACTGTTGCTAATACTGTAATTAATGATAATTTTGACATTGCTAAGCTCCCTTCACTTTATCTTGACTTAAATGTACGATTTCAATTTTGTAACGATTCTTATCGAATGCATCAATAACTTGTTGCTCGGTATTTAAATAAATCGAGTAAGCTGCATGATGAAATATTGCTTTAGTCTTCATGGGTTAAATCTCCTAAATTAAATTTGGGTAAATTACGTTTTCGCCGTATATTGTAATTTCATTTTTATGCGCTGCGAAAGCAGGCACATTTTGGTTCCCTAGTAACATAATGGTGTAAAGTATTGATAATTAAGAAGATAAAAAATGATCCGCAGACAAATCAATCAGTCTATCGTCAATTAGAAGAGGTTATTGGTTGCAAGTGGTCGGTATCCGTTTTAAAAGCTGTTGCAGACAATGTTATTCGACCAGGGAAATTAGAACGCCATATAGCAGGGATATCAAAAAAGGTTCTTTCTGAGAGGTTACGTAAGTTAACCGACTATGGCTTATTGCAAAAACAGTCTTATGCCGAAGTGCCTCCAAGAACAGAATATTCTCTCACCGACAATGGTAAAAAGTTAATTAGCATTATTGTTCAGCTTAGTACTTTGGATATGCAAATAAAAAATGCCTAACCAGCCTATACAGTAGACGTAAAAAGACACACCGCTTATAGGAACGTTAGTTACCTATGGGCAATTAAAGGTGACGCTTCCCTTTTATCAATCGCCATTGGATACTGTAAATTCAGATAAGTATTCTGCCACTGGTTTTTATAATACAAGGGGGTAGGGACTACCTTGCCCCCTTGAGCTTTAAAGTGAACAATAATATAAAAATAAATACAAGATCACTGATTTTTTATTCACAAGCTAAGCTTAATTAAAAAAGTTAATCAAATGGAGTTGGCTTAGGTGTTTTATCAACAGAAGCCGGCAGAAGAGGAATAATAAAAGAGGGCTGGTCTCCTGTTAATGTTTTTAAAAAGGCGACAATTTTAGCATTATTTTCCTGAGTGAAATTTTGGCCTAATTGTAGTTTACCCATAATACTTACGGCTTCTGTAAGCGTTGCTGCTTCACCATCATGAAAGTATGGATAGGTTAGTTCTATATTACGTAGAGTGGGGACCTTAAACTTGAAGCGGTCCATATCTTTTCCTGTAACGCCAAAAAGCCCTTCTGCTTTATTCGTTGTCACATAAGGAGATACTAGACCCATTTTCTGGAATGAATTGCCACCTAATGATTCGCCATTGTGGCATGCAATACAACCTATATTTTTAAATAATGAGTATCCTGCAAGTTCTGTACTGGTAATAGCATTTTCATCACCTAGTAGCCATTGATCAAAACGAGAATTGGGTGTAACCAAGGTTTTTTCAAACTCAGCGATAGCCTCTGTAACATATTCTATATTTATCTCTGTTGTACCAAAGACTTGTTTAAATTCCCTTACATACGCCGGTATGGACTGTAATACATCCAGCGCTAGGGTATGTGTTGAGGCCATTTCTCCTGGGTTAGCAATAGGACCACCGGCTTGTTCTTTTAAATCAGCAGCGCGGCCATCCCAAAATTGAGCAATATTAAGACTGGAGTTAAGTACCGTTGGTGAATTAATAGGACCTTGCTGCCATTTATGACCTATGGATGTTTTTAAATTGTCTGTTCCTCCCATACTTAAATTATGACAAGAATTACAGGAAATAAACCCAGACCTTGATAGTCTAGGATCAAAAAATAACTTTTTACCTAATTCGACTTGCCCCAGATTAATTTCTTTTACAGGAGCAATAGGTTTCACGGGTTCATCATTTGCTAAAATTGACGAAGAACAGGCAATTGTTGAAATAAAAAACAAATAAAGTATTAGAGTTTTAATTTTCATATCATCTCTCTCATAAAATTAATTACATATTATTGAGCTTTAATTCCTTAGCTATTTAACCTCCTACATGATCTATTTTAGAACTTTGTTAGTTCTAGATATATGATCTGAATCAATATTAAGGCTGTTTTTCTATGGAGAGTAATTAAAATGAAATGAAAAACTTTTAAAGTAAGATAGGGGGAGAATAAATAGGATTAGAGTGTTTGATGTATGTCTAGCTGAAAATACATTAGACTCAATTTGTACGGCAACTAAATTAAAGCGTGAATTAAAATGTTACTCTTCAATTATAGTTGTCAAGTTTAGCTGTACCTTTGATTTCATCAAATTAAAAAAAGGAAATAATATGAAGTTAATTGCTTTTTCGGCGAGTAGTAGCCGTAAATCAATCAATAAGAAATTGGTTGCTTATGCTTCAAGTTTACTTGATAGTTTTACGGTAGAAATTATCGATATTAATGATTATGAACTGCCACTTTTTAGTGAAGATAAAGAAGCTGAAATTGGCAAGCCTGAGTTGGCTAAGCAATTTTTAGAAAAAATTGAAGGTGCCGATGCAGTTATTATTTCGTTTGCTGAGCATAATGGCACTTATACGACAGCCTATAAAAATTTGTTTGATTGGTGTTCCCGAATTAACCCTAAAGTTTACTTAAATAAGCCAATGGTCTTACTGTCTACCTCGCCTGGTCCTGGCGGTGCTAGAAATGTATTGGAGGTGGCTTCTCAGTCAATGCCGCATTTTGGTGGTGAGGTGGTAGGACGTTTTTCTTTGCCTAGTTTTTACGACAATTTTGATTTAGATAGTAATAAAATTACTAATGCCGAGTTGGCGGCTGAACTAAATGATGTGGTTCAGGGTTTGAAGGCGTAAAGCTTATTGTTAACAAGACATCCAGTATTAGCTTGGCTCACTCATAGCTGATATTGAAATGTTGATTTAGTCAAAATGAAAGATGTGATGTTTACAGTCATTAATTATTGATTCAATGGCTTATTTAACTAAGAATATGAATACTTAAGGTGTATAGTACCGTCAATATTTCTTACTAGATAAAAGAACACTATGTCTGAGTACTACCTTCATACATTAAATGCTCAACTGGCGCTGCAAGCCATTGCTAAAGGACTGTCTTCTGTCAGAATTTCTACTGATCTGAATCTTTCGCAACAGGACGTTGCTATCAATGAGCAGCAGTTAGTGCTCGATGAGGATAATCGACTTTCTACTATTCAACTGAAAAAAATTGTTAAGAAGACCCAGAGAATCTACCTCTGTCGAGATGGTGATATGGTTCCACTTGAAGATCGCAGTGCAGGCTACTATAAGCTTGTTCCTACGGCTGGAGCGCCTCTGCTAGAAATTAGTGGTGTGAAAATGCATATATCTAAGGGAACGGATCCTTTTAGGAGTGCTTCCGAGATGGCTCAGCAGGCGGTGCGTAAGGGGGATAAAGTACTCGATTGTTGCAGTGGGCTAGGTTATGCGGCTATTGCAGCTCACAGGATAGGTGCAAGTGAGGTGTTGAGTATTGAGTTAAGCCGAGAGGTGATGGGGCTGCGTGCTCAGAACCCTTGGTCAAATGATTTGGGGAAAAAGGGCATTGTGCAGCGTCAGGGTAGTAGTTTTGAGTTGATTCGGCCAATGGAAGATGCTTCGTTCGATTCAGTTATTCACGATCCACCGCGTTTTTCTCTTGCAGGCGAGCTCTATGGTGAAGAGTTCTATCGAGAGATATTTAGAGTGCTACGCCGAGGCGGACGACTTTTTCATTACACTGGAAACCCACATGTAATCAAGAAGGGTAGTAGTTTTGTCGATGGGGTTATTCGTAGGCTCAAAGTGGCTGGTTTTAAGAATGTGGAAAAGGTCGAGCATTTGATGGGAGTCCGGGCTGAGAAAAAATAGCATAAATGGTGTGGCGGTAATGATTATTAGATTGAACTAGAATATGTTGGTTTAACTCTATTTGATAGGTAATTCAGCTTTTAAGAAGCTGTTTAAGTTTTAATTTTAGTACGGGGAATAAAATCATGAGTGATATACCAGGTAAAAATATAACTATTGAGCAGCTTGATGAAATGTTCAATGAGATTATTGAACAAGATCAGTGGGATGTATCTGAACCACTTCTTTGGGGCTATTTCTYTACGGATAATGACCCTGCTAAATTAGAATCAGTGGTACCTAAAATTCAAGCAATGGGTTACACCGTTGTGGATATATTTCAGGAAGAAAAAGAAGATGAAAATGAAGCTGATTTATTTTATCTGCATATTGAAAAGGTCGAAATTCATAATAGTAAATCATTAGATCAACGAAATGATGAGTTTTATATTTTTGCCGATCAAAATGGTTTGGATTCTTATGATGGTATGGATGCTGAGCCTGTAGCGAAATAAAATNAGAACCAGTCATCCTAAAGGGGGATGGGAAACGTTGGGCTTTTCTCGTCCCCCATAATTTAAGTAAATTATTTTTCCTGTGTTAGCAATGTGTTACAAGATTTCAATGAAAAATATAAATAAAAATCAGAGGCCATATAGTTGATATTCTATGCTATGCTTAATGTAAAGTATTGTAAGGAAGCCGAAACAATAAGTTAGCCCTAAGCCTCCTAACAATATTCCAAATAAACGGGGGAGGTGTAATATGAAACGCTTATTCTATGCAACAAAAAGTTTGGATGATGCTGAGCTAATCTCACAAGAAGTACATAGCTTAGGCATTGATGACCATCATTTCTTTGTCTTTTCTCGAGATGAAAATGGTATTAGCACTCATCACCTTCATGGTGCACAAAGTATTGATAAAACAGATATTATTGCTGCAAAAAAAAGATCTACCTATATCGCTATATTCGCATTTTGTGTTGTTCTACTGACATTACTGTTTGTATTTGATGCCATTGGCGTGAGTACTTATGGTGTTGTTATTGTCAGCTGCATGGCTTTTGTTTTAGTCAAAGTGTTAGCTACAGCAGCCGGTGGTTCTTGGGATGAATACTTTAAAGGTGTGTTTAATAAGCACTTGGATGCCGGAGAAGTGATTATTGTTATTGATGTTAGTCGAAAACAAGCCTCTAGAATTGCAGAACAGTTAAGTAAACATCCTGCTGCAGATTTTTTATCTGATACTTTTAACTTTTCATCTCCGATACCTGATTGATAGCTGCCAATAGGACATGAAGTTAGGCAAGTTGAAATAGTTTAAAAAATAATTACTTCTCTTGCCTATTTCTTTAGTCAGCTAATAACTTATTTAGCTGTTCAAAACGGTTCTTCGGCTGTCGGTATTCAAATAAGAGTGCATTAACTTGTTCTTGGCTGAGCAAGTCGTGTTGCCACAAGCTGTAGCCTTGGCTCAGATTCTGGCTAAGTTCGAGTAGCTTTCCTAGTTGAGACTTATCAGTACTTCCTTGCTCAAGCTCAGTTAAAGCTTGAATAATATCCTGATCAAATTCCCATAATCGAGCTAGCTTAGTGCTTATAGTAGCTGCAAGTTGTTCAATCGTTTGGAAGATTAAGCTTGGGGCTGGGGCGTTGTTATCGGCTTGATTTATCAGCCGAAGAAAAATAGTACTAGCACCAATATTATGGATTAAACCTGCCATATAAGCCTGAAAGGGATCAACACCATGTTGGGCAGACAGGCTCTTCGCACACACAGCTGCACTTAGTGCATTTTGCCAGATAAGAGCCCCAAAGTCAGTGTAACTTTCACTGCTCACTTCCATTATTGGTTGCATAGAAACGGTCGATAATAGCGCCCGGACTTCGTTATTGCCCAATGTCACCAGAGCACGTTGGAAACTATTGATTTTAGGCCTGTTATAGCTGAATTTTGAGCTATTAGCCACGCGTAAAATACTGGCGGCAATAACGGGATCTTGGCTGATAATTTCCGCTTGTTGTTGTGCTGAGGAAGAGGGGTCACGTAAGCTACGTAATAATTGTGGCACCACTCTAGGTAGTCTCGGTGCATATTGGTTTAATTGACTATCATCACCCAATTCTTTGCTCAATTTAACCAGTAATTTTTTATCGGAGCTAACCAGTTCCTGATGCAGTTCCGCTTGGCCCAAACCAACTTGGTAAAACAGTTCTTTTACCTGATCTTGGCTTAGGCTTTCAAGTAATGCTGTCTCTGGTTCAAGACCTAGAACTTGACTATCTAAGGCGGGGCTGACTACGGTGGAAGATGGAGATGTTAGTTCGGTATTACCGGCAAAAAAAAGGCGTTGAATCGCCGCTGTTATCCAAGACATTTGAGCATCCATGCAGAAAAATAATTATGGCTTAATATAGCAGCTGTTTAAACATTATGGCTACTTTAATCACGAGTAATCAGTAATTTGTAGGGGGGTATAAACAAATCCTTGTTTTGTAATGCCTTGTTCCTAGCCGGTTTAGAGTTTTTTATCATGCAATAAAGTCTTTCGATAAATTATGTGTCAAGCAGACTTTAAAGGTAACGGTTCAGATTTAATATTGGCAAGAGCTTACCACACAGATAAAGCGTATTTTACAAACGTTATTGCAATCCAAACGAATCCTACAGTAGTAATTAAAAAGCTGATTCCAGATAGGACTTTCCAAATCATTTTATCCCAGAAGTTTTCATCTAAGGCGGCGACTACAAAAATAGTCGGGTTGGTGAAGCCACCAATAGCGACACACCAACAGGCAATAATAGGGAGTTCAATACCCGCTCCCATCGCGGCGCCATAAAAACCAAAATTAAATAGTGACATTAAGGCATAATCAACATGGGCACGAATCATGGTGGCAAAATCAAATGTGCCATCAATACCCGCAATGGGATACCATTTTGCAAAGGTCATTAACCAAGCTGATAAAATCAATGCCATTGCCGTGGCTACGCCACCTATTAATAATGCTTCCACTTTTCACTCTCCACTAGTTATTTATTAGTTGAACAAATAATACGTTGCAGCTAGCTAGGGGTAACCTTAAATTTGCCTGTTAATCTCGGGCAAATTTCCCGGCGGTGATATTTTGTCTTTAATGTATTGGCTTTAAACCCTAAACTAGCTGATAAATAGCCTTTATTAAGTAGAGTTTATGAACTTAAAAGTACAACTTTTATATAAAATAGTATTAATTGCTTCGCTTTGTTTAACAGCCAGTTCTTTTTATGTGCTTTATCACGCTAATCAACAGGCTATATCTGAAGCAACATTCACCGCGAATAGCATTGAAAAACAGATGAATAGCCAGTTGTTACAAATGTTTAGCAGATATGATTCATCTAATTCATTTCCTAATACAGAGCTATGGTCTGACATCATTGGCTTATCGGGTTCGTGCATTCAATTTGTATCTTTATCGAAAAAACGTCAACGAAGTTTATGTGATCAAAGCACGGTAACAGAGCAAACATGGCCTGTTTGGTTTGGCTCTTTATATCAGTATTTTTTTGACGCTAGCTTTGAAGTCAAAAAAGATATTTATTTTAATGCCATGGCGTATGGTTCAATTTTAGTCACGCTCAATACACAGGTGCAAACAGCACGGGCATGGAATAATCTACAGGCTATTATTGGTGTTTTGTTTGTCAGTATTTTTGCAGTTTGTATTCTGGTTTATTTAACGATTAATAATATGCTTAAACCCGCTCAACTGATTGTGGCAGGCTTAGAAAAGATGCGTAATGGCGAACTTGATACTCGCTTACCTTCTTTTTCAATTAAAGAGTGGAAACATACCAGTGATGCTATAAATGAACTGGCGCGCAGCCAAGAAGCAGCCATTATGAGTAATAAACAGCTGGCATTAAAACTGATGAATATCCAACAAGATGAGCATCGTTATATTGCCCGAGAATTGCATGACGAGTTTGGTCAGTGTTTAGCTGGAATCAATGCGATAACAGCTTCTATCCATCAAACAGCAAAAGAACAACACCCTGATCTAGCTATAGAAGTTAAAACAATCAGTCCTATTACTCAGCATATGATGACGGTATTACGTAATTTGTTAACACGGTTACGCCCCGTAGATGTGGATGACTTAGGCTTAAATGCGAGTTTAGAAAAATTAGTGACTAGTTGGAATAACCGTTCGAAAGATAAAACTAATTATCAACTGGCACTTAATGGAGACACGGATTCTCTTCCTGAACCTTTGCCAGTGAATATTTACCGTATTGTGCAAGAATGTCTGACTAATATTGCTAAACATGCTGATGCAAGTAATGCGAGGGTTATTCTTAACTCGCCAAGCAATCATGATATTGAGTTAAAGATAAGTGATGATGGTAAGGCGACAAGCAATGAGTTTGATAATGCTATAGGTGTAGGCTTGTTGGGCATCAGAGAGCGTGTGACTGCTTTAGGAGGCCAACTATTACTCATTACTAATGACACGGGCGGTTTAACTATCTCTATCGTCATACCGAGGTCGTTATGAATACTATAAAAATTATGCTGGTTGATGATCATGCCATTGTGCGTGAGGGCTATCGTTCATTATTGCAAAAGCAAGATAATATGCAGGTCATTGCTGAAGCCAGTGATGGCGCACAAGCTTATTTATATTACAAACAACATCAACCCGATGTGACTGTAATGGATATATCGATGCAAGGGCAGGGCGGATTAGAAGCTATTTCTCGTATTAGAAAATTTGATTCGACAGCCAAAATACTGGTGTTTAGTATGCATCAGAATCCTAGTTTTGCCGTGCAAGCAACTCGTGCTGGGGCATTAGCTTATGTGACTAAAAGCAGTGATCCAGAGGTGTTAATTCACGCTATTGTCGACGTTTATCAAAATAAGCATTATTTAAGCGCTGATATTGCACATGCTTTAGCATTAGAAAAACTAGGGGCGGATAGCACTGCGTTAGATCAGCTCACCGTGCGTGAGTTTGAAATATTACGCATGTTAGTTGAGGCAGTATCAACACAGGATATAGCGTCAAGCCTCAACATTAGCCCTAAAACAGTGGCTAACACTCATTATATTATCAAGCGTAAATTGGGTGTTAATAGTGATATTGAGCTGATACACCTGGCGATTAAGATGAATATTATCAACCTACTGGATCTACTGAGGTAAATTTAGCTATCAATGAATTGATTCGTCAGTAGATGTTTCTAAGGATGTGTTTGCTCAAAGTGATTAAGCCACGTATCTAGTTTTTCTATTGGCAAAGGACGTGAATATAAATAACCTTGGGCATGAGGACAGCCTAACTGCTTGAGCTTGACTGCGATGTCATTYGTTTCCACACCTTCGGCAATAACATCCATATTTAAGGCTTGGCCAATCGCTATAATAGCTTTGCATAAAGCGAGATCTTCAGTCGATTCAAGGATATTAGCGGTAATTGACCGATCAATCTTGATGATATTCATTGGAAATGCACGTAAGTACGACAAAGACGAGTGACCTATGCCAAAATCATCAACCGAGAATGCGATGCCGAGTTTAGATAAGCGTTGCAGTTTATTAATATTCTCTTCGGTATTGGCTAATGACTTACGTTCGGTTAATTCAAACACAAGTGATGCCGCTAGGGTGGGATGGTCGCTGATGTAGGCTTCAACCATGCTGGTAAAATGGTCTGTATTAAACTGATGGGCGGAAATATTAATAGATACTTTACGGTCATTAATACCTTGTTTTTGCCACTGTTGAATCTGTTTACAAGCCTGATTAAATACCCAGCTGCCAATTTCAAGAATCAAGTTACTTTCTTCTGCAATGGTTATAAACTCTTCCGTATTATGCATGCCACCCTTACCATCAGGCCAACGGAGTAGCGCTTCATATGAGCTGACTGAATCGGTAATAAGTGAGATGACAGGTTGATAAAACAAGCTAAGGTCATCATTGCGTAATGCTTGGTTTAACTTAATTTCTAAATCATGCTTATATTTTGTTTCACTATGTAGTTTTTGGTTATAAAAACTAAAGGTATTTCGACCTTCATCTTTGGCTTGATACATTGCCATATCACTATAGCTAACTAAGCCTTCAACGTTGTGACTATCATTAGGGTAGATCGCAATACCCATGCTGCTAGTGACGTTGATAGGTTTACTATCAACTTGGAATGGGACTTCAAATAGCGCGAGTAAGCTTTCAACTAACTTAACAAAATCATTATCATGTTTTACATCTTTTAAAAGAATAGAAAACTCATCGCCACCAAGTCGAGCAACAATATCTGTTCGGCGTAAAATATTTTTTAGTCGGCTAGCCACTTTGGTTAATAATTGATCTCCAGCCGGGTGACCATAGTTATCATTGATTGATTTAAACTTATCCAAGTCTAATGTAACTAAGGCAAATTTTTGATTGAGGCGCTTACTTTGCTCTAGACAAGAACGAAGGAATTCATTAAAAATACTGCGGTTATATAAGCCGGTTAAACTATCAAAATGGGCTAGTTTACGCAGCCTAGATTCTTGGGCTTTAGCTCTTAATGAATAACGAATCGTTCGTTCAAGTAGGGGGGAAGTCAGTTGGCTTTTGATTAAATAATCATCTGCACCTAATTCCATTGCATTTAGATCTGTTTGGTGATCCGCCACTCCGGATAGCATAATGATAGGCGGTGCAATGCTAAATTTATGTTTAATTTCAGCAATAAGGCCTAGGCCCAATTTGGCGCCTAAACGGTTATCAAGAAAGTAGAAATCAAAATCTAGTGTTTCGATTTGTTCTAAGCCTTGATCATAGCTATTAGCCCAAACAACGGAGTCAATCTTGCCTAAGGCATCTTCTAGTAGCTCACTGATGATGATGAAGTCATCTTCATCATCATCAACAATCAATATACGCATTTTCGAATATTTTATGTTACTTGAACTGTTTATTGTCATTTTACTTTAGGCAATGCGACAACGTGAAACCAATACTCAGTAATCGATTGAATCATTTCTACTAGGTTTTCAAAAGACACAGGTTTAATGACAAAAGAGTTCACCCCCATATCATAAGAACGCGCGACATCTTCTTCGGCTTTAGAGGTAGTTAAAACAATAACGGGGATTGATTTGAATTTTTCATCATTTTTTATTATTTTTAATACTTCACGACCATCCATAATTGGCATGTTCAAATCTAATAAGATTAGGCCGGGTAAGGGGTGGCCTGCTAGTTCAGCATACTTACCTTCACGATTTAAGTATTGTAATAATTCACGACCATTATTGGTGAAGTCGATAGGATTGGCTAATCGAGCTTCTTGCAACGCATCAGTAATAAGTAATTGATCATCGGGATCATCATCACACATGTGGATAGTGATACCAGAGTGGTTTTCAAGCATTATAGGTGGCTCCTTGGACTATTATGAGTGGCAAAATATAATGTAAATTGTGTTCCTACGCCAAGCTCAGATTTAACTTTAATTTGACCATGATGTTTCTCCATGATTTTTTTACAAATAGCTAGGCCGATGCCCGTACCCTGGTATTCAGTACGACCATGTAAACGTTGAAATACTTCAAATATTTTATCGGCATATTCTTGTTCAAAACCAATACCGTTATCAGCAATGGTTACTTGGATGTATCTTTTTAGGTCAAGCATGACTGTTTCTGCTGAGATAGTAATAATCGGCGATTGATCTTCCTTAGAAAATTTTATCGCATTAGTGAGCAAGTTTAAAAATAATTGGTACATCATCACCGGTTCAGCTTTTATTACTGGTAATTTAGTGATATTAATCACCGTCTCGGTGTCTTTAATGGTTATTTTTAAATCAGACATGACATCATCAACGATCTTGCTTAAGGCTACCGGTTGAAGCGTGACCTCTTGGCTGCTAACACGAGAAAAGCTTAATAAATCATCAATCAGGCTACGCATACGTGATGAGGCACTTTGCATGCGGTTAATATAATCCACCGCTTTTTCATCAACACTATCTTTCATTGAGTACTGTAGGCGATCGCCAAAGGCCTGAATTTTTCTCAATGGCTCTTGCAGATCATGTGATGCAATATAGGCAAATTTTTCAAGTTCATCATTAGATTGAGATAAACGCTGATTAGTCACTTTTAATTCATTGGCTTGGTCATTTAACGATTGATGAGCTTGTTGCAATGCTTCATGGCTCTCGACTCGGTTTTTGTAGGTTTGAATATAATCTAAAACCAAACCAATTAGTGGCACTACATAGGCAATTATTTTTAAGAAATGAGCACTATTAAAGTCACTATCAAATAGCATCGTTGAACCTAATACCATATGTAACTCGACGACAATGTCAGGTATTACACTTAATAATAAGGCGGTGGCAAAGATACTAGGGTGACGTTTGACAAACAGTGGATAGACAACCAAACCAGCAATTAAAAATAATACCAGGGGTATTACATCATAAGGCCGATGAATGAAGGAGTCTGGAAACTGTGTTTGTGGTAGGTTACTACTAGTAGCAGATAGATAAATCAAAACATAACCAACCACTGCAAAAGCCAAGCTAATTATGAGAATAAACTTAATACCTTTTTTGGCATTTTGCTTATTATTTTTAGTTAAGAACATACCCACACCGATAATCATAATCAGTGCGTTAAAGACTCGGGACAGAGCCCATGTGAAAGGAATTAAATCAGTATTCTCAGCCACAGCACTAATAAGACGTGTGGCCGCTAAGGTATGAAATGCATCCATGGCGCCAGAGCAAAATAAAGCGATACCGATAACAGGAGTGGTGACATCATGGTTGATTGAGTAATGGCTAAAGGCTAATAGCACCACAAAAATAGCAGCACAAAAAGCGGTCCATTCTAATAAAGCATGAGTAAAACCACCGGATAATCGATAAAACATATCATCAAGAGTGGGTGAGCTTGAGGCGGCTGTGTGCAGGTGACCGGTATTACCAAAGTCAAAACCTAACCATTGCAACAAGAAAGGTGCAATACAAATAGCAAAAACAGCAATAACGACGAAACGAGGTAATCGGTATTCTTTGTCTATTTTGGGAACAAGATTCCCTATTTTGAAATTCATTACTAGCCTCATTGCTATATCTGAAATATCCGTACAGAAGTTTACTTTTCTGCTAACAGTGATGTGAATCATAGCGCTTAAAGTACGAGCTAAGCAATAGTTTAGTAATCTACTCAGGTATATAAAAAATAAAACAACTGAAATTCATGAGCTTAGCTATTTTCTGAATAGGTGAATTATTTTGCGACTGTAACAAAACTGTAACAATTGAGATTGAACTGAGAATTGTTCAGGGTAAATTAACTATTAATTCAGGTTTTTAATACTGTAACTTAAAGAACATTCTTAGGCACAATACGTCTTAGTTTTATACGAAGTTGTTTAAGCACACTGACTTGCGAATCGGGGTTCCAATCAAGTGTGGTTTGCCACGCATTTTCAGCTTGCATCTCTTTTAGCATTCCTTCTCTAACACGTGAGGCAATGGTTTTAGAGGGGATTATTACGATGCTTTCAGTATTTAGGTTGGCACTGCGGGGATCTAAGTTAAATGTACCTATCACGGTAATTTCATCGTCAATAACCATGGATTTAGCATGCAAGCCAAATACAGGTATATTTTGCAATTCTTCCCCCATAGTGTCAGCCATAATTTTTTGTCTTATTCGAGCATCAGGCTTAAATTCATAAATTTTAACGCCGGTTTTTAATAGT
>NVVP01000059.1 GCA_002402245.1 Gammaproteobacteria bacterium | reverse complement strand
GCGTCCATCTAGTTTAACTAGATCATCAACACCAATTTGATCGCCTAGCTCAGCTATAGCACCATTAACGGTTACCTTGCCTTCTTTAATGGCTGCTTCTATGCCACGACGTGAGCCATAACCTGCTCGAGCTAATACTTTTTGAATTCGTTCTGCCATATCTATTGTCTCCCGACATTATTGTTCATTTTTTATACTAAACCTACTCAGGTTTAGTTTTTTCACAGCAATAAATTTATTGCCATAGAATTATAATTATTTTCCATTTAGCTTAAGTCATTGAGCGCAATAAAAAATAATTGCTGCGGTACGCCAAATACCACTGAAATGATACTAATACACGTACTGATTAAAGGCCAAATTAGCTGGCCTAAAATACCAAAATAAAGTAAAACCATCAGAATAAAAAAGCCATAAGGCTCTATTCGACTCACTTTCCATGCTAAAGGGCCTGGTAATAAACTAGTTAAAATCCGCCCTCCATCCAATGGCGGTAACGGTAATAAATTTAATGTCATTAGCATCAAATTCACAATAACCCCGGCTATTCCCATGAAAATCATTAGCTCACCGATAGCAATACCTGAGCTATAAATGGCTAAGCCAATTTTAGCTTCAACGGCCCAAAGAATAGCCATTACTAGATTAGAAGCGGGCCCTGCAATCGCTACCCACGCCATATCCGATTTCGGCTTGCGTAAATTTTGGTAAGTAACAGGAACAGGCTTTGCCCAACCAAACATAAATCCACCCGCCATAAATAACAGCGCTGGAACCACGATAGTGCCAAAAGGATCAATATGCTTAATTGGATTTAAGGTGAGCCTACCCAACATTTGAGCGGTACGATCACCTAATTTCATCGCCACCCAACCGTGAGCAACTTCATGCACTGTAATAGCGAAAATCATTGGGAGTCCCCAGATAATGACCTTCTGAATTAGACTAAAATCATCCACCAATAAAGGCCTGACCGCCCATATAAGGACGTAATGCCTCAGGAATATGGATGCGACCTTGTTCGTCTTGGTGATTTTCCATTACCGCTAATAATGTACGCCCAACCGCTAAGCCAGAGCCATTAATAGTGTGCACTAACTCCGGCTTACCCGTTTCAGGGTTACGCCAGCGAGCTTGTAAGCGACGCGCCTGGAAATCTTGGAAATTACTACATGATGAAATTTCACGGTAGGTTTGCTGACTCGGTAACCAGACTTCTAAATCGTAGGTTTTGCTTGATGAGAAACCTAAATCACCAATGCATAATAAGACCTTACGATAAGGTAGTTCTAATTCTTGTAAGATTGTTTCAGCATGTTCTGTTAGTGCTTCATGGGCAGCATCTGACTCTTCTGGTCGAACAATTTGCACTAATTCGACTTTCTCAAATTGATGTTGACGAATAAGCCCTCGCACATCCCGACCATATGACCCCGCTTCACTACGGAAACACGGTGTCAGAGCAACAAATTTTAACGGCAATTGTTCATCTGTTGAAATCGTATCACGAACAATATTGGTCACCGGTACTTCTGCTGTCGGTATCAAATAAAGGTCAATACCTTCAATCGCAAATAGATCTTCAGAAAACTTAGGTAATTGCCCTGTTCCACGTAAAGAATCACTGTTGACCAAATACGGTACATAAGTTTCAGTATAACCATGCTGCTCAGTGTGCTTATCAAGCATAAATTGCGTTAAAGCACGTTGCAGTTTAGCCAGAGGACCACTTAAAGTAACAAAACGAGCCTGACTAATCTTAGCGGCTGTTTCAAAGTCCATTCCATTTAAGCTTTCACCTAAATCAACATGATCTTTCGGCTCAAAACTAAATGCTTTCGGCTCACCCCAACGTGAGATTTCTTGATTATCATCTTCACTCTTACCTTCAGGCACATCGGCCTGAGGAATGTTAGGTAACGCCATCGCAACATCAGTTAGCTTTTGTAATACTTCAGCAAGTCGTGTTTCTGCCGCTTTATGTTTATCACCTAGATCAGCCACTTCAGCTAATAAGGGAGCAATGTCTTCACCGGCAGCTTTTGCCTTGCCAATCATTTTTGAACGGCTGTTACGCTCTGTTTGTAAACTTTGAGCATCAGCTTGTGCTTGTTTTCGTTCTTGTTCTAGCGATGCAAGCAATGATAAATCTAGCGTATAACCTCGACGGGCTAATAACTCTGCTGCTTTTTCAGGTTCATTTCTTAATAATTTTGGGTCTAACATATTAAATTCCAGGTTGAGCTGGTCAGCTGATACGGAGGTCAACATCCACTTTTGTTTTTAATTGCTCAAATAGAGCGTTAATAATGCCTATCGAGCGGAAGAATTCAGTCACTACACACTATGCGAGTGAGCAATCCAGTGTCGTTATTTTTACATCTATATTTGTCTGCCGATCATTAATCCAATCCATGTTGCCGCAAGACACAGTCCCACACTCAACACGATATTCAATGCTGCTCGGCTTAATTCTCCGGACTCTAATAAGGTTAATGTTTCCATTGAAAAGGTAGAAAAGGTGGTAAATGCACCTAAAAAACCAATAATGATCGCGCCTCGCCATTCAGCTGAAAGTAGGTTTCTCTCGACCATTAAAATGAATAATAGGCCCATTACAAAAGAGCCTAAGACATTAACGGCCAAGGTTCCATAGGGAAAGTCTCGACCAAATACCCGGTAAATTTGCGAAGATAGACCAAAGCGCAACACAGCACCCAAGGCACCTCCACCAGCAATTGCTAATAATTGTTGCACCTTATGTTCTCATATAAATAAAAACACATAGTCTACCTTGATTCACGTTCATTTGCTTGCAACTGACTGTGTTGTTAGTAAAAAATCCTTTTATCCATCCGTCTGTTTACGCAATAAATCATGATTTTAAGTGCTAATTAGCTCGAGGTTCAACCATTTCTCCTACCCGAACCAATTTCAATCCATTAGTACTGCCTTGAGTCTCAAGATCACCTTTAGTAATAATCACCAAATCTCCATCTTTCACCACGCCGCGGCGTTGTAATTCATCAATGGCTTCTTTATTTAAGGCTACATGGTCATTATGGTCGACAATAAAGCTGACAGGATACACCCCGCGATAAAGCGTTACTTTTCGACTGGTTGCCACATGAGGAGTCAAAGCAAAAATAGGAATGCCCGAGCTTATTCTCGACATCCATAAAKGCGTTGTGCCTGTTTCAGTTAATGCCGCAATTGCTTTAACATTCAGATGATTAGCCATATACATGGCACCCATCGCAATGGCTTCATCCATACGTTCAAATTCTGAATCCATACGATGGTCTGATACTCGAATTTCTCGCTGTTGCTCAGTCTCAAGACAAATACGGTCAACGGCTTCAATCACTTTTACCGGATGTGCTCCAATCGCTGTTTCTCCTGATAACATCACTGCATCAGTACCATCTAACACCGCATTAGCCACATCAAATACTTCAGCACGTGTCGGAATCGCATTAGTAATCATCGACTCCATCATTTGTGTTGCAGTAATCACCACACGGTTTAATTTACGCGCGCGCTGAATAATGTTTTTTTGAATAGGAGGCAGTGCTGCATCGCCTACTTCAACCCCCAAATCACCACGAGCAACCATCACGGCATCAGATGCAATGATAATCTCATCAAGCACATCCAAGGCCTCTGCTCGCTCTATTTTGGCGATAATGCCCCCTTGGCCACCCGCATCACGCAATAATTTACGAGCAGTATGGATGTCTTCGGCTGAGCGAGGAAATGAAATTGCCACATAATCAGCCTGCATTTTTGCAGCAGTAATAATATCTCGTTTGTCTTTTTCAGTTAATGCATCCGCTGATAAGCCACCACCTTGCCGATTAATACCTTTATTATTCGATAAGCTGCCACCGATTTCTACTCGGCATATAACACGTTGGCCTTCAACGGCTTTAACCCATAGGACAACACGTCCATCATCAAGAAGTAAGGTATCTTCTGCTTGGACATCCTGCGGTAATTGCTTGTAATCAATCCCTACTTGATGTTCATCGCCACTATCAGAATCTAATGAGGCATCTAATACAAACTCATCACCTTCAACTAATTCAATACTGCCTGTTTTAAATCGAGAAATTCGTATTTTAGGCCCTTGCATATCCGCTAATACACCGACTGTCTGGCCCAAGGCTTGGGCTCGTTCTCGAACGAGTTCAGCTAGTTCGAGATGTGCCTGAGGATCACCATGAGAAAAATTTAAACGAACAACATTAACGCCGGCCTTGATCAATGCATCAATTGTTTCAGCTGAATTGGTCGCGGGGCCTAATGTTGCGACTATTTTCGTCCGTCTTCTAATGGTCAATACTTTTTACTCCAATTATAATTTTTAGTTTGATGATTTAGCGCGTTGCTCAAGAATTTCAACAGCCGGCAATACTTTACCTTCTAAAAACTCTAAAAAGGCACCACCACCTGTTGAGATATAAGAAATATCATCACATATTTTATATTTTGATACAGCCGCTAATGTATCACCACCACCGGCAATTGAAAATGCATCTGACTCCGCAATCGCCATGGCAATTGCTTTAGTGCCATCACCAAACTGATCAAACTCAAACACACCTACAGGGCCGTTCCAAATAATGGTTCCGGCATTTTTCAAAATAGCCGCTATTTCTTGTGCAGAGTTAGGACCAATATCAAAGATCATATCGTCATCTGCGACATCTGCGACATTCATTAATGTGTCTTCTGCTGTTTCTGAAAATTCTTTAGCACAGACCACATCAGTAGGAACAGGAATACTTGCCCCACGTGAATTAGCATCGGCAACCAATGCCTTGCAGGTATCAATTAAATCAGGTTCGTATAATGATTTTCCCACATTATGGCCTGCGGCTGCGACAAACGTATTGGCAATACCGCCACCGACAATTAATTGATCAACAATGGTTGATAAAGACTCAAGTACCGTCAATTTTGTTGATACTTTTGAACCTCCGACAATAGCAACCATCGGTCGTTTAGGATTATCTAATGCTTTACCAAGCGCATCCAACTCACCGACCAATAAAGGACCGGCACAGGCAATAGGTGCATATTTAGCGATACCATGGGTTGATGCTTGAGCACGATGGGCCGTACCAAATGCATCCATTACAAATACATCACACAATCCCGCCATGCGTTCTGATAACGCATCATCATCTGCTTTTTCACCGATATTAAAACGCACATTCTCACACAAGACGACTTCGCCTTGCTCCATCTTAATTTCGTCATGCTCTAACCAGTTTTGTTCTAATCGCACTGGTTGGCCTAATAAGCCTGATAAGTAGTTAGCTACAGGAGCCAAAGAATACTGCACATCATATTCGCCTTCGGTAGGTCGGCCAAGATGCGACATAACCATCACTTTTGCACCGGCTTCTAATGCCAGTTTAATGGTTGGTAGCGATGATTGAATACGCGTGTCATCCGTTACTACACCTGCTTTTAGTGGCACATTTAAATCTTGACGAATTAGTACTTTTTTACCCGCTAGATCCAAGTCCGACATTTTAATTACAGACATCTTTTATTCCTTACATTTACGTATTGATTATTGCGTTCTGAAGCACGCCATAATAAAAAAAGGCTTCCCCAATACTGAGGAAGCCTTCATTTATTTTTAAGCGGTAATTACTTACCTACTAATTCCACTAAACGCATCATATTACACGTATAGCCATATTCATTGTCATACCAAGCAACGACCTTAACAAAGGTGCTATCCAATGCAATACCAGCACCTGCATCAAAGTTAGAAGGGGCAGTATGTCCACGGAAATCTGTAGAAACTACATTTTCATCAGTATATCCCAACACACCTTTCATTGAACCTTCAGAAGCGGCTTTCATTGCAGCACAAATATCTTCATAAGAAGCATCTTTCTCTAACTGAACAGTTAAATCAACTACTGATACATCAGAGGTAGGCACACGGAATGCCATTCCGGTTAATTTACCATTCAATTCAGGTAATACTTTACCTACTGCTTTTGCAGCACCGGTTGATGATGGAATGATATTTTCTAAAATACCACGGCCACCACGCCAGTCTTTCATTGAAGGGCCATCAACTGTTTTTTGGGTTGCTGTAGCCGCATGAACGGTGGTCATCAAACCTTTAGCAATACCAAAGTTGTCATTTAATACTTTAGCAACAGGGGCTAATGCATTGGTTGTGCATGATGCAGCAGATACAATCGCTTCACCATTATATTTTTCATCATTAACACCAAATACAAACATCGGTGTATCGTCTTTAGAAGGTGCTGATTGAACAACCTTCTTAGCGCCAGCATCTAAATGTGCTTGGCAAGAATCTTTAGTTAAGAAGAAACCTGTACATTCAATAATTAAATCGGCTCCCACTTCATCCCATTTCAGGTTTGCAGGATCACGCTCAGCTGTAATACGAATTGTTTTTCCGTTAACGACTAAATTACCATCTTTAACTGACACATCGCCATCAAAACGGCCATGAACAGAATCATATTGCAACATATAGGCTAAATATTCAGGATCAAGTAAATCATTGATTGCGACGACTTCAATATCTTGAAAGTCTTTAGCTGCCGCACGAAATGCCATTCGACCAATACGACCAAACCCGTTAATACCAACTTTAATTGTCATTCTTCTTTATCTCCGCTTACTTAGTAAAGCAAATAGATACGATAAGCACTGAGAGCTTGATCGCAAACTTATTAATTATTCAGACATTCATCTTAAATCTAAGCTCATAGTAGGTGATCTTAATCATAAATAAAACTCAAACATTTTGACTTAAAGCATAACTGTTTCTTATGCTGCTAAAGTTTATTTCTACCCGTCCCTTTTGTGAGCAATAAAATCCGTATTGTTGATTTATCTTACAGTATGTCAGATAAACATTTTCACTACTTCAAAAATAATAATGGCCAGTGAATTGTCATCCACTGGCCATCATTAACTTCACTTATAAATTTAAACTAAATTAAATTTATAGTACTTCTTTTACAGTCTTAACAACGTTTTCAACTGTGAAGCCGAAGTGCTCCATCAATACGCCACCTGGTGCAGATTCACCAAATGTATCGATACCGACAACGCCGCCTTCTAGACCAACATATTTACGCCAGAAGTCAGTTACACCGGCTTCAACCGCAACACGTTTAACGCCTGGAGTTAAGATGCTATCTTTGTATGCTTGGTCTTGACGATCAAACACGTTAGTAGATGGCATAGAAACAACGCGAGCATTGATTCCATCAGCTGCTAAAGCTTCTTGAGCTTTAACTGCTAAATCAACTTCACTACCTGTACCGATAATGATTACATCAGCATTACCTTTGGCTTCAACTAAAACGTAAGCACCTTTGCGTATTCCATCAAAGTCAGCAACATCATGTGTACGACCAACAATACCTTGACGACTAAATACTAAGCTTGAAGGGCCATCTTTACGTTCAATCGCAGATGTCCATGCAATTGCAACTTCAACAGAATCTGAAGGGCGCCATACATCCATATTAGGGATATAACGCATTGCAGATGTGTTTTCGATAGGTTGATGAGTTGGACCATCTTCACCTTGACCGATAGAGTCATGTGTCAATACTGCGATAGTACGGATTTTCATCAATGCAGCCATGCGGAAAGCAGATTTTGCATAGTCAGAGAACATGTGGAATGTGCCACCGAATGGAATTAAACCACCGTGTAGTGCCATACCATTCATGATTGCGTACATACCAAACTCACGTACACCGTAAGAAATGTAGTTACCTGGCTCTTTACCCGATACATGCTTAAAGCTATCACAGCTTGTTAAGTTAGAACCGGTTAAATCAGCACTACCACCTAAGAATTCAGGTAATAAAGGTGCTAAAGCAGCAATTGTTTTTTGTGATGCTTGACGAGACGCTAATGTAGCACCCGCTTCATTTGTTTCTGCAATGAATGCATCTGTTGCTTCTTTCCAGTTAGCAGGTAATTCATTTGAGTTACGACGAGTAAACTCAGCCGCTAATTCAGGGAATTCAGCTGCATAAGCTTCGAATTTAGCATTCCAAGCTGCTTCTTTGTCTGCGCCAGCTGCTTTAGCATCCCAACCTTCATAAACATCAGCAGGGATTTCAAATGGTGCTGAATCCCAGTTTAATTCTTTACGAACTAATGCAACTTCTTCATCACCTAATGCAGCACCATGACAGTCATGGCTACCAGATTTGTTTGGAGAACCAAAACCGATGATTGTTTTACAGCAAATCATTGAAGGCTTGTCTGTAACAGACTTAGCTTCTTTAACTGCAGCCGTAATAGCATCAGCATCATGGCCATCAACAGATACAACATGCCAGCCGTAAGCTTCAAAACGCTTAACAGTGTCATCTGTGTACCAACCATCAATGTGACCATCGATAGAAATATTGTTGTCATCCCAGAATGCAACTAATTTACCAAGACCCCATGTTCCAGCAAGTGCTGCTGCTTCATGAGAGATACCTTCCATTAAACAACCATCGCCTAAGAATACGTATGTATTATGGTCAACGATGTCATGGCCTGGTTTGTTAAATTGATCAGCCATTAATTTTTCAGCCATCGCAAAACCTACTGCGTTGGTGATACCTTGGCCTAAAGGACCTGTTGTTGTTTCAATACCTGGAGCGTAACCGTATTCAGGGTGACCCGCACATTGCGAGTGAAGCTGACGGAAAGAAGATAATGAAGACATTGGCAAGTCATAACCTGACAAATGCAACAATGAGTAAATCAACATTGAACCGTGACCGTTAGATAAGATAAAACGATCGCGATCAGCCCATTCTGGGTTTGTTGGATTGTGGTTCATGTGGTCATTCCACAATACTTCAGCAATATCCGCCATACCCATAGGTGCACCTGGGTGACCAGATTTTGCTTTTTGCACTGCATCCATCGTTAAAGCACGGATGGCGTTTGCTAAATGTCTACGTGTAGCCATTTTTACATTCTCCTGATTAAAAAATTTAAGCTGCTCGCCATTTGATCGAGCAACCCATACTAGGTATTTGTTGTTGTGGACCACGACCTGTTGCAGCAACCTGTTTCATTGCTTCAAATAAATCTCGTCGTGCATCCGCTGCTGCAGCTTCTTTTTTACTCGCGTCTAATCGACCACGATACTGCAATTTCAGATCTTTGTTATAACCAAAGAAATCGGGGGTACATACTGCGCCGTATTGCTGGGCAGTTTGCTGTGTTTCATCTAATAAGTAGGGAAATGAGAACTGTTGTTCTAGTGCAAGACCTTGCATGTTTTCAAATGAGTCTTCTGCATAATCTGCGACATCATTTGCCATGATTGCCACCGTGTTAATGCCTAATTCTTTCAGTTCATTTGTATCTCGAACTAAGCGATCAAGAATGGATTTTACATAGGGGCAATGATTACAAATAAACATCACCAACAAACCGTTGTCTCCACGGCAATCGTCCAGTGTCCATACTTTTCCATCAGTACCGGGCAATGAAAAATCTATCGCAGGCAGGTCAAAATCACAAACGGGTGTTTCCAAACTAACCATAAAATCTCACGTAAAATTAATCTATCTATCAACCTTCATCTATCAAAAAAATTATCGTTAAAGGCCTCAATATTTTCAGGATATTAGCAGATTAATCATAATAATGCGATATACCGCACATACAATTAATAGCCTTATAAGAATGCTAGCTATAGGCGTTATTTATTGACCTTTACCCTCTAAAGCATTAGTATTTGGTGCTCTTTTTTTTCTTTGGCAACTATTTATCTATATAAATAGCGCAAGAATCCTAACCCGATTCATTGTCTTCTGCACCGGGGTGGCAATAAAGGAATAACCCCCAAATAGTAGAGTAATGTAAAGCCTCTACTGGTCAAGTTATCCACTGCCTACAAGCAAATTAAATGAACACTATATAAATAGAATACTTACTATTCAACAATGAGGTTTAGCACGTCCTTTAAACATTACTCCTCGTATGGAAATAGCCGCAGATAATGCATATCTGCAATTAATAAAAAACTTTGTGCGACGCAAATTAAAACAGTTCTACAATTAACACTGCTTTAATTCATCTCACCAAGACTAACGTTGATGATATACCGATGAAACAAACTAAAACTGAAGAAAACAAACAATTTAACAACGACTTTATTGTAGATTTAAATGATCGAAAACTTTACGATCGTGAAAAGTCTAGCGACAGTTGTGGCGTAGGTTTCATCACCCACAAGAAATCAACGCAAACGCATGATGTGTTACTCAAAGCACATGAAGCACTTTGTACTATTCCCCATCGTGGCGGTATGAGTGCCGAAGGCATTGGTGATGGTGCTGGCGTTAACATCGATCTTTCTCAACATTTTTTCCGCGAACTCACTAATAATAAAGATCTATTATTAGGCGAGTTTGCTGTAGCTAACTTCTTCTTACCTAAAGAAGCAGAGTATGAAGATGATGCCATTGCACTGGTAGAAGAAAAATTACGTTCATTTAATTTCCCTATTGTTCTATGGCGTGACGTACCTGTTGATAATTCAGTATTAAATGATGCCAGTGTGCGCGCCCAATTATCACTTAAACAAGCCGTCTTTCTGCGTAGTGCCAAACTAGCTGATGCCAGCTGGAATGACTTTGATGCTGAAGTAGCCTTATGCCTACAATCAATTGAAGATGATTGTTACGAAATTGCAGAGCTTGATGGTTTCTACCCTTGTTCAATGAGTGCGCGTACACAAGTACTTAAAGGCCGCTTAAACTCAAATGAAGTAGTGCCTTACTTTAAAGACTTGATGAACCTCAGCCATGAAATTCATTCGGTGTTTTTCCACACCCGCTTTTCAACTAATACTGAACCTGCAACCATGATGGCTCAGCCATTCCGTCGTATGGCTCATAATGGTGAGTTGAATACCGATAAGAAAAATCGTCTGTCAGAAAAATCAATTGCTAAACAGCAAGGTAAAGAAGTTCATTTTCCTAAAGGCCAATCAGATAGCTCTCGCTTAGATCAAACCATTGCCCGCCGTATTAGGGATGACGGTTTAAGCTTAGTGGAATCTATAGTGGCAATGATGCCTCCAGCATGGGAAAACATGCCTAATTTGGATGCTGATGTTGCTGCGATGCTGGAATACTTCAGTTTATATGAAGAAAAAAATGATGGTCCAGCTGCAATTATATTTGGTAATGGCCAATTTATTGGAGCTCGACTAGATCGTCTAGGCCTTCGTCCTCTTCGCTCAGTTGAAACTGAAGACTATTTAACGGTTATGTCAGAAGCGGGACAGATTGATTTCCCTTCTGAAGACATTATTAGCCGTGGTCGTATCGAAGCGGGGGATATGATTTTTTGGTCTCACGAAGATGGTCGTTCTTATACTGGTACTGAATATTTACAGACTTTAGCTGCCCGTAAAGACTACAAACAGTTATTACAAGATGCAACGCTAACTCTGGATAAAATTACTGATTTAGATGATAGCATCACATCGAGAGACAATGAGTTAGATACCAATAATCAACATATTGCTTATTATTTAAATCAAGAAAGCTTTAGATTCTTACTCGACACCATGCTTGAATCAGGTGCTGAACGTGTTTATGCCATGGGTTATGGTCTGACTCCCAATGCCTTAACGGATCAAGAAGGCGGCATGAGTCAATACTTTAGCCAACGTTTTGCTCAAGTGACTAATCCTCCATTAGATAGTATCCGCGAAGCAGATGGTATGACCTTACGCGTCGCTTTAGGTGGAAAACCGGGCTTTGTTGAAGATCAACAACAACTTATTGTGCAATCACCAGTGTTATTGCAACAAGATTTAGCTAAGATCCTTGGCCAAAAATCTGTAGCAACTCAAGTTGTGGCAATGACTTACCTGCCTGACTATAACAATGCTAAGCGTAATGCCAGCTTGTTAGAACTAGCCCTCAATAAATTGTGTGATGACGTTGAACAAGCAGCGCGTAACAATACCGGCATTATTGTTTTATCTGATCGTACTATTTCATCAACACAGGCAGCGATCCCATTATTATTAGCTATAGCCTCTGCTAACCAACGATTAATCAAATGTGGTTTACGCTTTAACTCAAGCTTAATCGCGGATAGTGGCCAAATAGCATCAACACATGATGTCGCCACAGCCCTTGGTTTTGGTGCTTCAGCCATCTTTGCTATCAGCGCTCAAAGCCGAGCTGAAGAACTTAATAGTGCCAATTCTGATGCGGCTATGAAGAACTTCCAAAAAGCCATTAATAAATCATTAATGAAAACAATGGGTAAATTTGGCTTATGTACAGCTGAAAGCTACATTGGTGGTGAGTTTTTCGAAAGTAGCTTCTTAGATACTAAAGAGCCTCATCTTAAACGTATTTTCCCTGAGATTGATGCCCCTGTCGGCGGTGTTCATTTCCTTGATATTGCTCGTTCTAGTGCCAAATGGCATGCATTGGCAAGCAAAACAGCTGAAGAAAATAGTGACGTTCCTAATCTAGGTTTATTTAAAGAACGTAGTGAAGGTGCGGGTCATAGTTTTGGTGTCACGTCAGTACGTGAATATGGCCATATGTACAAAGAAGAAATCACTTATATTGAGCAAGACCAAGCTAAACACTTGAGCTTACTCGGTGATGATGATCTGGGTAGTGATAACCATTACCGTGATTTTGGTTATGAAGCGCGTACTCCAGAACAACTTGATAATCATAAAATTACGCCAGCTTACACTCAGTTCATCACCGAAATGACCAAGGAGCGCCATAGCCGCCCTGCTACATTACGTGATGTCATGGCTTTGCCTGTTGATATTAGCAATGCCAATACCACCGAAGAGTTTAACCAACTTCTAGGCAGTCAAAATATCCGTGGTAATAATGTTTACCTCATCCGAGGCCTTGTCGTTAAGCAACAACAATTAGGCGTGTTCAACGTTTCCTTTTCTCAAGGTGACAACAATAGTAATGAACGGTTAATCCAACTAGACAAACACTTTGAACAACGTTTCTCAAACTCTGATTATAAAATTTCAGTTAAAGATGGCTTCCTGTCTATTGCAGCAGCACATCATTTCTTAAATTACTTAGAGCGAATTAAACAAGCACCTGATGCGATTGTATTAGATCGCGTTCAACCCGCTCATCAAATCACCAAAACATTTACCTCAGGTGCGATGAGTTATGGTGCTTTAGTTAAGCCTGCTCATCGTGCTGTGGCTCAAGGTACTAATATTGTTGGCGGCTTATCGAATAGTGGTGAGGGTGGTGAAGAGTTCTCTCGTTCAAACAGTATTCTTGCCAGTAAGATTCGTCAGTTTGCTTCCGGTCGTTTTGGTGTTTGGGCGGGTTATTTAGCCGATCCATTACTTGAAGAAGTAGAAATTAAAATTGCTCAAGGTGCAAAACCGGGTGAAGGTGGACAATTACCCGCCAAGAAAGTCACCGTTGAGATCGCAGCTATGCGTGGTGGTACTCCGGGTGTAGAGCTCGTTTCTCCTCCTCCACATCATGATACCTATTCAATTGAAGATTTAGGCCAGCTTATTCATGATTGTAAGGCGACTCGCCGCCGTGTCATCGTTAAACTAGTCTCTTCAGAAGGTATCGGCACCATTGCAGTTGGTGTTGCCAAGGCAGGTGCTGATGTTATTAATGTCGCCGGTGGTTCAGGTGGTACAGGTGCAGCACAAGTAACTAGCTTAAAACATACAGGGCGTGCCGCTGAAATTGGTATTGCCGAAGTTCATAAAGCATTATGTGAAAACGGTTTACGAGACAAAGTAATATTACGTACTTCAGGTGCTCATCAATTAGGTAGTGACGTAATTAAATCAGCCATTTTAGGTGCTGATAGCTTTGAGTTTGGTACCGCGGCATTAATGATGTTGGGTTGTGTTCAAGCGAAAACATGTAACATTAAATGTCCTGTTGGCTTAACCACCAACCCTGAAGTCTATGATGGTGATGCACGTGTCTTAGCCCAGTATTATATGAATCTGGCACAAGAAGTACGTTTACTATTAGCTGACTTAGGCTTCACTAGCTTAGCTGAAATCCGTGGCCGAACTGATCTATTACAATTAATTGCTCATAAAAGCATAGTGGGTGAACTCGACTTACGCGGCTTATTGGCTCAAGTCGACACGGTTAAAATCGCCAAGCCGATTTACCTTGAAGCTGATTTCACCGTTGATGATTTAGCCTTAGAAAGTGTGCGTAAAGATATTTACTCAGGTAATAAATCATCTATTACATTAGAAGGTGATGCTTACAAATTAAATAACCGTAATAAATCTGTTGGTGGCCAACTTGCCATTGATATTGAACGAACACTTAATTACGAGCTTGATGATAAAGCGCTTGATAACATTCATTCTTTATATACCGGTCATAACGGTCGTCGTTACCTAGGTAATGAAGGCACAGTACGTATTAATACCACAGGTAGTGCAGGGCAAAGCTACGGTGCATTTAATATTGTCGGCATGCATATGCATCATGAAGGTACGTGTAACGATGGCGTTGGTAAAGGACTCAGTGGCGGTGTTATCTCCGTTAAAGTGCCTACTAATGACGGCGTTACTAACGGGCAACAAAATACCTTAATCGGTAACTTTGCTCTATTCGGTGCCGTAGGTGGTATGGCCTTTATTAATGGTGAAGCAGGTGACCGTTTTGCTGTGCGTAACTCAGGTGCTATGGCCGTTGTTGAAGGCTTAGGTGACTTTGGTTGTGAATATATGATCAATGGTACTGTGTTAAATAWCGGTGCTTTCGGTAAAGGTCTTGCTAACGGAATGTCGGGTGGTCATGCGTATCAGTATGATCCACAAAACAAAATTGATAATTTATACGATGCCAGCTCTGCTCGTTAMGGCCGTATTTCAGCTGATACTGATGAAGCACTTAGTCATGAAGTATTCATTAAATCGATGCTTGAACAGCATATTGATGCGACTGACTCTGCCAAAGCGAAACAGCTACTTGATAACTGGGAGGTTGAGCGTAATCACTTTGTATTCCTTCAACCTATTGCGGTTGAACAAACACAATCTGCAACACAGCTATTAAAATTAGCGCGTAAAGCCATTGTTGAAGA
>NVVP01000058.1 GCA_002402245.1 Gammaproteobacteria bacterium | reverse complement strand
GGATGTTAATCAAGCCGAAGTATCTCGTGTAATGAAAAAATTTAATGTTAATCAACTCATTCATGGCCACACTCACCGGCCTGCAATCCACCAACACGATACAGGATCACGTATCGTATTAGGTGACTGGGAAGATGAAATTAGTTATTTACAGTGTGACCAACAACAATGCCAGCTAATTGATTACCGAGTTACTCGCAATTAACCCTGCTTAGCAGCATCATCTAATATTTTTTTAAGACGAATCGGTGGCACATAGCCCGGTAACATTGTGCCATTATCCATAAATAATGCAGGTGTCCCTGTCACACCTAGGCGACGGCCTAATTCATAGTGAGCTTGCACAGGAGTAACACAGGCCTCTGAATCAATATCAAACCCTTCTTTAGCATCGGTCATGGCTAATTGGCGGTCATCTGAACACCATACTGCTTCCGCTTTATCAAATGCTTCAGACCCCACACCTGCGCGAGGGAAAGCCATATAACGAATGCGAATACCCAAGGCATTATATTGATCCATCTGCTTATGTAATTTACGGCAATAACCACAGTCAATATCTGTAAATACCGTTAAGGTATAATGTGTTTTCTTTGGTTCATAAATGATCATATCATCTTCATTTAATGAAGATAAAATCTGTTCTTTAAGCATAAGTCGCTTATTTTCTGTAATATTTTCACGAGTTTCAAGCTCAATCACATCACCCTGAAATACATAACGACCATCTTCTGAAAAATAAATAATTTCACCGGCAATAATAACTTCATACAACTTAGTATTGCCTACAGCTTCAATGCTATCGATGGTTACTTTCGGCATTATGGCTTCTAGCTTAAGCTTCATATCAGCACGATCATCAGCCTGAACCATTCCAATCCAAGCTAGCAAAGGTAACCATAAAAAGTGCCGTTTTAACATTATCATCTGTTTAATCCCTAAAATTATTAAACTGCAGTGGCATATCCACCTCATCATTGTCACGCAATAAGGCCATTACACCCTGTAAGTCATCACGTTTTTTACCTGTTATTCGCACACTTTCACCCTGAATAGCAGCCTGAACTTTTGCTTTACTTTGTTTGACTATTTTCACTACTTTTCGGCATAAATCTTTATCAAGGCCTTCGCGAACAACAATATCTTGTTTACGCATTTTACCGTTACCTACCGAGTCTTTTACTTCTAAACAACTAATCTCAATACCACGTTTAACCAACTTAGCTCTCAAAATATCTTGTAGCTGATCTAACTGAAAATCACTATCGGCATGCATAATTAATGTTTTATCTGACTGTTCAACTTTGACATCAGTTCCACGGAAATCAAACCGATTGGCAACTTCTCGATTTGTTTGATCAACAGCATTGGTTAATTCGTGTTTATCTATCTCTGACACAATATCAAATGCAGGCATTCTTTTCTCCAAATAAAATAATTTATGCGACTCAGTTTACCATTAATAGTTAAGCCATCATTAGAATCTGTAATTAACCGCGAGGATGATGTTCAGCATGAATGCTTTTTAAGCGTTCTTTAGCCACGTGAGTATAAATTTGTGTCGTTGATAAGTCTGAATGACCTAATAACAGCTGTACAACACGCAAATCAGCACCATGGTTTAATAGATGAGTTGCAAAGGCATGACGTAAAGTATGTGGTGATAAGGGCTTATCAATCTCGGCTTGTTTAGCATAACGTTTAATTAGATACCAAAAAGCTTGTCGAGTCATTGCTTTGCCACGATTGGTCGGAAACAAATCATCACTTAAACGGCCATTTAATAAAATAGGTCGACTTTCTAACAGATACTCTTGTAAATAATCTAAAGCGATTTCACCCAGAGGCACTAAACGCTCTTTATTACCTTTGCCTATACAACGGATAAGCCCCTGGCGCATATTCAGTTGCTCAATAGTTAATGACACCAGCTCAGTGACTCTTAATCCCGTAGCATAAAGCACTTCAAGCATACTGCGATCTCTTAAGCCTAATGCTAATAACACGTCAGGCTGTGCTAATAAATCTTCTACGTCTTGTTCAGTAAGACTAGTCGGTAATGGCCGACCTAAGCGTGGAGACTCAATTTGAGCTGTCGGATCGGAGTCACGGATATCTTCACGACATAAGTATCGGTAAAAACGGCGTAGGCTAGATAGCAGACGGGCTTCACTACGAACCTTACGGCCCTCTCTCATTCTAATACTTTGATAACGGAGAATATCTTGCCTAGTTGCTGAGGATAAATCGATATCAAACTCACGCAACCAACTCGCAAAGGCTAATAAATCACCTCGGTATGCTTCAACAGTATTAGTACTCAGGCCAGATTCTAACCATAAGGAGTCTAAAAATGGCTGTAAATAATGACTCGAGGTTTTATCTTCCATGTGGCAGCCTACAGCTTATTGTGGATTGTTTTAAAGTTAATATAACAAAAAAGGGGCATAACTCAATTGAGTTATGCCCCTTTTCATATAAATTAGAGATCTAGCTAAATAATCTTAGCTGAATCTTTAAATTATAGTTTTTCTTTAATACGTGCTGCTTTACCAGTTAAGTCACGTAAGTAATATAACTTAGCACGACGAACTGCACCGCGACGTTTAACTTCTACGCTAGCAATAGCTTGACTGTGTGTTTGGAATACACGCTCAACACCAACACCGTTAGAAATTTTACGAACAGTGAATGCTGAATGAAGTCCACGATTACGAACGGCAATAACCACACCTTCGAAAGCTTGCTCACGTTCACGATCGCCTTCTTTGATCCTTACTTTAACTACAACAGTGTCACCTGAAGAAAAAGCAGGAAGATCCTGTCTCATTTGTTCAGCGTTTATCTGATCAATAATATTACTCATTGTTCTACTCCTAATTCCTACTTATCTTCATGCCCATGTTCGGCAATAAATTGTTCTAATAATGCTGTCTGTTCGCTAGATAATGTTTCCATCTCTAACATATCAGGCCGCCTTAACCACGTTCGCCCCAAGGACTGTTTAAGGCGCCACTTGCGTATCACCTCATGATCACCACCAAGCAGTACCTTAGGCACTGTCTGACTCGATAACACTTCCGGTCTTGTGTAATGTGGATGGTCTAAAAGACCTGCCATAAACGAATCTTGCTGTGCCGATTCCTCATCACCCAAAACACCTGGTAATAACCTTGCAACGCCGTCAATCATAACCATTGCCGCAAGTTCACCACCACTGAGAACATAGTCACCAATCGACCATTCCTCATCAATCTCTTCTTCAATCAGACGTTCGTCAATACCTTCATAACGTCCTGCAACAAAGATAATTTCATCTTGTGTCGCTAATTCTTGCAAACCTTGCTGATCTAATTTTCGACCTTGTGGTGATAAATATATCACCTTTGTTTGCTGACCTAACTCTCGCTTTGCCGCATGAATAGCTTTTTGTAATGGTTCGACTTTCATCACCATTCCAGGCCCACCACCATAAGGTCGGTCATCTACTGTTTTATGCTTGTCCTCAGTAAAGTCCCGAGGATTCCAATAATTCAAGTTTAACAAGTCTTTTTTTACCGCTCGACCTGTTACACCATATTCAGTTATTGCATCAAACATAGCTGGAAACAAAGATATTACTGCTATTTTCATCTTGTTTACCTTAGTAATCTAACTCCCAATCAACCCGAATAATCTTATTATCCAAATCAATTAGCTGAATAACCTCTTCCATTACAAATGGAATCAACTGCTCAGTTTTCTGCTCTTTATTCTTAACCACTAAGATGTCGTGCTTACCTGTTTCTAACAAGCTATCAACAACACCTAAAGCTTCATCGTTTAAGTTAACCACGGCTAAACCTATCAACTCAGACCAATAAAAATCATTGCCTGTTGAAGGTTTAAGCTGTGATTGCTTAATCGCTAACTCAGAACCAATCAAAGGGAGTACTTTATCAGGGTCATCAATATCATCTAAACCGATAACAACGCCCTTCCCCTGTACTCGGCCACCCGACACTTTGATTTCTACCCACTGACCGTTACGTGAAATGTAAAGGGGGGTGTAAGCCAAAATATTCTTTCTAGGGTCAGTAAATGAAAAGACTTTCATCCATCCTTTAACCCCAAATACTCCAGATATTTTTCCTACTAGGATAAAATCCTCAGAAGTAGTAGCCATACGTCAAACCTTGAAAGTAAGTGTTCTTAAGCCGCTTTTTTAGCGTCAGAAACTAATTTAGCAACACGGTCTGATGGTTGAGCACCTAAATTGACCCAATGATCAATACGGTCTAAGTCTAAACGCAATACTTCTTCTGCGCCTTGTGCTGTAGGGTTAAAAAATCCTACACGCTCAATGCAACGACCGTCACGTTTATTACGTGAGTCAGCCACTACAACTGTATAGTAAGGAAGTTTCTTCGCACCACCGCGAGATAATCTAATTGTAACCATTTATTCTGCCTGCTTTAAACTGGATCGAAAACAGATGCATTTTACGCACATCTCTTGCATTTGAAAAGCTTAAGTTAGCTTTATCTTTAAAAAGGCATACCTCCGCCCATAGGAAGTTTACCACCAAAAGCACGCATCATCTTCGCCATGCCTCCCTTCTGGCTCATTTTTTTCATCATTTTCTGCATTTGAGAAAACTGTTTTAATAAGCGATTCACATCTTGAATTTGTGTACCTGAGCCCAATGCAATTCTCTTTTTGCGAGATCCCTTGATGATTTCAGGTCGTTGACGTTCTTTTTTAGTCATTGAGTTAATGATAGCTTCTAACTTACCTAACTCTTTATCGTTAACCTGTGATTTTGCCGCGGCAGAAATATTATTCATTCCAGGCATCTTATCGAGCATCGCACCGATGCCCCCCATATTGCCCATTTGCCTAAGCTGATCACGAAAATCTTCTAAATCAAACCCTTTGCCTTTTTTAAGCTTATTCGCTAATTTATCGGCCGCACCTTTGTCTACTTTGCGTTGAACATCTTCAACCAGTGATAACACATCACCCATGCCTAATATTCTAGATACAATGCGRTCAGGATAAAAAGGCTCTAARGCATCTGTTTTTTCACCAACMCCCATAAACTTAATMGGTTTACCRGTAATGTGTCGAATTGAKAGTGCMGCACCACCWCGWGCATCACCATCTGTYTTAGTCAGRATAATCCCGGTYAGYGGCAARGCATCATTAAAAGCTTTAGCYGTATTMGCRGCATCTTGCCCAGTCATACTATCGACRGTRAATAAAGTYTCTATTGGATTAATRGCRGCATGAATCTGCTTTATTTCATCCATCATGTCATCATCAATATGCAATCGACCRGCCGTATCAATAATAACSACATCTGCAAATTGTAATTTAGCTTGYGCTATTGCKGCTTTRGCRATATCCACWGGCGCTTGATCAGTTTGACTCGGAAAGAAATCAACYTCGACYTCTGCCGCTAAGGTTTTTAATTGCTCTATCGCAGCAGGRCGRTAAACGTCTGCACTGGCAACCATTACCTTTTTGTTTTCTCGTTCTTTCARCCARCGSGCTAATTTAGCTACACTGGTTGTCTTACCTGCACCTTGYAGGCCTGCCATTAATATAACYGCAGGAGGTTGCGCATTAAGGTTTAAGGTTTCGTTACTTTCCCCCATCACCGYAACTARTTCATCAYTAACAATTTTAACTARTGCTTGCCCWGGYGTAAGACTRGTGAGAACRTCCTGACCCATTGCTCGCTCTTTAACRCGRTCAACAAACTCWCGTACCACAGCTAAAGCTACATCCGCTTCAAGYAGYGCCATCCGCACTTCRCGCAATGTCTCTTTCACATTCGCTTCAGTGATTCGGCCTTGGCCTCGAAGAGTTTGTAATGTACCGCTTAATCTTTCACTCAAACTGTCAAACATGGGTCACCTTAAGGAGCAGTTATTGCCATAATAATGAGGCAAATTTAGAATAGTTTAGAATTATAACTGATAATAACTAGTCTGATTATGATTACATCGTTTATTATTCGCAGTTGAGACCTAATAAGGAGCCATGACCATGGCCATTGCTAATTCATTAGCATTTATGCTTTACCTATGTTGTGGCGTTGTTTTAATTCGCAATTTTCTGCAGCGCGAACCTAATGCGTCTGCCTTATTACCCGTTAACCTAATCATCATTTTGGCGCTAATTTTCCATGGCAGCGACATTATTTTTTCAATCTATACAGAAAATGGTTGGAATTTAGGTTTACTGCCCACCTTATCAATATCAGCTTGGTTAATGGCTTTGATCGCTTTTATATTGGGGCTTCGCTTTACCACTGCACACCCAGGTCTAGTGATTTATCCTTTGGTCGCAATAAGTCTCGTCTTGAAACAATCTGTTCCCAGTGAAGTCGATAGTATATTAATGAGTCCCGCTTTAGAATGGCATGTTTTATTATCACTTACCGCTTATAGCCTGCTGACGTTAGCGGCACTACAGGCCATCATTTTAGGCATTCAAGAACAGCAACTGCGCCAACACCATATTGTGGGGTTAATTCGCAAACTCCCCCCGTTACAATCAATGGAATCAGGTCTATTTCAACTGCTTTCTGCTGGTTTTATTTTCCTAAGTCTCGGCTTATTTATTGGCCTTCTCTTTATAGAAGACCTTTTTGCTCAACACCTTCTTCATAAAACCGTTTTATCCCTTCTCGCCTGGACTGTTTTTGCCATGCTACTATGGGGAAGACGACAATATGGCTGGAGAAGTAAAATCGCTGTGAAATGGACCTTAATAGGGTTTTCTTTCTTAGTGTTAGCTTATTTAGGAAGTAAGTTTATTTTAGAATTCATTTTGGCAAATTAATTAACAAACTATGTTAGAAACCACCTCCCTGCTCAGCCTTTTTATAATATTATTCTTTTTATTATTGCTTTCAGCCTTTTTCTCAAGTGCTGAAACCGCCTTGATGTCTCTCAATCGTTACCGTCTGCGACATTTAGAGCAAGAAGGTCATACCGGTGCAATCCGAGCCAGTCAGCTGTTAAGTCGGCCTGATCGTCTAATTGGTTTAATCCTTTTAGGCAATAACTTCGTTAATATTTTTGCCTCCGCCATTGCGACTGTGATTGGTATCAAACTGTATGGTGAAAATGGTATTGTCATTGCTACATTCGCCCTTACTTTAGTCATTTTATTATTTGCTGAAGTCACACCTAAAACATTAGCAGCTCTACACCCGGAGCGGGTTGCATTCCCTGCTAGTTTTATACTTAAACCGCTTTTATTTATCCTCTATCCCTTAGTATGGTCGATCAATATTATTACCAACTATCTGCTGTCTTTATTTGGCGTATCAGCCGAAGATAGCTCCGCATCGAGTATCAATGCTGAAGAATTACGTATCGCATTAATGGAAGCGGGTAGTTTAATTCCGCAAAATCATAAAAAAATGCTGGTTAGTATTTTAGATCTAGAAAAAATAACAGTTGATGACGTAATGATTCCTCGCAATGAAGTAGAGGGTTTAGATATCAATGGGTCTTTGCCAGATATTATTGAGCAACTAGCTCATTGTGCAAATACTCGCCTACCCGTCTATTCAGATAGTTTAGACAATATCGTTGGCATTTTACATGTTCGCAAGGCATTGCATTTACTTGCCCAAGGAATACTCTCTAAAGACAATCTAAGAGGCATCATAAAAGAGGGCTATTTTATTCCAGAAAACACCCCTCTAAATACGCAACTTATTCAATTTCAACATCATCGTCGTCGAATGGGACTTGTTGTTGACGAATATGGTGATATATTAGGCTTAATAAGTTTAGAAGATATTTTCCGAGAAATAGTCGGAGAATTTACTGCCGATTTAATTGATGAAGAAAAAGATATTCATCCTCAGGATGATGGTAGTTACCTAATTAATGGTTCTACAAATATTCGTGAAATCAATCGTAGTAATCAATGGGAGCTTCCAACTGAAGGCCCTAAAACTATAAATGGACTTATTCTAGAGTTTTTGGAAAGCATTCCCAATCCTGGCGTAAGTCTACGTATTAATAATTATGTAATAGAAGTCGTACACACTAGCAACAATACCATTACAAAGGTTCGTATTCGCTATACAGAACCTACTGTGGAGGAAGCTAAATGAGCATATTACGGATAAAATTATGTGGTTTAAATGAGGCGGATCATCACTCTCTTAAATCAATGTTAAACCTTGCCCAAGATCAATTATCTAATCCCTGGCAAATTACAGATAATGATGAGGCCGAGCTTTACATCTACGTTTTAGATACGGATGAAGGAAAGGTGGCTTGGCAACAACATGATAGTAGCCATGTTTCAGCGCTTTTATCTGTTGCATCAAAAACAGATGAAGACTTCGATATTATTATAAAAAAACCACTTAGAACAAAAAACTTCTCTATTACACTCAATAAAATAAGTGATAAATTAACGCCTGGAAGTGATAGTAAAAAACACTCGCCCTCTTTTATATCGACACTTTCAACAAAATTACAATCACTCATTGGTAAAAAAGTATCATCCAAGATACTGACCCTAGATTTTTCTGTGCCAAAACAAGCAACGGATATAAATAAGGCCATAAACAGCAGCAGCGAGCTTCAACAGTGGCTGTCTGAATTAAAACACAGTCCTAATGAAGAAAAGTTACTGGAAAACCTTGTTCCCATTAACCGTATTCCACTACCAACAAAAGTACGTTTAGAATTGTTGGCTATTTATTATGACGAAATACAGTCCATTTTTTCACCAAAACACTTAGCGCTCCCGTTCCAACAAGACTCTCATAGTAGCTATATAAAACAGGTTCATAGTCTAAATTTATTAATTAATGAACTACTTATTGGTTATAAAATTGTTATTAATGAGTTACAGCAACAACAAAACAAACCTTCTGCTGATAATCCATTATTTATAGCTACTTTTCATGCCGTTGAATTATTAAGCCTCTCTATTCAGCAAGCATATTATTATTATCTATCACCGACTAAAGATAGCTTAAACACCTTGCACCAGCTTTATCTATTTGCTGAACAGCAAAAAATGATCGACACGCCACTATCTCAAGGTTCTACATCACTCAGACATATCTATAGTGCAACCTTACTCACCGGTATAGCCGATCCAAGTCGCTTATTTGAACATGAGTTTTTTGATTTATACGCTTTAGCCAATTCATATGCTGACAAAATAACCATTACTGAAATTCAAGACGCTGAAGTGACTTCCAACAACACCGGCAGTTTCATCCTTGATTTAACAAGTGATTCATTTCCCACCTCACTTTCAGCATCAAAACCGAGTCACTCTGCTACCAGTGAACTAAGAATATTTAATACCTATAAGATGTTAGAAGAAAGTGAAATAAGCTTTCAATCAACAGGTGATGACCCACARAAACAGCTTCGTTTACTTAAAAAGATAATCCCTCAATTTAACTCCTCTTACCAAAGACGGTTTAAACGAGAGTCACATAAAAACAAAAGCAAAATAAAATTATTACTCGGCTTTTCTAGTATTCATAATTTTTTATCAACAGAAGACGTATCATTAGCTTCAGCTTGCACCGTTCACAACCAAAGTACAGGTGGCATAATGATAAGTAGCACCACTTTAGATGGCTACCATCTTAAGATAGGTGCTATCGTGGCGATTTTAGATGCCTCATCTGACTTTAAATCAGCTATTGTTCGTTGGATCATGACAGATGCTGATGGAGTATCACAAATAGGTCTCGAATTTCATTCTCATCCTGCCGTCGCAATAGAGATGGCAATAAGTAATGATAAATCATCCTTCCCAGGACTTATTCTTCCTACATCTATCGGAACCACAACCAACAAAACTATTTTAGTCGAAAAGGCAACCTACTTGCCTTTACAAATAATAAAGGTTACTGAAGCTGAAAAAACCTATAAAATAGCGGTCGATTCATTAATTGATAATACATTCAACTGTAGCCAATTTAGTTTTACTATAAAACCGGACTAACTAACAAATAAGCCACATCTTTAAGGATATATCATGCGCGTTTTATTAAAATCACTATTTTTTATTGTTATTTTAGTTGTTGCAGGCCTCATTGCCTTGCCATTTTTTATAGACCCAAACGACTACAAAGAAGAGATTTCCGAGCAAGTTGAAAATGCAACCGGAAGAAAGCTATTACTTGAAGGTGATATCGAACTCTCTGTTTTCCCTTGGTTAGCACTTGAATTAGGGCCATTAGCACTCAGCAATGCTAAAGGGTTTAAAGCMGARTNATTTTNNTRAAAKTARARANARCKMAKRTWMRRRTTAAATTATTACCGCTTTTAAGTAAAAAACTGGAAATGGATGCCATTATTCTTGATGGTTTAGAGTTAAATTTAGAAACGAATAAAGCCGGTAAGACAAACTGGCAAGATCTCGCTAGCCAAGCAGAAAAAACCGACACCTCAGAATCTGTGGAGTCAGATACTAGCGATGATTCTCCAGCACTTGCCGCGATTAATATTGCAGGAATTCAATTAAGTAATGCCAATATTATTTGGTCGGATGAGAGTAAATCAGAACACTACCAACTCGCTAATTTCAACCTAGAAATTGATTCTTTAGAGCCCAATAAAGAAAGTAATGTCGATATGTCATTTGATTTAATAAGTCAAAAGCCTAAAGCTAAAGCGCACATCTCATTGGCGGCTAATATCTTGCTTGATATGGAGCAGCAACATTATCAAGTGAGCAACCTTAAATTAAGCACTGAAGCCGAAGGTGAAGAAATTCCATTTGAAATGGCATCGCTAACATTATCAGCTGATATTGATGCTGATATGGTTAAACAATTGATCGCTATCGACAAGCTATCTCTTTCGGTTAATACCAAGAAAGATCAGCAAACGCTTGAAGCTAACTTATCAACTAATGCTTCGATTAATTTAGCCAGCCAAGAAAACACCTTAAAAGACTTTAACTTAACTGCTAACATCACCGATCCAGCACTGCCATCAGGCAAAGTAGAATTAAATGTTACTTCTGATATTTCGGTTAATACGCAACAACAAATAGCATCGCTTTCAAACTTAATAATAAGCGCACAAGACATGCTGATTAAGGGCGATATTAATGTCACTAAATTATTATCAGCTAAGCCAAATGTTGCCGGCACGATTAATGTTGATGCCTTTAATTTACGCCAATTAGCTAATAATATGGCAATTGAGCTTCCTGATATGGCTGATGACTCGACCTTAGAGCTAGTCGCTTTAACAACTGAATTTACTGCTTCATCGTCACATTTTAATGCGAAAAAATTAGTGGTTAATTTAGACCAAAGTAAATTAGATGGCCAGTTTTCAGTCACTAACTTCTCCAATCCAGCACTTAAGTTCARCTTAAACTTAGATCAAATTGATGCTGATCGTTACCTATCTGCTGCCACTGAAGAACAAGCGGCTACAGCACCGGCTGAATCAACTTCAGCCTCAACAACTGAACAGCCATTACCTCTTGATGCTTTACGCCAACTAAATGCTGTCGGTACATTAGATATTGGTAAGCTAAAAATAAGCGGTATGAACAGTGAAAAAATYCACATTAAMATCAATGCTAATAAAGGTTTAATCAAGCTGAGTCCTATGAGTGCRAACTTATACCAAGGWAMCTATAAAGGCAGTGTTAATCTTGATGCCMGAGGAAAATCATTAAAASTATCAATTAATGAAAAYCTCAGYAATGTRCAAGCTGARCCATTRTTAAAAGATCTTTCTGGCRARGCYMAATTATCWGGTACGACCAATGCRAAAGTCATCTTATCYGGCAGTGGTGCAACCGTYACTCAAATCAAAAARACATTAACRGGTCATGGTAATTTCTCATTTAAAAATGGTGCAGTTAAAGGTATCAATRTTGCWGAAAGTATTCGYAAAGCAAAAGCAGCRCTMTCAGGRAAAAAATTAGCYGCATCAAATGAACCTGTTCAAACWGACTTTGCYAGTTTAACYGGCTCGTTTACAGCAAAAAATGGCATYATTTCTAATCAAGAYTTACAAGTCATGTCTCCTTTTTTRCGTATYAATGGTGCWGGCAAYATTGATTTRCCSAAAGAAGGYATTGAYTACAAAATWAAAGTRGCCATTGTGGGYACATCTACAGGCCARGCKGGTAAAGAACTTGMYGAYTTAAAAGGCTTAAGTATCCCAGTRAAAATTACMGGYACCTTTAGTAAYCCCAARCCCTCTGTTGATTTGGCKAGTATGTTAMAAGAGCAAGCTACAGCCRAAGTTAAAGMAAAAGTAGCCGAYAAAYTRAAAGAWGAATTAGGYGGYGARYTAGGYGGYTTAGTTGGGGGGTTATTAGGKTCTRAYAAAGAGAGYTCAACTTCAGACARCAAAGACAGTGARCCTRCTAAAAARCAATCAACYGAAGAYAAAGCAAAAGAAGCSCTKAAAAACTTCTTTTAAMCCTCNCYCMWTTMRGCAGGANGTATCNMMMYAGATACYCCTGCTTTAATTTACAGTAAAGAATAATGAATTTTAGCGACCAATTATTGGCCTGGTTTGACCAATATGGTCGTAAAGATTTACCTTGGCAACAGCAAGTAACGCCTTATCATATCTGGCTATCAGAGATCATGTTACAGCAAACCCAAGTTAGTACTGTTATTCCCTATTACCAACGGTTTATCCAGCAATATAATGACATAACATCACTGGCTAATGCCCCCTTAGATGATGTACTCGCATTATGGACGGGGCTAGGTTATTACGCTCGCGCTCGAAACTTACATAAAGCCGCCAATCTTATAGTTGAGCAACATCAGGGAGAACTGCCTAAAAACCTTGGTGATCTCATTGCTTTACCAGGTATTGGCCGTTCTACAGCCGGTGCCATAATGTCACTTGCCCACCAGCAACAATATGCCATCCTAGATGGTRATGTTAAGCGTGTTTTAGCGCGCTATTTTCGCGTTGAAGGTTGGCCAGGGAAAAAATCAGTTGAAAATAAACTGTGGTTACTAGCCGAAGATTTACTGCCCAACGATCGATTCGCACATTATACCCAAGCTCAAATGGATCTAGGTGCAACACTTTGTACACGGAGTAAACCTCGTTGTGAAGAATGCCCTTTGAAATGTAATTGTCAGGCATTTTTGACTGATTTCCCGCAAAACTACCCATTTCCTAAACCAAAGAAAATAATTCCTACTCGTGAAATTAATTGGTTAATTATTCAGTCTAGGGCAGGTGAAGTACTACTTGAGAAGCGGCCAAACTCTGGAATATGGGGAGGGTTATGGTCATTTCCTGAAGCAAAATTAGCAACAGAAATAGATAGCATTTGCAATAACAACTTATATATTGATATTGATGAAATAACCGTTAAACCTACCTTTGGCCATACATTCAGTCATTTCAAACTGGACATTCACCCCCACCTTATATCCTGTAGTCGTGTAAACAATCATATTACAGAGAATAATAATGTCAGTTGGTATAGAATAAGTGATGCATTACAGCTCGGCTTGCCCGCGCCAGTAAAGACTTTTTTACAATCATTACCCTAATTTGAGGTTCTAATGGCAAATAGTGTTCATTGTGTTAAACTGAAGGTAGAAGCTGATGGGTTGGATTTTCCACCCTATCCTGGTGAGCTTGGCAAGAAAATATATGCGTCTGTTTCGAAAGAAGCTTGGCAATTATGGTTGAGTCAACAAACAATGTTAATTAATGAAAATCGATTATCATTGGCAGATCCTAAATCACAGCAGTTTCTTAAAGAAGAATTGAATAAATTTTTCTTTGGCGAAGGTTCTGCACCACCAGCAGATTTTGTAGCTGAATAAATTTTAATTAAAATAAGATAAAGTATAGAGGTTAGTTATGGCAGAGCAAGTTACTGNAACCGTTAAATGGTTCAACGATGCGAAAGGTTTCGGTTTTATTGAGCAATCAAACGGTCCTGATGTATTTGTACATCACAGCGCGATCCAAGCAGATGGTTTTAAATCATTAGCAGAAGGTCAAGCTGTAACGATGGAAGTTACACAAGGTGCAAAAGGCCCACAAGCTGAGAATGTTGTCCCTGGATAAGCATTTCTAAAAGTACCAAGAAAATAGAAAAGCCAGTTAGATTTATCTAACTGGCTTTTTTTATGCCTGTATTATTTACTTGATGAAATAAAACGATGAAAGTATTCAGTTTTAAAAATATCCGCATTGTACTGCTACTTGGAATTTTAGCCAGTGTAGCCATCTATACGCAGGAGCAGCGACTTAATAGCACATCATGGATAGAGTCCATTGACGTGATAATTTATCCAATCAATGCTGATGCTAATCCTAAAACCACTGCTTATATTAATAGCCTGACTTCGAAAGACTTTGAGGCTATTGATCGCTTCTTTATACGTTCAGCTAAAAAATACCAACTCATTATAAATAATCCTGTAAATACATCGCTCGGCCCAACGATTAATTCCTTACCTCCTCGTCCCCCTTCAGATCGTAATGCTATATTAAATATTATATTGTGGAGTATAAAGCTTCGCTACTGGGCTTATAAGAACAGCCCTGATAACCTCTCCAATACCCAGCGCATTAGACTTTATGTGTTATATCAACAGGGAAATGATGGCCAAGCTCTAAATCATTCTTTAGGACTACAAAAAGGCTTAATAGGGATTATCAATGCCTATGCAAAGAAGCCTCAGAACAAACAAAGTTCAATTATCATGGCTCATGAAATTCTTCACACTGTCGGCGCCAGTGATAAGTATGATATTCAAACCAACTTGCCTTTATATCCCATAGGTTATGCCAAGCCGGAAAAAGAACCACTGTATCCTCAACGTTATGCAGAGATTATGGCAGGGAGAACCCCTGTTARCCCYMAACAAGCACTTATGCCTAAAGATTTACGCTTTTGYCTTATMGGYAAACAAACYGCYCAAGAAATAAACTGGATAACWWSCCCATGAATTCYRTAGATCCTAGTCATTTTATTCAAAGCCAYTRTTATGGTGTGCTATCAACRCAATCYGTAGCAGAGCCGGGKTATCCTTTCGGCTCKATCACRCCTTATATCATTACYGAWSRAGGTGATTTGGCYATTTTTATTAGTCACCTTGCYGAACATACTMAAAATATTAMTRRTRACCCTAAAGTMTCRCTYACTATTTTTGAYGCTATTAATACAGAGAATCCKAGTTCTGGAYCWAGAATRACCTGTYTAGCTAAMGCCWCTARATCRRATGAGGAGGATRTATTKCGAGCTTTATACCGGAAACARTTTCCACAGTCCGAGATGATTCTRACTTTACCWGGYTTTCACTTCTAYKTATTAAAGCTCAGTAAGATTAGAYTSRTATCTGGWTTTGGRCAGGTAAAATGGTTAGATAGGACACAGTTMTCACTTTAAGAGATCTTTCGCATCATCAATAACTAAATTCTTAAATGCAGCCATTAATGCTGTGAAGCGTTTGCCTTTGCGGTGCACCAAATACCAATGCCGCATAATGGGAAAAGACTCAACATCTAAAACACTTAGTCGGCCAAGCGCTAATTCAAGCTCTAATGTATGCATAGAAACAATACCTAGGCCTAGCCCGGCTTCAACAGCTTGATTAATCGCTTCATTACTACTCATTTCCATTACCGAACTAATGCTATAGCCACTTTTCTCAAAGAAGGTTTCCATAGCTATTCTGGTGCCAGAACCATGCTCTCGCATAATAAATGTTTCTTGCTGCAATACAGCAAGAGGAATGTTTTTTTTACTTGCTAACGGGTGATCTTTTGGAGCAATCACCACCAAAGGATTTTTCAAAAATGCGGTCGCCTCAACATCCATTCCTTCCGGTGGTCGCCCCATAATCACCATATCCACGGTATTGTCATTTAGATGCGTTAATAAGCTGGCACGATTGGTCACATCTAAGCTAATATTTGCTCCAGAGAATCGTGTATAAAACTCACCTAATAACTTTAATGCAAAATAATTAGC
>NVVP01000057.1 GCA_002402245.1 Gammaproteobacteria bacterium | reverse complement strand
CTTGGTATTAACGCAGGTCTGTGAAACGGCGTTAAAAGAAATTGATGGATTTCAATGGCTCACTCACTTAGTTAATTATTCGGATTTCCCTAAAAGTTTGAAGGTTATTTGTATTTTTGATACCAATGAAAAGCTTTTAGCCTTTACGACGAGTAGTGATAATAACGTGCTTAGGGCTGCAATTCTAAGCAAGTTAAATGGAATCGGTATCAAACTTAAAAGTGTCGATAGTCATATTTCATATGACAGCGAAGAAAGCTGTGCCAAACAACATAATGGTAATTGGGCTAATAGATTAACTGGAAATAACAGGTATATTTAATGAAGACTAAAGCGACACTATTCACATCAATAGCATTAACTATTTTGGCATCTTCTTTAACAGTTGCTGATGTTCTTTTATCAACGGATTATGAAGATAAAAGCCGAATAAAGCAGCCAAGCAAGGATCTAGCAGCCAAGGGTGTTAAGTCAAAAGATAAGGTGAATAAATTAGATATTGCTGAAGAAGCTAAGCCTATTGAAAGTAATGATAGAAGAATTAGTGAGCGTTTACGGCATAAGTAACGATAGAAAGGAGGACTAAAATTTAGTTAGATCCAGTTAGAACTTCCCAACCTTCCCACACTCCCATCATTAATCACCTATTAAGTGCAGGGTTTAAAACTTGATGCACTTATTAGGTGCTTACTCCAGTCATCCAATATTTTACTATTACGATAAAACCTAAAAAATAGAATTAAAACATTGACTTGAGATCTATTCTCATTATGGTCTGATTATTGCTCTTAAGACATGACGGATAATTTAACTTATCTGATTCACTTTTTTAATTAAAGAGAGAGCATTATGTCTTATTTAGTTCCTTCAGAGTTCGTAACCAAGATGGTGGATGCAGGTGAATCCAAAATCTTTATGTCTACGCGAGATACATTAATCCGTTCATTTATGGCAGGTGCGATTTTAGCCTTGGCTGCGGTGTTTGCTATTGCGATGATGGTACAAACAGGCTCACCTTKAATCGGTGCGATTTTATTCCCTGTTGGTTTTTGTATGCTGTATTTAATGGGCTTTGATTTATTAACGGGTGTGTTTGTTCTGGCACCTTTAGCCTTAATAGATAAACGACCTGGAGTGACGGTTAAAGGGGTATTAAGAAACTGGGGCTTAGTATTTACCGGTAATTTAGGTGGTGCGTTAACCGTTGCATTTATGATGGCTTTTGTTTATACCTATGGTTTTTCAATTGAACCTGGTGCGGTAGGCCAAAAGATTGCCTCGATTGGTGAAGCGCGTACATTAGGTTATGCTGAATACGGTACAGCAGGTTGGGCGACTATCTTCATCCGTGGCATGTTATGTAACTGGATGGTATCAATGGGCGTTGTAGGCGCAATGATTTCAACTACAGTCAGTGGTAAAGTTATCGCCATGTGGATGCCTATTATGTTGTTCTTCGCGATGGGTTTTGAGCATTCAATCGTTAAYATGTTCCTATTCCCTTCAGCAATGATTATGGGTGGTGACTTCTCTGTTATGGATTATATGCTTTGGAATGAAATCCCAACGGTATTGGGTAACTTAGTTGGTGGTTTGGCTTTCACTGGTCTAACGCTTTACAGCACACATATTAGAACAGCACCTAAACGTTTCAGTTAATAACTGATAATGATGACTGTGAGAAGGGCTTATTTTTATCATAGAATAAGCCCTTCTCTATTAATTGAGTTTAAGATATGCCAAAGCAATTAAGCGTTTCTGTAGGTCAATATTCGGATAAAGGACGCAAGGAGGTCAATCAAGACTTTCACGGCGTGATCATTCCTAAAGCACCTTTATTAGTATCAAAAGGTGTGGCAATTGCCTTGGCCGATGGCATTAGCAGTAGCAATGTAAGTCATACCGCAAGTGAAGCAACTATACGCGGGTTTTTAGAAGATTATTTCTGCACCTCCGAAGCCTGGTCCGTTAAAAAATCGGCAGAGCAAGTGCTCACCGCAACTAACTCATGGCTTTATTCCCAATCCCAAAAAAGTGAACATCGTTACGATAAAGACAAAGGCTATGTCTGCACCTTAAGTGCACTAATCATCAAATCGACCACGGCTCACTTATTCCACATTGGCGATTCACGTGTTTATCGCTTAAGAAATAATAATTTTGAACAATTAACTGAGGATCACCGGCACTGGGTTTCTCAAGATCAAAGTTATTTAGCACGCGCCCTTGGCATTAACCCTCAACTCGAAATTGACTATAAAAAGCTAGCGGTTAAAGAGGGCGATGTATTCGTGTTAATGACGGATGGGGTATATGAATTTACCGACCCCCAGTTTGTTATTGATACGCTTGGTGACTGCGATAATGATTTTGATGCAGCGGCTAAAACCATTGTTGAACACGCTTATCAACAAGACAGTAACGACAATCTAACCATTCAACTACTTCGGGTTGATAGTCTTGCCAACCAAGATGCCGATGAACTTTATCAGCAGCTGACAGAATTACCTTTCCCGCCTATATTAGAAGCACGTTCAAGCTTTGATGGTTATACGATTATTCGCGAAGTACATGCCAGTAGTCGTAGCCATGTCTATCTCGCGCTAGATAATGAAACCAATACGCGGGTGATAATTAAAACACCGTCTATTGATTTGCAAGGCGACCCGGCTTATTTAGAACGCTTTTTGATGGAAGAGTGGATTGCGAGGCGAATTAATAGCCCGTATGTACTTAAACCTTGTTTGAAATCGCGTAATAATAATTATCTTTATATTACGATGGAGTTCATTGAAGGGCAGACATTAACCCAATGGATGCGTGACAACCCCAAACCTGATGTTGAAACGGTGCGTGGCATTATCGAACAAATCGCCAAAGGYTTACGSGCCTTTCATCGACTTGAAATGWTKCATCAAGATCTTCGTCCTGAAAACATTATGATCGATACYATGGGYACAGTRAAAATYATTGATTTTGGCTCKACYAAAGTAGCCGGWATCACYGAAATAAACAGCCCKATTGWWCARCATGAYTTATTAGGYACWGCYCAATATACCGCYCCTGAATATTTTCTAGGYGAGGKTGGMAGCTCACGATCAGACTTATTCTCMCTGGCYATTATYTGTTATCAAATGTTGKCAKCRGGYAARTTTCCTTAYGGCMCKCATGTGGTTAGGGCSAGAACTAAATCAGCCCAAASAAAGCTKTATTACCATTCWGTGCTTGATGATGAACGTGAAATCCCMGCGTGGKTAGATGATGCYATTAARAARGGCGYWGCKATYGAKCCTCACAARCGTTATGGYGAATTRTCAGARTTTATCTATGATTTACGTCASCCCAATAAAGCYTTTCTTAATAAAACAGCCTCRCCCTTGCTTGAWCGTAATCCCGTAYTRTTTTGGAARAGCGTGTCATTGATTYTAGCGATYATTATTGTGKYGTTAYTAAATGACTAAAATGCTATTCAAGTTATTGATATAAGTCATTTATARGCTGGGMRAATAAACGTATAAATRASTGTGTAAACRAANAAATAGTGAATGAGATTTTAATTTTAATAGGAGARYYCCATGTCNTNNGTTACTCGTAAAYTAAGYYTATTGTCAGTGATKATGGCAACAGTGAGTACACTTCCTYTMRCCRCAWCAGTACAWGCKGAWGATGCTTTTTTTGAAGCATTAASCRGTGGTAAAGTAAGCTTCTCGGCACGTGCACGTTATGAATCTGTTGAYCAAGACAATGCCAAAAAAGATGCCGATGCATTCACCMTTCGYTCAACACTGGGTTAYAGAACAGGRCAATTCCACGGTTTCTCACTATTTGGTCAAATCGAAGACATCTCCGAACTAGGCAGTGGCAACTTTAATGACAAAGTGAATGGTGATGCCGCCTATTCAGTTATAGCTGACCCCGATGGCACCGAAGTAAATCAGGCTTATATTCAATACAATGGTTTTGATACCGAGTTTAGACTAGGCCGACAAGAATTAACCTATCGTGCCGCCCCTTTCCATCGCTATGTCGGTACCGTGTTATGGCGTCAAAACCATCAATCATTTGATGCCTTTACTTTAAGCAACAGCTCGCTGGCAGACACCACCATCAACTATGCTTATATTAATAAGATTCAATCCATCTTAGGTAGCCCAGTGGATATGGATTCACACTTAATCAATGTGCAATATTCAGGTCTACCAATAGGTAAATTAGAAGGTTATGGCTACTTTCTTGATTATGAAGACTCAGCAGCTAAATCATCTAAAACAATCGGACTACGTCTAAGCGGTGGTCAAGCGATTAATGACGATGTGAAACTAATCTACACCGCTGAATTTGCCAAACAAGATGACTATAAAGACGGCACAATGGACGATCAAAACTACTACCTAGCCGAAGTAGGGGCAAAATACAAAGGTTGGTTAGCTAAAGCATCGTATGAAATGCAACAAGGCGATGGCACCCCAAGCTTTAAAACACCATTAGGCACTAACCATGCATTCCAAGGCTGGGCTGACATGTTCTTAGGCACTCCATCACAAGGCCTAGAAGATATGTACTTCACCGTAGTAGGTAACGTATTCGGTGCCAAATTAGTCATGGTATATCACGACTTTGAAACAGATTTTGCTAACCTAGATGCCGGTTCAGAATTTGACGTATTACTACAAAAAACATTCAAACAACACTATACCGTTGGAGTGAAATACTCAGACTATAATGCCGATGACGAATACACAGCCGTGAACTCAGCATCTGTTGATACAGAGAAGTTTTGGTTATATGGAGTGATTAAGTTTTAGTTGGGGTAAATGTCCGGTTAACCTTATAAAATATCTGTGTTAGTATATTTCTAGGTTATTCTAATCGCCTAGAAGGCTGCCCGTTTAATCATTTTCATGGGAGCATTGGGCTCATAAAATACTGTCAGACTTGGGCATTTACAAAGGAAAAATTATGGGCGCTTGGGCAGAAGATGCATTTGGAAATGATAGTGCTTGCGATTGGGCGGGTGATTTCTCAGATGAGCCTAGTCTAGAAAAAGTTGAGGAAGCAATAAACATTGTTATTGCTTCCGATGACTACTTGGATTCAGACGAAGCATGTGAAGCGCTAGTCGCATGTGAAATTATTGCAAGGTTAAAGGGGAATTGGGGTGAGAAAACTTCATATTCTGAAGCCATTGATAAATGGATCGAATCATCGGATATGACACCAAGTACAGAGCTTATATCAAAGGCTGTAAATGCGATTTTTCGAATTCTTAGGGAARACTCCGAGCTTCAGGAACTTTGGGATGAAGACGGAGAAAATGAAAAGTGGCATTTCGAAATGAACAGCCTATTATCACGTATAAAAAGCTAACAAATCGCTGCGGAATAAATAAAGTTGGCTGACACATTGATTTCCTTCTTTATTTCATTAATTTTCTTTGTTTACAACTATTAGTTGGAGGCCTTAATGGCACTTATTAATGATTTTAAAATATTACAAAATAGATGTGTTAAGTATTATGATCTTCTCAATAAAGAAATCCCTTTAGAGTTCCCTCAAAAAAGCATACCAGCTAAAGCTAGGTTTGGTTTTTACCTTTTTATGCTTGAAAATATATGTAATATTAAAGATATATCAGAACAAATAGAACTAATAACTGATCTGGAATTTAATCGGTGCCTATTTGGAACTGGATGTGATGACTGGGGAGTTGACGCTGTACATATCGATTACGATGAAAAAAATATAAATTTATTTAATTTTAAATACAGAGAAAAATTTAGTCCAACGAAGGCACAGGGGGTTAATGAAACGATACTGAGTGCTAAATTTGTAAACTCGATAATTCATGAACAAATAGAAGGCTTGGCAGGCAAAGTCAAATCAAAAGCCTTAGATGTTATAAAGTGTTTAAACAGTGACCAAATATGGGATTTCAAACTTTATGTTGTTAGTAATGAAGTTGAACCTGTGCCTGCTGAACATGAGCATTTAGGTATGTTGAGAGATTCATATGGCCTTGAAGTAATTCCTATTGCATTGCCATATATTTCACAAATGATGTCCATTCGACCTAATCCAATTAATGCAAAATTAGTACTTGATGTAGATGCTTTGATGTCATATGAAGAACATCAATTATCTTCTTCTAAGTCATATATAACAAGGTTGAGAAGCAGTGAAATTGTTCGAGTAACTTGTAACAACTCCAGTATAAGAGATAAGTATGATATAGAAGATTTATCTTCATTAAGTGATGTGAAACTTGATTTTGGAGTGCTTTTTGATAACGTTCGAGGCTTTGTTTTAAGATCCAAATATAATGAAAATATAACTATCTCGCTTAAAGAAGAACCAAGCAAGTTTTTTATGTATAACAATGGTATAACCATTGTTGCAAAATCAATTCAAGTGAAACCGATTAATGGTGGGAAAAAATTCATACTCGAATTAAATGACTTCCAAATTTTAAATGGTGGTCAAACAGTTAGAACAATTCACAATTTTAACTCAGAAGATTCATCAGTAATTTCAGACTACTTATCAAAAAGTGAAGTTTTAGTGAGAATATTTAATACGAGTAGTGATGAGGTCGATGCTGTAAATAAAATAGCTGAATATACAAATAGTCAAAATGCTATATCTAATATCGATTTAAAGTCTTTGAGCTCAGAGCAAATAGCGTTAGAGCAGTACCTTGAAGACTTTGATATTATTTATTCAAGAAAAATGGGTGATATAGGTCAATCTGACACTAAGGAGTATAAGCACAAGATAGCAATGGATAAGTTTGGCCAAGTGTTATTTGCTACCCAAGGTTTCCCTGAAAAAGCATCAAATGAGAAACGGCATATTTTTGGTAAATACTACTCCCAAATTTTTGTAGATAATTTTGATATCAGTGCTGCTCCAGAAATTATTGATAAATACTTCTCTATTTTAAGAGAGTATAACCTTATGAAAAAAGAAGGTATTCAGCCTTTAGAGTTGAAATATTATTATTCGATATATATTAGTACCATACGGGAATCATGGGAATTAAGAGATATAATAATATTTTTAGAAGGTGTACTTGAACGCTATGATGCTCCTAGCGAAATGTCTATACCCCGAAGAATGATTCAACTGAAGTTTAAGAATTTTGTAGATGATAATCTTGCAGATTTGGAAGAAAAGTAAAAAATTAAGAGTAATAATACCAATCTGTCAGGAAACTTGATTCAGTATAAATCCCCCCAGAGTTTGGGATGGATTATTTAAGCCTTATTTTCTAAAAGTTATTGTTTTTTAAGTTTTAAAGGCTTACGTCACTTCTGGTGAATTCACGTTCAAAGTGCAACAGCTAAGTTAAATAATCAATGGCAAAAATCAATGGGGTCGGTTTCGATTGATTTATCAGGTGGCACCAATCAATGGGAACGGCTTCGATTGATTTATCAGGGGGAGTCAATAATTGATAAATATAGCTTTCTTCCCCCTAGATTCTCTTAGTTAAACTAGACGGAGTTTAATTTTTATCTGTCTTCTGCTTCAGGGAACAGGTAAGCAATACTACTTTCATCACCCACAAGAAGCGCTAGGTCCATATCAACAAAATTGCTATCGCAGGCGTTGGCTCCAAATTGCATCGCTAAGCTGGCCGCTTTGGGTGCAAAATAGAGGGTCGTTATATTTGACTCTACATTGTGGCTAGAAAATATCGCCATGCCTAATGGGCGGCCTGAGCCGATATATTTAGGCATAAAGGCATCCATGACTTTTTGTGCTGTCTTTGCTGCTTCGTCGTCATTTAATTCTATTGAAAACCACGTTGTCATGCCATACTCCTGATTAATTAAGCACCGATAGTAGCAATATTTGTTTAATAATTAAAGCCTTGTTTATGTACTAAAAATCATTGTTTTTAAAATCTTGAAAGGCTTGCATCACTTCTGCTTTGGTATTCATAACAAAAGGGCCGTCTCTAGCGACTTCTTCATTAAGCGGCTTGCCTGAGATCAGTAAAAACTGGCTGTTTTCAGATGATGCTGTAACGGTGACTAAATCTCCTTTGGATAATATGCCTAGCTGGTTTTTATCAAGTTTATTGTCACTACTTCCCACTAAAATACTGCCTTGAATAACAAAGATAAATGCATTGTCAGTTGTCGCTAGGCTTTGTTCAAACTGTGTGCCTGCTGGTAAATGAACATCCAGATAAGTGGGTTTTACATGGTGGTTAATAACGGGGCCGGTGGTGCCTTTATTAGTTGTGCCTGCAATCACTCTGATCTCGCTGCCATCATCACCTTGTTCTATGGCTACTTCATTGGCTGGAAACTCTTGATAATTAGGCTCGGACATTTTATGAGTTTTAGGTAAGTTGACCCATAGTTGAAAGCCTTTCAACAAACCTGATTCTTGTTCGGGCATTTCAGAATGAATAATCCCTTTGCCTGCGGTCATCCATTGCACACCGTTGGCCGCTATAACACCTTCATTACCGGCATTGTCTTTATGGCGCATTTTACCTGCCAGCATATAAGTGACGGTTTCAAAGCCTCGATGTGGATGAGAGGGGAAGCCGCCGATATAGTCATTAGCTTGCTCGGACTCAAAATGGTCGAACAGTAAAAAAGGATCGAGCATATCAATCTGCGGATTACCAATTAAACGGGTTAGTTTTACGCCGTCGCCATCTGAACTTGGCTGACCTTGCGAGACGCTAGTGAGTTCTCTAAGCGTATTATTGTCAGTGAGTTTAGTCATGGTAATTCTCCACTTAATTAGTTTAACCATTCAATCATGTTTGAAACGTGATGGATACATAATAGTGGTTAACGTTAGGTGAATAAACAGCTGTAATGTATAAATAGTGTTAACAAAAAGAAGACAATGAGTTTAAGTCTGTGGAATAGAAGTAAGTTAACACACAGTATTGGGTGATATAAGCTTAGTTACTTGGAGTAGAATTGAGGCTTGATTGATAATTTTAGCTAAGATTAACACTATTAAAAGAGTGATTATGAGTGAATCAATATTTCAGAAAGTACTAGCAGAGAACTGGCAAAACCTTGGCAGCATCATACAACAGCATTACTTTTTAAGGCCGTATAGCGAGGACTATATCTGCGTGAGTGGAGAAATGTCTGAGGTGTATCACTCGACCATAGCTAAATTATTCATCCCTTTTGGCTTGTTGTTCGGTTCAGTTGTACCTTATCGAGCCAATAATGTGCCGATCGACGTGCACTATAACTCTAGTAAAGATAATGCCAATCTCTACTGGGATCGGCTATTTAAGTTTTCGGATAGAAAACACTTTCACTTTAAATCTCATATGGAACACGTGCAAGGTAATGAAGTAATTGAGTTTGTTCGCTTTGGCGTCGGTATCCGACTTGCCGTGACAGTCGAAGATGGTGCGATGATATTTCGTGATAAAGGCTATGTCTGGCGTATTTTTGGCAAGTGCATCCCGATTCCCATTAGCCTATTTCTAGGCAATGCCTATGTAGAAGAAAGACCCATAGACCAACACTCTTTTAGTATGAAAATGACCTTAAAACATCCATTGTTTGGCATTATGTTTCGATACAGAGGGACATTTAGATTGGGTTCTACTTCGGCATAATCACAATTAAGTTGGTTGCTAGTTTAATGATGTATATCTGAGATATGTCCCTAATCTTAATACGGGTAAATCCGCCATGCTTTGTAGACATTATTTGGCTATAATTAACACACTGTATTTGTCCGTTTAATGTGACTTTAGCAAGCGAAAGAGAATAAAATTTTATGAATAAAGTTCTAGCGATCACCCCATCTGTTCCTGTTTGGATCGATAGTGAGGAAATTCTATTTGACCGAAAATTCTATGATGGGATGCTCGAATATAAAAAGGAGTGGGCTGGTTCTATAAATTGTGTCATTCGTAAATCAAATAGTCCATTACCATCATTTGGTATTGTTCGGAAAAAAGCGAGTGAAACACCATTCCAACTGACAATTTTGCAAGAAAATGAAATTGTTACATATGAACACCTTAAAAACGCATCCATAGTACTGGCGTCTGGTGACTCTTTTGACCAGCTTCATATAAGCGCACTATGTAAAAAAAATAAGATTAAATGTGTGTATATAATTGAGAATATTCCAGAAACACGCTATCAAATTACCGCTCTTGAAACGAATAACCCTATTATTAAGCTTCGGCGATATTTTTATATATGGAATGGCGAAAGGAAAAGAATCTCTGCGTTTAAAGCGGCAAAWGGAATACAAGCAAATGGAATGTCGGCATACAACGAGTACAGTATGCTCAGTAACTGTATTTTATATTTTGATACCAGAGTCGATAGTAATGCCGTGATAACGAAGGGTGAGTTGGACGAACGGTTAGCCAAATTGACTCTGGGTGAACCATTACAGCTGGCATTTTCGGGTAGATTGATCAAAATGAAAGGCGTTGATCACTTAATTAAGTTGGCTGCTCTACTAAAAAATAGAAAAATTGATTTTAAAATGACAATATTCGGTGCTGGAGAGCTTGAAGTTGAGATGATGGCTGAGATTAACGAGTTGGAACTTAACAATGAAGTGAAAATGCCAGGTGCAGTAGATTTCAATGATGAACTTGTTCCTGAAATAAAAAAGAATATCGATTTATATGTAATTCTCCATAGGCAAAGTGATCCCTCTTGCACTTATTTGGAAACCACATCGTGTGGAATACCTATTGTCGGTTATGAAAATAAATCCTTCGCGGGTTTACTAGGGAAAGCAGACATCGGCTGGGGGAAAAAAATGAATGATCTTGATGGGATTGCAGATGTTATCGCATACCTGAATAGTAATAGAGAGTTAATCAAAGAAAAATCGATAAATTGTATGGGGTTTTCTCGTGACCATGATTTTGAAACTACTTTTAAAAAACGCATTACTCATTTACGTCAATTGGTAGAATAGGTTGGTCTAAGTGTTCTTTATTCATGCCAACATTGGTAGAGATGGGTATGCCGGCAGACTGGAATAGCATCACTCGTAAACTACTCCTATTATGTAAACAATTTGAATCTAAAATGGATGAAGATGCCGTGGTGATGTCACTGGCTCACTATAATGGCTTGATGGAAACAGTTTATTTATTAAAATCACCTGCCAATGCTGCTCATTTAGCCCGATCTATTGAGCAACTTAAATCTGCCAAATGATGGCGCTAGAAATAGTGAATGACTAGCTTAGACTACTCAACTACACCGACGGTAATTACGATAAACAGGTTGCCAGTAGTTACTTTCTATTTTTTGAGTTAAGGCTTCATCGGTTATGTTCAAGGCATGACCTTGTTGTTGGGCTTTTTTACCCACGGCAAAGGCAATAAGCTTACTTAAATTGGCAATTTCAACTAGTGGGGGTAATAAATTACCTTTCCCTGTGGTGGCTAATGGTGATGATGCTGCTAAGGTTTCGCTGGCCACCATTAACATTTCGTCGGTAATAAAGTTAGCGTTGACGGCTAAAACACCTAAACCAATGCCGGGGAAGATATAGCTGTTATTACATTGTGAGATATTAAATGTTTTGCCTTTGTATTCTACTGGGTCAAAGGGACTTCCTGTTGCCACAATGACATTGCCATCAGTCCATTCAATCACTTGCTCGGGCGTAGCTTCTACTTGGCGAGAAGGGTTGCTTAGAGGGAAGATAATCGAGGTTTTATTATAGGAAGCCATGGCGGTTATGGCTTCTTCGGTGAATAAACCGGGCTGCCCAGAAACGCCAATGAGAATATTAGCTTTAGAACCCTGTATTACTTCTACTAAGCTGGCAAACTCGCCTTCAATCTGCCAGTCTTTTACATTACTTTTATCTTGTAGTAGTTTTTGTTGGAAGTCTTGTAATCCTGTTAGCCCTTTAGTTAGCAGGCCGAAACGACCGACCATGAATATTTGGCTTCTTGCGGTTTGTGGATCGGCACCTTCAAACACCATTTGGGCAATTATTTGTTCAGCGATACCACAACCAGCAGAGCCAGCACCGACAAAGATGACTTTTTGGTCAGATAGTTTTTCACCTTTTATTTTGCATGCGGCTAATAATGAACCTACGGTGACTGAAGCTGTGCCTTGAATGTCATCATTAAAGCAGCAAATTTGATCGCGATAACGCGTTAATAAAGGCATAGCATTGGGCAGTGCAAAATCTTCAAACTGTAGCAGTACACGAGGCCATCTTCGTTTGATAGCTTGAATAAATAGATCGAGAAATTCATCGTATTCAGCTTGACCAATACGCTTATGACGTACGCCCATATACATTGGGTCATCAAGCAGTTTTTGGTTGTTGGTGCCGACATCAAGCATGACCGGTAAGGTATAGGCAGGGCTTATGCCACCACAGGCGGTATAAAGTGAGAGTTTACCAATGGGGATACCCATACCGCCGATACCTTGATCGCCTAAACCTAGAATTCTCTCGCCATCGGTAACCACAATAATCTTAACTTTGTTTTTGGTGGCATTTCTTAAAATGTCGTCTATTTGATGGCGATCTTCATAGGTGATAAATAAGCCACGAGAACTACGATAAATATCAGAAAATTTAATACACGCGTCGCCGACGGTGGGAGTGTAAATAATCGGCATCATTTCTTCGACGTGTTCTTGTACCAGTCTGAAAAACAAGGTTTCATTATTATCATGAATTTCACGTAGGTAGATGTGTTTATTCAAGTCGGTATGGCAGCTACTGTATTGCATATAAGCGCGTTCAACTTGTTCATCAATGGTTTCAAAGCGGGGGGGTAATAAGCCGGTTAGATTGAAGCTTGCTCGCTCTTCTTTATTAAAGGCGCTGCCTTTATTTAATAAGGGAGTTTCTAATAGTTGGGGGCCTGAATGAGCAATATAGAGCGGATGCTTGTTACTATCTGTCATAGAAATCACCATTAAAGTGTAATGTTTTCAATCGGCTATGTAGTATGTGCTTGTTACAATATAAGCTTGAATTAAATAAAGTCAATAGTTTCACTAAAAGTGGAACGTATAAGCTTATCTAAAACTGGATTCTGTGAATGTGCTCGCCGCTTGTTAGTTTATTTAGTTTGCGATTGGATCAGACGATTAATTTTCTAGCAGCTTAAATTTTGACAAAGCAAGTAATGTCCACATTATGAGCTTTTTTATTTCTTGAAATTTTGTTCCAAATTGGTGCGTTTAAGTCATTTTAATGAAACAAGCTAGTGCTAATATAAGTCCTGATTTATTGTAGGGCTATATAAAACAGTTAGTTATAAACTTGGCATGGATCAAGCAATACAGCCTTTAACACTATTGTTATTTAAGAGAATGTCTAATGTCGGCACAGAATTTAAAGTTACTCTCCTTCAGTGGGAATACTAAAATCCTCCATCTCAGTTGGATGGCTTTTTTTATTAGTTTCTTGGTGTGGTTTAACCATGCACCGTTATTAATCTCAATTCGAGATTCATTAGGTTTAACCGACCAACAAATTAAAACGATCTTAATTCTTAATGTTGCTTTGACCATTCCTGCTCGAATTATCGTCGGTATGTTGGTTGATAAATACGGCCYGMAAATAATGTTTCCAACGCTGTTAGTGATATCCAGCATTATCTGTTTTTTCTTTGCTTTAGCGGATAGTTTTGAACAATTAGCTGCAGCTCGTTTCATGTTGGGTTTTGTCGGTGCCGGTTTTGTTATTGGTATTCGGATGATTTCAGAATGGTATCCCGCTAAACAAGTGGGTGTGGCCGAAGGAATTTATGGCGGTTGGGGTAACTTTGGTAGTGCTGCGGCGGCGATGAGTTTACCGACGGTTGCTTTGCTGTTTGGTGGTGAGGATGGCTGGCGTTATGCGGTTGGCCTAACGGGTGTGATTGCCTTTGTCTATGCCTTTATTTACTACTTTAATGTATCGGATACGCCTAAAGGTTCAACGTACTTCAAGCCTAAAAAATCAGGCGGAATGGAAGTCACTAGTAAAGGTGATTTTTACTTCTATTTATTTATGAATATTCCCATGTATGCAGCATTAGCATTATTGGCGTGGAAGCTTTCTCCAAGTGGGGTTAGCTTGCTTTCAGCTGAGGTTGCATTAGGTATTTATGTAGGCTTGTTTGTACTGTATTTTTATCAGGCTTATCATATTTACCAAGTTAACAAAGATATCTTTGTTAAAGAGGTACCTGAAATGCATCGCTATAAATTTAAACAAGTAGCGATATTAGATTTAGCTTATTTGGCTACATTTGGTTCTGAGTTAGCCGTGGTTTCAATGTTGCCCCTGTTCTTTAGTGATATGTTTGAAGTAACAGCGGTACAAGCTGGTTTATTAGCTTCAGGCTTTGCTTTTATGAACTTGGTGTCTCGCCCAATTGGTGGCTTGTTTAGTGATAAATGGGGACGTAAACGTACGTTAACGGTATGTATTTCTGGCTTGGTAGTAGGTTATTTTATTATGAGTCTGATTACACCTGAATGGGCAATTGTATTTGCAGTATTAGCTACGATGGCATGTTCATTCTTTGTACAAGCTGGTGAAGGTGCTGTATTTGCTGTTGTGCCACTTGTTCAACGTCGTTTGACTGGACAAATTGCCGGCATGGCTGGCGCTTATGGTAATATCGGTGCAGTAACATTTTTAACCGTATTATCACTGGTATCTGCTCAAACATTCTTCCTTGTGATTGCGGCAACAGCAGTAGTGGCATTGATTGCAGTGCAGTTCTTGGATGAGCCTAAAGGAAAAATGGCTGAAATCCTACCGGATGGTACTGTGCAAATGATCGACATGCATTAGTAAGCTGTCGGCTCTAGTTTAAAAACAATAAGCACTCACCTTACAGTGAGTGCTTATTCTTTATTTAAGGTTGAAGTATGGCGCGTAAATTAAAAATAAATGTAGGATCGTACTCGGATAAAGGACTTAAAGAGGAAAATCAAGATTCTTTGGGCCATGTTATTCCTGAAAATTTAAATCTATTAACCACTAAAGGTGCTGCATTTGCACTGGCCGATGGAGTGAGCAGTAGTGAAGAGGCTAAACAAGCTAGCCAATGCTGTATTACGGGGTTTTTAGAAGACTATTTCAGTACACCTGATTCATGGTCAGTTAAAAAGTCAGGTGGAACAGTACTGACAGCCATTAATAATTGGTTATTTAGTCAAACCAATCAATATCAAGATGTATCACGTGGTTTAGCCAGTACATTTTGTGGTCTGGTTATTAAGTCGACCACCGCTCATTTATTTCATGTTGGCGATACGCGTATTTACCTTTATCGAAATAATACCTTAGAGCAATTAACCACCGATCACCGAATTCATATGCCGGGCGAGAAGGAGTATCTTGGTCGTGCAATGGGTATTGATTATCGCCTTGATATTGATTACAAGTCGGTGCCGGTTGAAGAGGGTGATGTTTTTTTTATTGCTACTGATGGTATTCATGACTATATAGATGATAAACACATATCTAAGGTGTTTGCAGAAGAAGTAGATGACTTAAATAAACTATGTAAACGGCTGGTGGATGAATCACTTGAAGCGGATAGTTTGGATAATGTGAGTTGTCAGGCATTAAAAGTAACCGAGTTGCCGACACAGAATATTGATGAGGCTTATTCACAGCTGACGCAATTACCTTTTCCTCCTGAGCTTTATGAAGGGGTGATTTTAGAAGGGTATCGCATTACCCGTGAATTGCATGCCAGCTCAACTAGTCAGCTTTATCTTGCGGTTGATGTTGATACCGATGAGAAGGTAGTTATTAAAACGCCTTCGGTTAACTTTGAAGATGATCCTGCTTATTTAGAACGATTCCAAATGGAAGAGTGGGTGGGGCGACGCATTGATAGTCCCCATGTTATTCGCACGGTAGAAGCGACGAGACCACGTCAGTTTCTTTATTATGTAATGGAATATATTGAGGGAAGACCGCTTGATCAATGGATTACCGATCAGAAAGAACCCAACTTAACCGTTATTAGAAATATCATTTCTCAGGCTGTTTCTGGAGTGAGGGCATTTCACCGTTTGGATATGTTGCACCAAGATCTAAAGCCTGGAAACATTATGATCACCGATGAAGGATTGGTGAAGATTGTTGATTTTGGTTCGACTAAAATTGCTGGTATTGCTGATGTATCGACTCCGATTGAGCGTAAAGAATTATTAGGTACTAAACACTATACGGCACCTGAATACCTTATTAATGGTGTTGGTACCAGCCAGTCTGACTTATTTTCATTAGGCTGTATTGCTTATGAAATGATTACCGGAAAATTACCGTACGGTAATGATATTGTTAAAGCAACGAATAAAACCTCTATTAACCGTCTGAAATATACGCCAGTGAGTCGTCATGTCAGTAATATTCCAGATTGGATTGATAAGGCATTACAAAAAGCAGTGAATGTTAATCCTGTCAATCGCTATGAGGAGATGTCAGAGCTTGAAAGTGATTTACGTAAGCCTAACCCAGAGTTCTTGATTGAGCAGCAGAGACCGTTATTAGAACGTAATCCAGAAGCATTTTGGAAAGGTTTAGCTATTTTGTCACTACTGGGTAATTGTGCTCTTATTTATTTATTAACACAGTAAGTATATGCCCGTGATCATTCAATCTTCACATTCAATGATCACGGGTATACATTAGGCTTTTAATACCAGTAAA
>NVVP01000056.1 GCA_002402245.1 Gammaproteobacteria bacterium | reverse complement strand
GTTGGATGAATGCTCCTATATTATTAAGCTATAACCCTGCTTAAGTTAGTTTTGAAAATACCCAACGGACGGGCCTAATAATAAAAGGGGCAGTCCTAGATAAGTAAAATAATCTAGGAGAGTAACATGAGAAAAAGCAGATTAAGTGGGTATAAGAAAAGTCGTTTAATTGAACTTTTTATAGCGGGCTCAACTGCTCAGGCAAATAATATATGGCTTATAGTGAGCACCTTGAATTACTCGATGGTGAAGTAGAGGCTGACGAAAGTTATTTTGGTGGAAGGCGTAAAGGAAAGCGAGGTCGGGGATCGGGAGGTAAAATACCTGTATTTGGTTTGTTAAAGCGTAATGGCAAGGTTTTCACTGTAATCATACTTGATGCTAAAACAGATACATTAATGCCGATAATTAGACAGAAAGTAAAGCCAGACAGTATTGTTTACACCGACACTTGGAGAAGCTATGACGCATTAGATATATCGGAGTTTAAACACTATCGCATTAATCATAGTAAACTCTTTGCAAACAAGCATAACCATATTAATGGTATTGAGACTTTTTGGAACCAAGCGAAGCGACATCTAATGGTGTGCCAAAAGATCATTTTCACCTCTTTTTGAAGGAGTGTGAATGGCGATTTAACAACAGTGACCCAAAGCTTCAATTAAAACAGTTGAATCAGTGGGGTAAAGACGAACTTGGTTACCCCCCATATAGTTTATACATTCATAGTCTTAGGAGAATAATAATGAAAAATAATTATATTATTGTTATGTGTGGTTTCATGTTTTTATCTTTACCTGCCTCTGCTGCATTATACAAATGCAAAAATGAAGCAGGAAAAATTGAGTACACAGACAAACCTTGTGAAAGCGGGAGCCAGGAACAAAATATTCAACAGAAACCGACAGGTAGCTCCAGCTCCAATACTGATGGGCTTAATGCTTACCAAGTAAGTGCCACTAAACATCTCGACAACCTGAAAAAATGTAACCCCTTTACATCTTCATATAAGCTTCCATTTTTTGGGAAAGTTAAAAGTAAAATTATTGGTAAAAAAAATGGGCGATGTCATGTAATTTCATATAGTGACTTCGGTGGCGAAGTTGTATGTAATTATAGTGACGAAACGATTGCTTTGTTAACCAGCGAAAAAAAATATCAAGAAATAAGAAATGGTAAGTTTTCCGGATCATCAAATTCTCCTGAAGCAGCAAGAATGTCAGCAGAATGTACAGTTCCAAACTAATGTCTCTTATAAAATTTATAATATGGTTGGTTTAATATGAAAAAAAATTTATCTAGAATTATTTTGATATTGGCTGCGACTTATGGTCTCTCTGTATTTGCAGCAGATGATTGGGAAAAAGAACTGAAAGCGGAGTTTGTAAATAAACATATCGAATTTAATCCGATACCATTTTCAATCCCGTTTAAACAAATTTATCCTGACTTTAATCGCATTAAAATTGCCATCACAAAAGAAAATTGGACTCAAGATTCTGGCTTCTCTTTTGTTTATAACAAAGGCGTCCCAACTGAATATTATTTATATAGCCAAGTTGGTGAGTTAATTAAATTCCTGCTGGATAGGTACAATTATAAAATTATGAGTGAGGATGATATTGTAAAATATATTGTCCCGGTCATCAGTCTTACTGAAATAAGAAAGATTACTGATACTGAATATTATCTATTCACTGGAGAAACATTTTTTGATTCAAAAAGTGGTTATATTCTGAAGACTATAGCGAATGGCTCAGTTAAAAGTATCGAAAAAAAATGGAATTGAAATAATAAACCTGCGCTTTATTTTATAATCGCGAATCGCATCGAATCTAATGGGGATTGGTCAGGGCTGATTTCGATTGATTTAATTACTTCATAGCAATTTACAGACAGTACACTTTTAAGCTGTAATCATAGTGATAAACAGACCCTAGCGTTAGGGGATATAAAGCAAACAGRACGAAGGAASTTTAGATTGAAAAAYATTGCTGTTATCACCACGGGTGGAACAATAGGCTCCATATTAAGCACAGATTCYGTTGCTGTGGAGYTAACTGGAAAGCGAATTTTAGATGAAATTGAACKAGTCAAAAATAAGCTTGGATGCTCSGTTTCGATTAGCTCGCCTATCAATAAAAATTCAGAAAAYGTATTACCKATAGATTGGGTGAAAATYCTRCATGCAATAAAASAGGCCAATGATGATAAAGAATCAATAGGSATCGTCGTYACCCATGGTACTGATACWCTSGCATACWCMGTKGCRGCAGCCTTAGCTTTTAGRAATCTGTGGMATAAAAAGGTCTGTTTTACAGGTTCYTATTATGCACCTAACCACCCAGCATCGGATRCCTCTATAAGCTTATTATCTTCCTTAGAATTTGCMTCATCACCTCAGCCTGCTRGTGGTGTTTTTGTMGCTTGCCGMTCGAATGAATCYAATAGTGARGCTAAAATAATTCAGGGTGCCAATCTMAAGCCAATGGCGTTYGATGATTTGTTTTTTGAATCTGTATATAGTGAMAATGTGCTTACATTTAGTCCARAGGMTGGGATTCCACAAGATATATCYTTAAYTACKGTTAACTCTCCCTRTCTTTCTGCTGAGCGCTTACCTGARATTAAAGATGTTGAAATGRCTGGGCCAAAGGTSGGGTTGATAACCCTATACCCTGGAATAGACAGAGCGATGCTTGATGCCGCAGTCAAAGGGCGAGATATTTTAATCCTTCAAGCGTATCACTGTGGAACGGGGCCATCGAGTATCGATAATGACTTATTAGACTTCATTAAAGAGACACGCTTAGACACCAAGATTTTAATCGGTACATTTCCTAAAAAGTATATTGATGTGCCCTATGAAAGTTCTTTGAAATTAAAAGAAGCTGGAGCACACCTCTACGCCGACCTTCAAGTGCATTTTTTGTATGTTTTTTCTATACTCGGCCTTAGTTTGTCGATGCCTTCATTAGAAATAGTCAAAAAGCTAAAGGAGTATGAAATATAGAATTAATATAGGCATTTTAGACCGATGTCTTAAATTGCACTCGGTGGAGATAGAAAAGTGAAGAATGCAAAATGCAGTAAATCAAGTTGACTTACCCTTGTATCCACTTTGATGATAAATGAAATAGGTTGAACCAAATGGATAGTCATTTAGACAAATTAAGTTTAGATATAGATTCTGCTATCGAATTAGAAGACATCTCAGAACTGAATAAATTGATTGATCGATGTGATAAATTACTTGAGAATGAGGAGTCTAAAAAGAGGTCTATAATCTTTTTTTTAAAGGCAAACTGCTACAGTTCAACAGCCAGAACAGAGTCAGATAGCTCAGATTATATGTGGAGTTGGCAGCAAAGCGAAAAAATCCAAGAGATACTAAGTTTGCGTAAAGCTGTAGCTGAACCAGAGTTCTCTTATTTAGACCCGATTTTTCAGTGCAAGATACTAACTAATCTCGGAAATAGCTTAAATCAATTTGGTCGATTTATAGCAGCAATAGAAGTGTGGGATGCTGCGCTATCCTTAGCGCCTAATTTTGCGATGGCTCTAGGGAATAAAGGTGTCGGCCTTACACATTATGCTCGTAGTCTTTATGATTATAGCCATGCAGGAATTTTAGTTGCTCATGCGGTAGATGATTTAAGGGCCGCTATTTCGGAAGATGCGGTTTGGGATAGTGGATTACACCCAGAAGCAGCAGAGTATTTTAGAGACAATTTCAACAATTCTCAAAGCTATCTAGAAAACATTGACTATGATTTTGAGTTCGATTTTAATCAATGGCCAATGGGAGAAAGTAAAAAAGAAGTCACGTACCGTACGTGGTGCTTGGCTAATAACCTCTTTTTATCTCCATTGAATGATGTATGCAGAGAACCCGTATCAGCCCAAGATGTGCTTCATTTGCCTAGTCACACATATATGATGAATGAAGAGCCTCGCTTCCCCAATTATTACAATATCCTGAAGCAAGAGTATGTTACTGCACGCTTTATGTTGTTCGAATCTTTAGGATATGAGAATGAGCATATTTCGGATAAGGATGTGCTCCTTTTGGATGGTTTTGATGGGGTTCAATTTGGATACAGAAGAGAGCAACTCAAAACAGCTTATCGCTTAGCATATTCACTATTTGATAAAATAGCTCTGTTCTTGAATGACTATTACGAAGTCGGCTTGAAAATTAACTCTGTTAATTTTAGAAGTATTTGGGGTAAAACTAAAAAAAATAAAAAATTTGTACTTCATCCTTGTTTTGAGGAGAGTAAGAACTGGCCTTTACGAGGTCTTTATTATTTATCGAAAGATTTATTTGATGTTGATTTTGTCGATGTAGCCTTACCTGAAGCAAAAGAACTGGCTGGGCTAAGGAATCGTACTGAGCATAGATATTTAAGCCTTCAAGACTATGCCGCCTCCGTGAAAAGTACGGACATACACTTATATATAACTATTGACGATTTCCAGCAGAAGACTCTAAGAATAATAAAAATGGCTAGAGAGGCTTTAGTATATTTATCGCTCGCAATGCATCGGGAAGAGGAAATAAGAGATAGTGAACATGACAAGTTATCATTACCTATTCAATCTGTGCCAATAGGAAGTTGAAGGGCAGCCAACTGGATTTTAAAGTGAGTGCTCTTCCTCGCTTTAACTGACACCTAACTAAAAATGAGGTGTAATAGCCATTTGGAATATACGGAGCAGTGGCTGTAACCTTAAAACCAATTAAACCCGTTTAGAGTAAGCATCTAAATAATCGGCAAACTTGCCGACAAGGGCATGCAAAATAACTGCAAACAATGCCAAGATGATTAAGCAGGCGAACATTAAGTCTATTTTCACTCGACTATTAGCTAATAACATTAAGTAACCTAAGCCATTCGATGCTCCGACCCATTCGCCAATGACGGCACCAATTGGTGCGTATACTGCTGCTAGTTTTAAACCTGAACCTAATGCGGGCAAGGCAGCTGGAACACGTATCCGCCACATGATTTGACTCGTTTTGGCGCCCATTACTTTGGCTAAATCTAGCATGCCGCGTGGAGTACGGTTTAATCCATCGTGAAATGCAGAGGTGACGGGGAAGTAAATCATTAACACGGTCATGATTATTTTAGAGGCAATGCCATAGCCAAACCATAGGGTTAAAATGGGGGCGAGGGCAAAGATGGGTACGGCTTGTGAAAACACTAGAATAGGTAAACATAAGCGTTTTAATAAAGGGGAACTGGCTAAGGCGAGTGCACTTAGAATACCTAAGGCTGAGCCAATTATTAGCCCCGCAATGACTTCAACTACGGTGACCCATGCATGTTCAGCAATTAATGCTCGGCTTTTAAATGCCGCTTCTAATACGCGTAATGGTGAGGGGATAATGTAGTGCGGTGCACCGCTTATCCAAATGATGCATTGCCACARGSYAATMCCYAGAACRRSSGCTGCCAATATATCACGCTTTTTCATGGTTCTTTTTCCGTAAATGGTTTAACAGCTCTGCTTGGCAATTTAGCACRTCRAKGGCATTWACATCACGTATCGCTGGGCTTTYAGGWRTATYCCAAAYYTGTGCTTGYGTTGCAGATAAMASYAGRATTTGRTSRCCAAKYCGRGCGGCTTCGGCWGGATCATGRGTGACTAAWAGYACKGTTTTATCTTGTAGCATTTTAAAGGTCAGTTCCTGCATGTCAGCTCGRGTGCTGGCATCAAGTGCAGAGAAKGGTTCATCTAATAATACGATGGGACGRTCTTCCATTAARGTACGGGCAAGTGCCACSCGTTGRCGCATGCCGCCTGATAGYTCATTRGGRTATTTAGCTTTATGGTCGGCTAAGCCAATGTTTTKGATTAATGATTCAGCATGAKCACGGTCGAGRTCTTCGGCCCGTAARCGTGATCCCAACATAATATTATCGATTACATTTAACCWAGGCAGTARYAGATCMGTCTGTGCCATATAACTCATTCGATCGGTCAGGGGYGTTGTRTCGCTGGTSGTGATWKTRCCTTCAAATCGCCCCCCTGTTTCTAAGCCTAAAATAAGCCTAAGAATGGTTGATTTAYCCGTTCCCGATGCACCTAGCAAGCATGTCCATTTTTTTGCGGGTACGGTGATATCAATACCTTTAAATAATGGCGTGTTTTCAAAATAATAATCGCCTGCAAGGTGAATCGTTGGCGAGTCGGTCATGGGGTTCTCAGTTTTCCACGTAGGCCCATTGACCAGAAGTTGTTTTCAAGTGCAGTGGCTTTGCTGTAATGTTTTTGCAGCTTTGCCCAGCGAACAGATTCTTCGGGGTTATCACCAATACGTTGTGCGACTGAGGTATCAATCATCGCGCCCATTTCTTTGCAAATATCTTGGTATTTTTCACCGGTATAGGTGTCAATCCAGTTGCGGTAAGGGGTGTCAGCGGTAGCAATTTTAGCGATATTCACACCAATTTCACCGTAGCCAAACGCACAGGGGGCTAAGCAGGCCATTAGGTCAAGGTAATCACCTGACATACCGGCATCGAGAACATAACRTGTATAGGCAAGGGTTTCATCATCTTCAACCGCATTAAATAATTGGTCTTCGCTGATGCCTTCTTCGGCACAAATTTCAACGTGCAGGCCCATTTCATGGCTGATTAAACTTTGAACTACGGTTGAACAGGCTTGCATCTCAGCCATCGTGTCCGCTTTGACCACGCCTAATGCCCATGCACGACCATAATGTACTAAGTACACATAGTCTTGTATTAGGTAATGGATGAAGGATGAGCGAGGTAATGAACCATCGGCTAAACTGGTAACAAATTTGTGATTAGTAAAATCTTGCCATACGTCTCCTGTGCCTTCACGCCAAAGAGCGAAGCTGCGACCGTAATCTGGAATAGTGTTCATTAGTTGTTTTCCTCTGGAGCGGTGATATCAATAGCGAAGTCAGAAACGGGTTTAATCGAATCTATCATCTTAGCGTCGAATAAGAATGTTTCATAGGTAGCATAACGACCATGGTCCATTGCTGTAGGTCGAAGTGCAAAGCGTGGCARTGTATCGMRCCATGCMCGWYSATTTAAYTCATCWTSYARMTCNKTTGWGSTKTTWGNYAAAYAKYTKCCAGSYTTSWTSTGGATGGTTAACCATGTATTGCACTGCTTTTTCAGTCGCGGCCATAAAACGTTTAAGTTTATCTTTATCCATAGAATCAGAATTAGCGATGTAGATTAGCTCGTCGTAAGGTGGAATACCTTCTTCTTCCACGTAAAAACAGCGGCCTTTAACGCCTTCTATTTCCATCTGGGTTAACTCGAAGTTACGGTAGACTTGCACTGCATCTACTTGTCCTGACATTAATGAAGGCGATAATGACCAGTTAACATTGATAAGGGTTATATCATCCATGGTTAAGCCGTAATTGCCGAGCATTCTTCCTAGAACAGCATCTTCAATCCCACCTACCGAGGTGCCTATTTTTTTACCTTTTAAATCAGCAATAGTTTTAATCGGGCCATCATCAACAACCATCAAACAGGTGAGTGGTGTGGCGATTAATGTGCCTACGCGTTTTAGTGGCAAACCTTCATGTGCATGCAGGTGTAGTTGCGGTTGGTAGGTGACGGCTAAATCTGCTTGGCCTGCTGCGACTAGTTTTGGTGGATCAGCAGGATCTGCAGGTGCAATAATTTTAACGTCTAAATTTTGCTCAGCAAAATAACCTTTTTCTTGAGCAATGATAATTGGGCCATGATCGGGATTGACGAACCAGTCGAGCATAATGGTTAATTTATCGGCTGAAAAAGCGGGCGAGGCTAATAAACTAGCCACAAGTACCACAGCAATTTTAGTAAATTTCATGTGTAATTGATCCTGTATTTAGGGTTGGAGAATGGGGCTGAAGATCAGGCTGGGTGATCAGAGAAATATTGCCATTCCAATAGGATTGCAGATGGAGTGCTGCTTGCCATGCTCGTAATCCACTGCGGCAGCATAATATGACATGCTGGTGGTCAGAAGGCGTGGGTGTTTTTTCAGCAAAGTCGGCAACGCTATAGCGTAGTGCTGTGGGGATAATTGCATTGGGCGCTTCATCTTCACCACGTAAATCCACCACAAAGTCATCATCATTGATATCGTTAACGCTGATGAATGGGAGTAAGTTATCTTTAGGCTCAGGAGCCTTATCAAATCGAAAACCACCGAAGCGATACTGTTTTAAATCAACGGTGATAAGTTGACCTAAAGGAGAGGGTGTTAGATCCAAGATAATGGCTAATGCCATTTGGGCTTGCATCGCACCAATAGTGCCGACAACTGGGCCTAAAACACCGGCGGTTGAACAACTTGCCGTACGTTTAGGTAGCTCAGGGAATACCGCTCGCAATGAAGGTTTGCCACCACAAAAAGCACCCACATACCCAGTGAGTTCAAGTGCTGAGGCTGAGACAAGTGGTTTGTTGGCTGCCAAACACGCATCAGAAAGCATGTAGGAGACAGCGAAACTATCAGCACAATCTAATATAAGGTCGGCTTCTTCTACCAAGCTGCCAACATTATCTGGGGTTAATGGCTCGGTGATGGCTTTTAAACGACAGTCATCATTTAATTTTTCTAAGGATAACGCCGCCATCAGTGATTTGGGTGAGCCGACTTGGTCAGCTTGATATAAGGTCTGGCGGTGTAGGTTTGATAAGGAAATGACATCATGATCCACAATGCTGATTTTTCCCACGCCGGCACCGACTAAATATTGCAGGGCAGGGCAACCTAAGCCACCGGCACCGACGACTACTATATGAGTGTCGCGTAAGCGTTGTTGTCCATCCGAGCCTACTTCGGCCAAGATTTCTTGGCGAGAATATCTAGTCATTTTTCCCCCGAGTAATAGCTAACCATTCGGTCACTTTATTTTCAGGGCTATCATCTAAGGTAATATTGGTGACGGCGGCAACACAGTCTGCACCGGCATGGAATGCACCTTCGGCACGTTCAGGTGTCATGCCGCCAATGGCAATCAAGGGAATATCACCCATGACTTGTTTCCATTCGGTGAGTTTTTCTACCCCTTGCTGATGCCATTTCATCTTTTTCAAAATGGTCGGGTAAAYAGGGCCGAGTGCAATGTAATCTGGCTCAAAKGCTAAAGCCCGATCSAGTTCTTCACGRTCATGRGTGCTGATGCCAAATTTYAATCCAGCGTGTTTAATTGCTGCCATATCAGCGTCCGCCAAATCGTCGAGATCTTCCTGGCCAATATGAATAAAGTCACATTGTTCTTCGATGGCAATTTGCCAATAATCATTGATCACTAAGGTACAGTCAGCCGCTTTACAGAGCTGTTTTGCCAGTCTTATTTCTTGTCGTAACTGCTCTTCTGGCATGTCTTTAATGCGTAATTGCACTAGTTTTATRCCMARYGGYAATARKCGTTTMAGCCAATCKGTATTATCAAAWATTGGATAAAAYGAGTCTAATTTGGCAGATGGTTKYTTAAGGMTCAYAGTAAAAATGCCTTGCCAATAACGGGAGTAGAAGGCGCTGCCATATCGCGTTTTTCCATTGGATCTGCTTGTGTTGCGAGCTTTCCTGCTTGCAGTGCAATAGCAAAGGCTTCGGCCATCATCGCTGGATCACCTGCTTTGGCTACTGCCGTGTTTAATAATATCGCGTCGAAACCGAGTTCCATTGCTTGTGTGGCATGTGATGGCAAGCCTAGGCCTGCATCAATGACTAATGGAATATCTGGGAAATGAGCACGCATGGCTCGCAAGCCAAATATATTGTTTAAGCCTTGGCCTGAACCAATTGGTGCTCCCCAAGGCATTAAGACTTCACAACCGGCATTGAGTAATTTATCTGCCACTACTAAGTCTTCAGTGCAATAGGGAAATACTTGAAAGCCATCTTCAGTTAAAATCTTGGCCGCTTCGACCAGGCCAAATACATTCGGGTGGAGTAAGTCTTCTTCACCAATGACTTCGAGCTTTATCCATTTAGTACCAAATACTTCTCGTGCCATATGAGCGGTAGTGATGGCTTCTTTAACGGTATGGCAACCTGCGGTATTGGGTAATATCTTTACGCCCAATTGCTGAATCAATTTCCAGAAGTCTTGTCCAGCCTTGTCTTGTCCGCTTTCACGACGCAATGACACGGTGGCGACACTGGCTGCACTGCGTTTAAATGCATCAGCTAATATGGCTGGGGAAGGATATTGTGCAGTGCCCAGCATTAGGCCATTGCTTAATTCGGTTCCGTAGAATTTTTTCATATTTAACCTCCTTGCATCGGCGCTAAGATTTCAACTTGATCACCTTCGTTGATCGGCGTATCGATACGTTGACCTTCGGCAATAAAGTCACCATTGAGTGCTGTTGCCACCACCGCATCACTATAGTCAAATTGTTCAAGTAACAGACTAAGTGTGGTTGCTTTTGTTTGGCAAGACTCGCCATTAAGCTGAATAATCATGCATTACCTCAGGTGTAATATTGTCGAAAATGTGTGCTGCCACCATACGCGCCATAGCCGGAGCAAGTAAAAACCCGTGGCGATATAAGCCATTAATAGAGATGACGTTATCTTTGTGCTCAATACGTGGAATATTATCAGGGAAGGCGGGGCGACTATCTACGCCAATTTCTAAAATCTCTGCTTCGCCAAACGCTGGATTAAGTGCATAGGCCGCACTTAATAACTCAAGTAGGCTACGTGCGGTTGCATTTTTGCTACCACTACTTTCAATCATGGTCGCACCGAGCATGTAAATACCATCACCACGAGGCACAATGTAAATTGGGATACGTGGATGCAATAAACGTACAGGGCGAGACAGACTGATATCAGGGCAAGATAACATCAGCATTTCACCTTTCACACCACGTAAATTAGGTTGGGTATCTTTAGCCGAAAGTCCACGACAATCAATGGTGAGTTGTTGTTTTGCAATCTGCTCAGGCTGAACCTCTTCACGGATAAACTTCACCCCATCAATAATCAATTGCTCACGTAATGTTTGCAGTGAGTCACGGGGTGATAAATGTGCTTCATCAGCAAAGAATAAACCTTTAGAAAAACGGTCTTCTAGGTCAGGTTCAAGTTGTGAAATTTCATCTGCATTAACGTGGTTGAAACTCTCGGTACGACGTGCAAAGCGGGTTAAATCGGCATGATCTCGGGCCAAACTGACCACTAAGGTACCTTTTGCATGAATATGCTTGCTGTTTTTTAGATTAGCTTGCCACCAAGGCGCTGATTCATTTCCTAATCGCACTACAATTTCTTCGGCAGATTCGCCTTCACAATAAGGGGCTAGCATACCGCCTGCCCACCAAGAGCATGCGTGTTCGCCGACGCCATCGCCGCGTTCAAAAAGTGTAATGTCAGCTCCACGATTGGCTAATTCACGGGCGACACATAGGCCGGCTACACCGCCGCCAATAATGCTGATTTTTTTTGCCATTAATGAGCGCTCCATATAGCGTGAAAATGATGAACAGGACCATGTCCTGAACCAATATTAAGCTGGTCGGCTGCTTTAATAGCTTGGTGTAAATAATCATGAGAATATTGAACGGCATCACTTAGATTAATGCCTTTGGCTAACTGTGCTGCAATAGCGGCTGAATAGGTGCAGCCAGTACCATGAGTATTCTTTGTGTTGATACGAGGGGCGCTGAATTGAAGCATTTCACCCGTTTTCAAAAGCAATAGATCGGTACATACATCAGTTGTACCGTGGCCGCCTTTTAATAAAATAGATTTGGGACCGAGGGATAGTAATTGTTCTGCTTGCTGCTGCATTTCATCGATAGTTTTAGCTTCATCAACACGTAATAACGCTGCCGCTTCAGGCAGGTTGGGTGTTAATAAATCTACTAAAGGAAATAAACGGTCGATCATTCGTTCAATAGCAATGTTCTGTAGTAATGCATCGCCTGATTTAGCGATCATCACGGGGTCTAATACAATGGGGATATGCGTGTTTTTTAGACTTTTAGCGACAACATCAATGATTTCTGGCGAAAATAACATGCCGATTTTTATTGCACCGACGTTTAAATCAGTTAATACCGCTTCTATTTGAGCGCCGACAATGTTCGCAGGCACTTCATGCACTGCACTGACTTTACAGGTGTTTTGTGCGGTGATTGCCGTAATGACGCTTGCGCCATAAACTTCATTCGCTGAAAATGCTTTTAAATCAGCCTGAATCCCAGCTCCACCACCACTATCCGAGCCTGCAATAGTGAGTGCAATAGGTGGATAATTTTCAAGCTTCATGTTTGTCCCCACGGTTAAAAAATACATATAAAACCGTAAAAAACGAGGGAGAGACGACACTATAAAATAATGCGTTTCTGCCCTCGTTGTCTACACGGTTATTGTCCTGATATATCTTACAGATTTAAGTCTGTATTTTTAATGCATCAGGTCAATTAATAGTAAAGTCTATAAATAGCCCTTAATATTTATTCAGGATTAATTTAGTAATCCCAAGTTAGGTTTACACCTACTACACGAGGGTCGCCGAGTTGGGTATAGGTATTATCACCTTGACCATTATCAAATGAAAATCCACGAGTAGCATATTCTTTATCAAATAAGTTTTTACCCCAAAGAGTCACTTTCCAATCACCTTGTTGATAATCAATACTTGAGTTAACAATGGCATAAGAATGAGACTTTGAATCATGGCTATTGGAGAAGTAGAATTCATCTTTTCCTTCGATATTAGCTCGGAAAGTCCAGTTTTGAGCAAAGTTAACTTCACTACCAAGACTAAATTGGTAAGCTGGAGCATGCGCTTGGCGGCGACCTTCTATATCATTACTTCCTGGATTTGGATTATCATATTTATCAAAACTAGCTTGTAAAAGACCTAAAGAAGCAAATACACGCCATTGATTGGTAATTGACCAATCTAAGTCTGCTTCGATTCCGTAGTTTTTACCTTTAGCGGCATTGGTTTGAAAAGTGATAAATTTAGGACCTATATCGATAGAGCTTGTTACTTGGGCATCTTCACGAAGGCTGTAAAAGAAAGCAAGGTTTGTACGCAAACTTCCTTCAAGCCATAACGATTTGATACCAGCTTCAAATCCCCATAAATATTCTGTATCAAATGTCCGTTGCTCTAGGCTTATACGGGAATCAGAATTTACGCCACCAGATTTATAACCTCGTGATATAGAGGTAAATAATAATTGATCGTCATTTAGTTGGTAGTTTAATCCTAGCTTACCTCCAAATAAATTCTCACTTACAGAATCATTTAATGTACCTGATGCTCTAAAAGTATGACTTTCGTATGCATCATAATCGGCACTGAAATGCTCAACTCTTAAACCGGAAATAAATGTTAATTTATCAGTTAGGTAGGTATCTAACTGAGCAAAAATAGCTGTGTTTTCGGTGTCGTATTTGCTATCGAGGAAGTCATCACCAAAGGAAGCAAAAAGACCATTTCGATCTAGTTTTTCTTCTTGCGACAAGTAGTAAGCACCGATAACCCAATCTGTTGAGTTATTAAAAATACGACCATCTTCATTCGATAATGCTTTCAGTTCTAATGAGTAATTTTTACGTTTACGATTAAATTCATCAGTTCCTGCATAGGTATAAGATAGATTTTGGGGCGGTACAACTTGACCTGCGTAACCCCAGTCAGCATCGTAACCATAGGTTAAATCAGAGTGAACATAAGTAATGGTTGATTGAAGTTGGACTGCGTCACTAGCTCGCCAATCAGTTTTTAATGCGAAGGCATTAGTATCCTGTTTATCTTGGCCAGGATAATCCGTGAATGAAGTTCGACTATTATCAAAAGTAAAGGCATCGTAACCATTATCGATACTAAGGTGAAGGATGTTTAAGTCAATCTTTAAATCATCGCTAGCCAACCATGTTAATTGACCGCGGGCTGTTATTTCATCACGACCCTGAGTATTATCACGATTTAAGAAATTATTTTCCATATAACCGTCTGATTGATGGCTATGTATAGATACGCGACCCAATAGTTTGTTTTCGACCAATGTGCCGCCAACAGCAACACCTAGGTTATGAGTATTGTATTCTGCAAYGCCTGTTTCAATGTGGATTTCAAGTTCTTCAGTAGGCTGTTTGCTTTGCATGGTGATAACACCGGCTAAGGCATTAGTACCATATTGTGTACCTTGAGGGCCACGAAGAATTTCGACTTGTTCGATATCAAATAAAGTAGCTGCACCACCTGAACGACTAAAATCGATACCATCAATAATCAGACCWACTGACGGGTTAATAGGGGCTTTAAATTGACTCCGCTCTCCAATGCCTCGGATTTGGAAATATTGGCCGCGTGAAGCGCCGCTAGAGATATTAACGTTTGGTGCAAGGTTTAATATGTCTTCAAGATGTTGAGCACCACGAGATTCGATGATTTCATCATCAATAGTGGTTAGGCTGATAGGAGTCTCTTGAGCGGTTGCAGGTCTAAAGTCTGCGCTGACAACCATGGCAGGTAGATGAACACCGTCGTGGTCTGCAAATGCATAAGGAGAAAGAGTGAGTGCTATAGCAACAGATAAAGTTTTTAACTTCATATGTATCCTTTTTAGAAAATAAAAAGGACAGGGGATAACGTGATCTTACTAAGACAGTGCTTAGGTTTAATTTGGGTATCTCGGCCTGTCCCTACGCCAGTATTAACTGGATCAGGTTCATAGGGTCCTATCGTTAACACGACAGTCTCAGGCTAAAAGAAGCCACCCCTAGGCTTGAATTTGCTAGACAATTAAATAGTAATGATAATCATTGCTAGCCATATTCGGTATGCAAATTATACCTTAATTGAAGATATTTATAAATGTTAATGCTTCTGTGCTGACTATTTAATACTGCTTCGACACTGAGGACAGATACGCATTTTACTATTGAGGCGAGTGGTGGCAATTTTATGGCTATGTTTATCATAACAATGTGGGCAGAAAAAACTCTTTTCATTAGCAAACTTATAACAGCCTGATTTTGCATCAATAACCGGGGTGGAATCTGTTCCATCAACAGTGGGTGATAGTTTTTTTACTTCAGTTTTAATGCTATTTAATTTGTTGGCTAGCTGTCTCACCAAAGGTTTAAGCTCACTATGTGAAGCGATATCTTGATGAGAGTCGAGTTGTTGTACTAATGCCTGAGCTTGTTTAGTTAGGTCTGCAAGGGTCATGGTTACGAATTCAGTATTAAAATAGAGTCTCTATTATATAGCTATATCGCGCGCAATAAAAAAGGCACCCGAAGGTGCCTTTTTTGCATCAGGTGGACTGATTATTTTTCTAATTGAGCTTTTACGTTTTCTAAGCCTGCTTTGAAAATACCGCTGATTGCAGTTTTACCGGCGTTATCATCTAACTCTACTGGAGGGTGACCTTTACCGTGGTAAGCACGGAAGAACTTAGCTTTCCAAGTGATTTTACTTCCACCTTCAACTGCAGCAACACTTAACCATGCTTTGTATTTGCTAACAGGTACGGCTGGAACAGCGTGAGCTTCACCTTGGTCATCAACTTCGCCCACTGTGCTCATTGCGGTAATGGCATACATTAAGCTCATTTTTTCATCATCAAATTTCTTTAATGTTTCATCAATAGTTGCACCTGACTCTGTTGTTAAAACACGTGTTGCGCCAGCTTCGTTGTCACCTTGTGCTGTTGACGACTTAATGGGTGGTAACCAAGTGTGTAGTTTGTCAAAATCTTTAATGGCAGCCCATACTTTTGCAGGCTCTGCATTAATTGTGATTTCTTCAGTCACAGTCAGACGTGGAGCACCGTGTGAATAAGCTAATGCGGGTAATAACATTAGGAAGAAGGCGAGTAGTTTAACCAAGTGTTTCATGAACAATCCTTAACTAATTATTGGGAATAAACCGAAAATCGGATAAAGGAAATTAACATTTTTGAATCAGTCGCACAATATGAAAAATTCACAAATTTATAGCGGATTCTACCGTTTTCTTATCTAGGTGAGAGGAGAATAATTTAATGAAATCATAACTATAAGCACGTAAGTAACTGCCTTTACGGATGCCCATATGAGTGGTGCTTGGTTTGAATAGATGTTGGGCATCTAATGCGACTAGTGGCGCATCTTTTTGTGCATCAAAGGCCATGCTGGCAATAATGCCTATACCCAGTTCAAGTTCAACATAGGTTTTAATCACATCGGCATCGGTCGCGGTAAATACGACGTTAGGCTGTAGGCCTTGTTTAATAAATGCTTGGTCTTGTTGTTCTCGGCCGGTAAAGCCCATTACATAAGTGAGTAATGGGTATTTGGCAATGGCCTCAAGGCTGAGTGTCTTTTCTTTTAATAAGGGGTGACCGGGTGGGACAATAATGGATCGGTTCCAATCATAACAAGGCAAAATGGCTAGGGATTCAAATTTATCCAGACCTTCTGTTGCAATGGCAATATCAACTTTGCCTGTTGCGGCCATTTCTGCAATTTCGGTTGGCGTACCTTGCACCATATTTAAATGTACATTGGGATATTGCTGTGAAAACTGTTTAATCGCTTTAGGTAATGCATAACGAGCTTGGGTATGAGTGGTGCCTATAGATAAGGTTCCCGATTGTTCATCTTTACTATCTGCGGCCAATTGACGAATATTTTCAACATCCATCAAAATACGGTCGGCCATTTCAACCACTGATTGGCCAATAGGGGTTAGTGCTGTGAGGCGCTTGCCATGGCGAGCAAAGATTTGCAGGCCCAGTTCTTCTTCTAATTGTTGAACTTGGTTGCTCACTCCGGGCTGGGATGCATGAAGTGCATTCGCGGCGGCAGAGACACTTAAGCCGCGGCGGGCAATTTCTCGAACATATTTTAATTGTTGCAGTTTCATCGGGATCCCCCTTGATTCATGGCTAGTCGAGTATATATGTTTTAGTTATAACGATAGTTAATAATATTAATTGATAGAATATGATGAAATGTTAATATTGTCATCTTTTGACGTTTATTAAGTGATTAATCATTAGATGATGGAATGGGGATATACCTTAGCAGGACTGTTTGTTGGCACCATGATCGGTATGACCGGTGTTGGTGGCGGCTCACTGATGACGCCTATTCTAATTTTTGGTTTTTCTGTGCAACCCGCTATTGCGGTAGGCACTGATTTATTATTCGCAGCCATTACCAAAACAGGCGGTGTGTGGGCTTATTGGAAGCATGGCGTGGTGCATTGGCAAGTTGTTAAACGCTTAGCCTTAGGCAGTATAACGGCGACATTACTTACCTTATGGGCCTTAAGTTCTGGCGGAATGGCTGAAGGCCTGCATAATGAATTGATCACTGTCGCATTAGGTTTAGCCTTAATTCTTACTTCAAGTGCATTATTATTAAAGTCGCATATTAGCGGCATTATGCAGGCACGAACACATAATAGGTTTGTCGCGGCATTGTATAAAATGCGTCAAGATGAAAAACATAAAGCCGTGGCTACCGTGGTGACCGGTGCTTTTTTAGGGGTGATGGT
>NVVP01000055.1 GCA_002402245.1 Gammaproteobacteria bacterium | reverse complement strand
CTGAAAACTGGTCATTAACAGCATAATTTAACTTAATATTAGCCGTGTCATAACCCTTATATTTTTTAGTATTTTCATCATCTAACCATGAAGAGCCAATATGCTCCCACTCTAACATAGCCGTTAAACCAGCCAATTTATTAGGCGAGTAGATCAACCGTACATTAGCAACATTATTGGGTGCTTGGGCCAGCTCATTATTTCCAACTACCTCATCAGCTTTAAATTCATGCTTAGAATAGCTATAAGCAATTTTAGAAGTTAATTCATCCGTCAGTTTCGAAGCTAATGATAATTCTATCCCTTTATGTATTGTTTCTCCGCCATTTTCATAATACACAATAGTATTAGGATAAGAGCCAGATGATCTTCTCGTTATCGTGTCATCAATTGCTAAGTAGTAAATACTGCTATTAAACTCATGTTTATCAGAATGCCACTTATAACCAACTTCAAATGTATCTGTAATTTCCTCATCTAAGGAAAAAGTACTATTATTCGTTTTTAGCATATATAAACGGCTTGCTTGAGGAATTCGAAAACCATTCGCATAACGAGCATATATAATTTGTGACTCAGATGCTTGATATGCCAAATCCAATTTAGGGCTTAAATGATTAAATGTAGGATCATTACCTGAGCCTGCTCGAGAATAACTTGACGTGGCATACTGGCCATCTGCTAGGTTATTTGTATATTCATAGCTATTGATATCATAGCGTAAACCAGCCCCAAGCTTAAGTTTGTCATTTAACTGAAACTCTAATCGCGAATAGGGTGAAAAAGCGCGATAATTTACATCATAATCGTAAATATTACCGGCAGGTACACTGCCGTCATCAAATAGCTGTGTATATTCTCGACTTGCTCTCGTATATTCTAAATCAACCCCAACAATATTTCTTACTCGACCAAAATCCATATCTGCTTTTAATAATAAGCCGATAGTCTTTTCTTCACTGTCATTTTGAGGAAGATTATCTTCCCATGTCGCGATATATCTATTACGGTTACGACGTACATAAGCAATAGAATTTAACTCAATATTGTCATTTAAAATATGGTTCCACTCAACATTAAAACGAGCGAAATCAAACTTACGTACAATATCAAGGCCACTGTTAATAGCATCTTCAACATTACCAACTGACTTAGTATCATGTCTAAATGCATCTTCACCAATTAATGACCCTGCCATTTCAGCCACTGTTTTATTAATGCTCAGACCTAATTTAAGCGTATTGTCATCGTTGAGGTCGTTCACATAATTAACGGCAAACTCTTCACGGTCATATTCAGTATGATCTCGCCAGCCATCACTTTGTGTATGTGAAATATTAGCTGATATATTAGAGTTATCGTCTATTTCAACGCCACCCGTTACACCATAACGACGAAACTGGTCACTACCTATTTCAGTAGAAAACTTAAATCCTTCGTCATCAACTATAGGTGTAGATCGCACATTAATAGTTGCAGCCACGGCATCTGAACCATAAAGCGCCGTCCCAGTACCTTTCATCACTTCAACTGAACCCGCTGAGCTAAAGTTGGTATAAGCCAAACCATTATGATTAAAGAAACCTGATGACTGAACAGGAATACTGTCTTGTAAGAATAAGTAGTAAGGGCCAGTATTAACAGGAAGGCGAATACTGGTCATATGGCCGACAGATGAACCGGTTTGAGTAATTCTTACCCCGGCAATAGAGTTAAGTAATTCTTTTTGAGTGGCAGCTTTATCAAGCTGAACTTCATCACTACTTTTTTGCTCAATACTAATGGCTTGATCAAGCACTAATTGTTCTTCACGTGTGGCTGTTACGGTGACAGCATCCAACATAATATGCTCAGCAGCGGCATTGCCCGCTATCGCTAATAAAACAAAACCAGAAAGAACAGGACGAGATACTAACTTCATCAACCAACCCCCACACTTATAAATTATAAAAAATGAGCAATATACGGGGTTTATTGGAAAAATAAAGCTTTCTTTTCAAACAAAAAATAGTTGCGTTTTATAGCTTAATTGCATTTTTCAACTGTGTGATATCACCTAATTTCAATGCTAAATATGACCTTTTTGTGACACTCACAAAAAAACCTTATTTAGCCTTGCGCAACAATAGCAGCTTAATTTATCGCTAATTTAAGTGGTTTTATAACTCGCTTTTAAGTCATTGCAGCTGAAACGACAAAACCAATGAATAATAAAATAACAGACTGAAAGATAGCTACTGCAATATTACCTTTTTTAATTTCTTCAATAAAATCGATATTTTTAAAGATAAATTTATCAATGGCTACCAAAGCAATAATACTAATAAATAAGCTGATTACTGCATAGCCTAAATTAAGTAGCATAAAGATAATATTTTGATCTATTGATGTAATTTCCATGGTTAATCCTCTATTAAATCGACCCTAAATGGGGTATTGGGTAAGTCAGTCCAGCCTATTGACCATGCGGTAATCGGGTCAATCGTGGCATGTTTAAGTGCATCGCTGTAATAATTCATTACATCAGTCACGGCATAGTCTTTTGCCGAGGTGATTGGGTATAAATCATCCGCACCAAATAAATGTAAAATCTCATGTGCTTGAACTTGCTGGATAACCCAGCCATACGGATTATTATTCATTTTTTCCGTTAACATGACATATTCAAGGTTACATGATCGTTGATATTCTTTAGGGCAAGACATCGCAAATGAGCGTTCATCATTATTGGAGTGGAATACTAATGCCACTTGATGATTGGAACTGCCTCCTGTCAGTGATGCGATGAACTGCTTGGTCGTCCGAAAACCTAACTGCTTAACCAATAGCCCTTGAGCATAAATAAAGAAGTCTCGCTGCCTAATCCATTCTTTTGAAATACCTTTAGGACTTTTAACATAAAAGTAGCGAACATCGACTTCTAAGTCATCAATATCATAGTTTCCAGATTGTTGGTGATACCAATTGACCACCCCATCCATACTATTTCGATTTCTTTGGCGTAATCTAGGCGACCATTTAGACCAGCGGTTATCATCAAGGTAAATGTAAGCAATAGTGATTTTTTTCTGCAACGTTTTAGTGATGCCACTATCACGAGAATCCTCATAAACATCGGTATAATCTCGCTCAGATTGCTCTGAATCTATTTTCGTTTGCAGCCGGTCAATCTGTTGCTCATTATAATTAGCTTCAACAAGACTATTAGCCAAGGTAAGAGAATCAATTGCAGAGTGATAATGCATCCATTGAGTTTGAATCCACGCCTGCTGTTGATATAACCAGGCTTGTCTTTCTTTCCCCGCCGTACCTTCACTTAATAGGTAAGCAATAACCGGCAGTGCCGCATCATAATCTTCATCTGTTAAATACTCTCTAAGCTTCCCTAACTCAGAGTTATCAGAGGCGGCTGGAGTGGGTGTCGTCGCTACTGGGATCGTCGGCTCAGGAATATCATCAGATTGCTGCATACTAACAATAATCAACAGGAAGCTGAATAGGATGATGAGATGTATAACAAGGTTTTTCATAATGCTTTTTAGACTAAATTTCACCCTTAAGTTCTAATATATTATTACCTGAATTTTACAGCATTTTTGCATCTATTGGATACACAATATATGTCCATAAAATTTCAGAGTAAACATTCTCAGTTTAGGATTCAAACAGACAAAAAAACCCGCTGAGCAAAAGCCAAGCAGGTTTAAATATCTAACTAAATTTTTGAGGAAAATTGTCTAGCTTATATTATGGTGCCGACGGGCGGAGTCGAACCGCCACGGACAATGTCCACCACCCCCTCAAGATGGCGTGTCTACCAATTTCACCACGTCGGCATGTTTTTTAACTATGGCAAATCAGGTAGATCTGCTGGTGTTGCTTCAACGGCTTCTGTTGCCACTTCTTGCGTAACACTAGTTGTTCTTTCAACTTGATTTGAGAAGTAAGCTAAAGACAAACTAGTCACAAAGAAAATAGTAGCTAGTAACGCGCTGGTACGCGATAAAAACGAGGTTGAACCTTGGCTACCGAAAACGCTTGATGATGCACCACCACCGCCTCCACCGCCTAATGCAGCTGCACCAGCATCCGCACCTTTACCGTGTTGAATAAGAATTAAGCCGACCAATAATACTGATACGACAATATGTACTACAAGAATTAATGAATCCATTTTTAAACCTAATAACTGACTGCTGCCTGACAAATTTTAACAAACTCATCGGCATCAAGTGATGCTCCTCCGATCAGTCCGCCATCAATATCAGGCATTGAAAATAATGGTGCGGCATTATCGCCTTTAACACTACCACCGTAAAGTATTTGTATTGACTCTGCTGTTTCAGGATCATGCTTATAAATACGTTCTCGCATGAAAGAATGCACCTCTTGGGCCCATTCAGGTGTAGCAGATTTACCTGTACCTATAGCCCATACAGGCTCATAAGCTAACACCGCTTGCGACAATGCCTGCACTCCATTTTGTGCAATAACAATATCAACTAACCGTGCAATGACTTCTTCCGTTTTACCTTGTTCATGTTCTTCTGGGCTTTCACCGATACAGATAATTGGTGTAATGCCAGCTTGTATTGCCACCGCATATTTTTCAGCAATAATATAATCTAGTATCAGCTGATCTAGCCCAATCTCAGCATAAAGACAACGACGCTCAGAGTGACCAATGAGTACATAACTACAGCCAAAGTCATTGAGCATAGGTGCAGAAATTTCGCCGGTATACGCACCTTTTTCAAATTGAGATAGATTTTGCGTTCCCCATGCCAATTCTGTACTGACTAAGGCTTCTTGTACCTGTTGTAAATAAACTGAAGGTGGAAAAAGTGCAACATCAACCGATGAAAATGAGGCTGACTCTTTAATAATGCCTTCAAGTAAGTGCTTATTGCTATCACTTGAACCATTCATTTTCCAATTTCCAGCAACTAAGGCTTTTCGCACTACGCTATTCTCAACTAGTCTTAAAATTTATACGGTATCTAACGATTCAATAACATCGGCAAGCTCGATTGCCAATTGGTTGGTGAGACTTGCATCTCGACCTTCAACCATCACCCTAATAACGGGTTCTGTTCCTGATGCACGTAATAAAACACGTCCCTCATCAGCCAATTTATCTTCAGCAGATTTAACGGCAGCCAGTACTTTAGCATTATTAGCTAAATCAATTGATTTTTTAATTCTGACATTAATTAATCGTTGTGGATATTTAGTCACCAATGAGGCTAATTCTTGCAAACTAGTCTCTGTTTGCTGGATTTCAGCTAATACTTGTAATGCTGCCACAATACCATCACCCGTAGTGGTTTTATCCAAACAAATAATGTGCCCAGATGCCTCACCACCTACGTTGGCTTCAGTTTTCCTCATGATTTCGATCACATAGCGATCACCTACATTAGCGCGGTGTAAATTCATACCGTGATTCTGCAGTGCGTGTTCCATGCCTAGATTAGTCATCAACGTGCCGACAATATCAGTCTTGCCAGTACCTAAGCGTTGCTGTGCTTTTGCAATAATAAATAAAATCTCATCGCCATCAACCAATGTACCTTGATGATCAACCATAATAAGGCGGTCACCATCACCATCTAGCGCTAAACCTAAATCTGCTTGATGCTCTAGTACCGCGGCTTGCAATAAGCGAGGTTCTGTTGAACCACAGTTCTGGTTAATATTTAAACCATCAGGTTCTGCGCCCATGGTAATGACTTCAGCACCCAATTCTTTCAATACATCAGGTGCAATATGATAGGTTGCGCCATGAGCACAATCGACCACAATTTTTAGATTAGAAAAGTTAACTTTTGAGGGAACGGTACTTTTGCAGAACTCAATATAACGTCCGGCTGCATCATCAACCCGATGAGCTTTACCTAGTAATGCTGAATCTACCGTCACTAACGGCTCATCCATCATCGCTTCTATTTTAAACTCAATCTCATCAGATAATTTACTACCATCACCTGAAAAGAATTTAATCCCATTGTCATGATATGGATTATGAGATGCACTAATCACAATACCGGCTTGAGCATGAAATGTACGGGTTAAATAGGCGATTGCAGGTGTTGGCATAGGACCTAATAAGTAAACGTCCGCACCGGCTGCTGACAGGCCTGCCTGCAATGCTGATTCAAACATATAACCTGAAATACGCGTATCTTTACCAATCAGTACTTTACTTCGGCCTTCTTGGCTAAATACGCGACCAATCGCCCAACCCAATTTAAGTACGAATTCAGGCGTAATAACCCCATCGCCTACGCGTCCACGGATGCCATCTGTTCCAAAATAACGTTTTTGTTGTTTAGTCAAAGTCTTCTACCTGCATAACATGGTCACATATCGATATAGCTTGTACTGTTTCACGTACATCATGGCTACGAATTATTTTGGCACCCTGCCACACAGCAATAGTGGCCAACGATAAACTAGCTGAAAGACGTTCATTAGGCGGTACATTAAGTAATTTTCCAATCATTGATTTACGTGAAACCCCCACTAGAACTGGAAAGTCTTTTTCAATCAATTTAGAAAGCTGTTTCATTAATCTAAGGTTATGTCGCGCTCGTTTGCCAAAGCCAAAACCAGGATCAAGAATAATGTTATTTTTTGCAATGCCTACTGATTCGCACGCTTCTACTCGCGCTAGTAGAAAATCAATCACATTAGTAACCACATCCTCAYACTGAGGATCATTTTGCATATTTTGCGGTGTACCTTGAGCATGCATTAAACACACTGGCACTTGTAATTCAGCGGCAACAGTTAACGCATTACCTACTTGTAAAGCTTGTACATCATTGATTAAACCCGCGCCAGCCTTAACCGCTGCACGCATCACTTCAGGCTTACTAGTATCAATAGAAATAGGAATAGCTAATTCAGATTGAATAGCCTCAATCACCGGCACAATCCGAGCGATTTCATCTTCAACTGAAACGATTTCTGCACCGGGCCGTGTCGATTCACCACCGACATCAATAATAGCAGCGCCATCGGCCACCATTTGTTTAGCTTGTTCTAAGGCGGCATCTTGTCGTAAAAACTGACCCCCATCCGAAAATGAAYCAGGGGTTACATTAAGTATCCCCATCACCTGTGGATGCGTTAAATCTAACGGCTTTCCAGCACAATCTAAAATCATAATATCCTAGTGTAGCTGGTCGGCAGTTTCGCTTGATGAGTCCTTATCAGAATCACTTGATGCTTTCGCTGCAGAAGCTGGCGGCGGTGTAGAGTCTTTATCTTTAGAATCATCAGCCCAATCTCTTGGCTCACCTGGCTCTCGGCCTTCCATAATCGCATCAATTTGATCACTATCAATTGTTTCATATTTCATCAACAATTCAGTCATAATGTGTRGTTTTTCAACATGCTCATTAAGCAGATCTTCAGCACGTTTATAGTTACGGTTAATCAATGTACGAATATCGTCATCCAATAATTTAGCCGTCACATCAGAAACAGATTTAGTTGATGAAGTTGCACGACCTAGGAAAACTTCACCTTGATCTTCACCATAGGCTAACGGGCCCATATTGTCTGAAAGGCCCCATTTAGTCACCATATTGTGAGCAATTTCTGTTGCACGTTCAATATCRTTWSWYGCACCRGTKGTMACWKYATCWKCACCRTARATMAKYKCTTCAGCAATACGACCRCCRTAGAGTGTTGATATTTGGCTTTCTAATTGTTCTTTACTATTACTGTATTTGTCTTCTACAGGTAAGAACATCGTCACACCTAAAGCACGGCCACGAGGAATAATACTTACTTTATAAACAGGGTCATGGTTAGGTACTAAGCGACCGACAATGGCATGGCCCGCTTCATGATAAGCAGTCATTTTCTTTTCTTTTTCATTCATCACCATGGAGCGACGTTCTGCACCCATCATGATTTTATCTTTAGCTTTTTCTAGGTCTTCCATTTCAACTAAACGCTTACTTGCTTTTGCTGCAAATAAAGCCGCTTCATTAACTAAGTTAGCTAAGTCTGCACCGGAAAAACCAGGTGTACCACGAGCAATAACACTTGCTTTAACATTATCAGCAGCAGGCACTTTACCTAAATGAACATTTAATATTTGTTCACGACCACGAATATCAGGAAGAGGAACAACCACTTGGCGATCAAATCGGCCTGGACGTAATAAAGCAGGATCCAATACATCAGGTCTGTTGGTGGCTGCAATAACAATTACGCCTTCACTGCCTTCAAAACCATCCATTTCAACTAATAATTGGTTTAATGTTTGCTCACGTTCATCATTACCACCACCCACACCGGCACCACGATGGCGACCAACGGCATCAATTTCATCAATAAAGATAATACAAGGTGCATGCTTTTTAGCTTGTTCAAACATATCACGTACACGTGATGCGCCGACACCGACAAACATTTCAACAAAATCTGAACCAGAGATAGAGAAGAACGGTACTTTCGCTTCACCGGCAATGGCTTTAGCTAATAGTGTTTTACCTGTACCCGGTGAGCCGACTAGTAAAATACCACGAGGAATTTTACCGCCTAGTTTTTGGAATTTAGCTGGCTCACGAAGGAAATCAACTAACTCTTCAACTTCTTCTTTGGCTTCTTCTACGCCGGCGACATCTTTAAAGGTAATTTTAATTTGGTCTTCATTAAGTAATTTAGCTTTGCTTTTACCAAATGACATTGGATTTTTACCACCGCCACCTTGCATTTGACGCATGAAGAATAACCACACACCAATCAATAGCAACATTGGGAACCATGAGATGAAAATCTGCATGAATAAGCTAGATTGTTCTGGCGGCTCAGCTTTAATAGACACGTCATTAGCAATCAAATCGCCCATTAAACCGCGATCATAATCAGGTCCGAAGGTGGTAAATTCACGACCGTCATCTAACACACCCGTAATGGTACGACCTTGAAGTTTAACCGAGGAAACATGGCCACTTTGTACATTGGCAATAAAACTAGAATAGTCAATTTCACTTCTACCTGTTTTTTTCGAACCAAAGTTATTAAATACTGACATTAGTACCATGGCGACGATCACCCACAAAACAATGTTTTTCATCATGTCATTCAACGTACGTTTCCCCTTTATTTTAGGCCGGTGCCTAATAAATATACTTCTCGACTACGAGCTCGTGATGCATCTGGTTTTCGCGTGGTGACTTTCTTAAAGCCATCACGCATTGCTTTCATATACTGTTCAAAACCTTCGCCTTGAAATACTTTAACTAAAAAGCTGCCCTGCTGACTTAAATTTGTTAATGCAAAATCAAGTGCCAATTCGACTAAATACATACTCGTTGGCTGATCAATAGAACTCACCCCTGTTATATTGGGGGCCATATCTGATAATACAAGGTCTATTTCCTGACCATTAACGATTTCATTAAGTTCATCTAAGGCTGAATCCTCTCGAAAATCGCCTTCGATAAAGTGAACGCCTGTTAGTGGCGTCATTGGTAAGATATCTAAGGCAACTACTTTACCTGAGTCGCCCATCTTACGGTGAGCATAATCAGACCAACCACCCGGCGCACTGCCTAAATCAACCACATTCATTCCTGGTCGAATTAATTTGTCTTTTTTATCGATTTCTTCAAGTTTGAATGTGGCGCGAGAACGGTAGCCCATTTTTTGAGCCAATTTGACATAGTGATCGTCAAAATGCTCTTTCATCCAATCATTACTGGATTTACTTCTGGCCATTATTTATAACCTTATCTGAGCTGAGCACAAGCACAATACCTAACACACTAAGGAATAGATATACGTTACTGCCAATGTGGTGCACACGGTCAAATGCTTCACTACTTTGTTGTCCAAGCAGTTTCAGTGATTCAATTTCAACTTGAACATAGAAGTGTAAAAACAAGGTTTGCACTAACATCAATACAATAAGCCAAAACCGCCATTGTGATTTAACCTGCTTGCCATGACTAAACAACTTGCTTAGCACTAACACTACACCACTCGCTAAACCAATAATATTAACCACAGAAAATAACTTCGCAGCATAATTTCCAGCAAGATTAACATCACCTAAAGTAGCAAAGGCCATCGGCACGGCAATAAACCCTATTGCCCATAGGCTTCCAACCCATAAGGTCAGTAATAAACGTTCAGTTATCAAGCTTAACCTTCATAGCGAATAGCAACAATTTCGTATTCAATTGCACCACTAGGGGCTTTAACCACGGCAATATCATCTACTTCTCGACCAATTAATGCTCGAGCAATAGGAGATGAAATAGAAATACGATTTTTCTTAATATCAGATTCATAGTCGCCTACGATTTGATAAGTGACTTCGTCTTCATTTTCAATATTCAACAAATCGACAGTAACGCCAAATACCACACGGCCATCTTGAGGTAGCGTCAATGGATCAATTATCTGAGCATTACCTAATACACTATCTAACTCTTGGATTCGGCCTTCAATAAAGCTTTGTTGCTCTTTCGCAGCATGGTATTCAGCATTTTCTTTTAAATCGCCATGCGCTCTTGCTTCAGCAATTGCAGCCACCACTTCTGGTCGAGCGGTAAACTTTAACCGTTGCAATTCATCTTTAAGATCATCTGAACCATTTAAGGTAATCGGTACTGCCATTAGTTTAATTCCTCATGCAATGACTGTAAGCGATTTACGCTGTCATTTTCTGTACTATTTAATGCTAGACATGTTGCCCGTGCAGCCGCTAATGTCGTAGTGTAATTAACTTGATGTTGTAATGCCGCACGACGAATTTCACGTGAGTCAGCCACTGATTGTCGACCTTCTGTAGTATTAACAATTAAGTTAATCTCATCATTTTTAATCATATCAACGATATGAGGCTGGCCTTCAGCTACTTTATTAACACGTTCACATGTCACACCCGCATCCTGAAGGATTTTTTGTGTGCCACGTGTGGCTAGCAATTCAAAGCCTAAATCAACAAGATCCTTGGCAATAGCACTAATCGAATTTTTATCAACACCACGCACACTAAGGAAAGCTTTACCACCTGTAGGCAATACCACACTTGCCGCTAATTGTGACTTAGCAAATGCTTCACCAAACGTTCGGCCAACACCCATTACTTCACCGGTCGACTTCATTTCTGGGCCAAGAATAGGGTCAACACCTTGGAACTTGATAAACGGGAATACCGCTTCTTTAACTGAGTAATACTCAGGAATAACTTCTTTAGTCACACCTTGCTCAACTAAGCTTGTTCCAGCCATACAACGTGCCGCCACTTTAGCCAATGGCACACCAATCGCTTTAGAAACATAAGGCACGGTTCGTGATGCACGAGGATTTACTTCTAAGATGAAGATTTTCTCACCTTGAATAGCAAACTGCGTATTCATCAAACCAACCACGCCTAGTTCAAGTGCCATTTGGCGTACTTGTTCACGCATGCGATCTTGAATTTCATCACTTAAGCTGTAACTTGGCAATGCACAAGCAGAATCACCAGAGTGAACACCTGCTTGTTCAATATGCTCCATGATGCCGCCGATCAATACATCTTTACCATCACAGATCGCATCAACATCAACTTCAATCGCATCATCTAAGAAACGATCTAATAACACCGGAGAATCATTTGAAACCGAAATAGCTGTTTTCATATAACGATTTAATTCTTCTTCGTTATAAACGATTTCCATGCCACGACCACCTAATACATAAGAAGGTCGAACAACTAAGGGATAACCAATTTCAGCCGCTAATGCAGCCGCACTATCTGCTGAGAAAGCAAGACGATTGGGTGGTTGTAATAAACCTAACTTATCAACCATTTGTTGGAAACGTTCACGATCTTCTGCATGATCAATCGCATCAGGTGAGGTACCAATAATAGGTACACCTTCTGCTTCAAGTGCACGGGCTAATTTCAATGGTGTTTGACCACCGTATTGAACAATCACACCTTTAGGTTTTTCTAAGGCAACGATTTCAAGTACATCTTCTAATGTTAATGACTCAAAATATAATCTATCTGAGGTATCGTAATCGGTCGAAACAGTTTCAGGATTACAGTTAACCATAATGGTTTCAAAACCATCTTCACGCAAAGCTAATGCCGCATGAACACAACAGTAATCAAACTCAATACCTTGGCCAATACGATTCGGGCCACCACCTAAAATCATGATTTTGTCACGGTTGGTAGGGTTAGCTTCACATTGTTGCTCATAAGTTGAATACATATAAGCAGTATCACTAGCAAACTCAGCGGCACAGGTATCAACACGCTTGTAAACTGGACGTACATTTAAATCATGACGATGCTGACGCACTTGTTTTTCTGTTTTTTGCAATAATTTTGCCATGCGAGAATCAGAGAAACCTTTGCGTTTCAATGCGAGCATTGCTTTATCATCAAGTGATGACAATGATTTATCTTTTAAGCCATTTTCAATCTCAACCAATTCTTGTACTTGTACCAAGAACCAAGGATCAATTTTAGTTAGCTGTTGAATTTCATCGTAACTAAAGCCATAACGGAATGCATCGGCCACATACCAAAGACGATCAGAACCCGGCAAGCGTAATTCACGACGCAATGTTTCAGCGACATCATCTGCTTCTAAGTCAGTAATTTCTGATAAACCATCACGGTCAATTTCTAAACCACGTAATGCTTTTTGCAATGATTCTTGGAAGTTACGGCCAATCGCCATCACTTCACCCACTGACTTCATTTGTGTACTTAAACGATTATCAGCTTGTGGGAATTTCTCAAATGTAAAACGAGGTATTTTAGTGACTACATAATCAATTGAAGGCTCAAATGATGCGGGTGTCGCTCCACCGGTTATTTCATTTTGTAATTCATCCAGTGTGTAACCCACCGCTAATTTAGCCGCTACTTTAGCAATCGGGAAACCGGTTGCTTTTGACGCTAATGCTGATGAGCGTGATACACGTGGATTCATTTCGATAATGATTAATCGACCTGTTTCAGGATGCACAGCAAACTGAACATTTGAACCACCGGTATCAACACCAATTTCACGTAAGACTTCTAATGAAGCATTACGCATAATTTGATATTCTTTATCAGTCAGTGTTTGAGCCGGTGCAACCGTGATTGAATCACCTGTATGCACGCCCATTGGATCGAAGTTTTCAATTGAACAGATAATGATGCAGTTATCTTTACGATCTCGCACCACTTCCATTTCATATTCTTTCCAACCGATTATTGATTCTTCAATCAATAATTCAGAGGTTGGGCTTAAATATAAACCGCGTTGGCAGATATCAATAAAGTCTTCACGATTATAAGCAATACCACCACCACTTCCACCCATGGTGAATGAAGGGCGGATAATCGTCGGATAACCAAACTGCTTTTGTACTTCTATTGCTTCTTCTAGGGTATGAGCAATGGCTGAATTAGGCATGTCCAAGCCAATCTTTCTCATCGCTGCACGGAATAAATCACGATCTTCAGCTTTATTGATGGCTTCGCTATCGGCACCAATCATTTCAACGCCAAATTTTTCTAATACGCCTTCACGTTCAAGATCTAAGGCACAGTTTAATGCTGTTTGACCGCCCATTGTCGGTAAAAGAGCATCAGGACGTTCAGTCTCAATAACCTTGCTTACCGCTTGCCATGTAACAGGCTCTATATAAGTGGCATCAGCCATATCTGGATCAGTCATAATCGTTGCAGGATTAGAGTTGACCAAAATCACCCGATAACCTTCTTCGCGTAATGCCTTACATGCTTGTGCTCCCGAGTAATCAAACTCACAGGCTTGTCCAATAACGATTGGACCCGCGCCTAAAATCAGGATGCTTTTAATATCAGTACGTTTTGCCATCGTAGTTTACTTACCGGTTGCTGTTTCAAGTAGATTGATGAAATGATCAAATAGAGCTGCCGCGTCTTGTGGACCCGGGCTTGCTTCAGGATGTCCTTGGAAACTAAACGCAGGTTTAGTCTTATGATGAATACCTTGTAAGGTGCCATCAAATAATGAAACATGAGTCGTTTCTAATGTATCGGGTAATGATGATTGTTCAACTGCAAAACCATGGTTTTGACTAGTAATCATCACCAAACCTGCTGTCATTTCTTGCACAGGATGGTTGGCACCATGATGACCAAACTTCATTTTGCTAGTTTTAGCACCGCAGGCTAAGGCCAATAATTGGTGACCTAAACAAATACCAAAAATAGGTAATTCTTTTTCTAATAAGGTTTGAATCGCTTCAATGGCATACGTACAAGGCTCAGGATCACCCGGACCATTTGATAAAAAGACACCATCAGGATTAAGTGCAAGTACATCTTCAGCTGAAGTTTGAGCGGGCACAACCGTTAGGCGGCAACCACGTTCAACCAGCATTCTTAAGATATTGCTTTTAGCACCAAAGTCATAAGCAACCACATGGAATCGTTCAGCCACAGCCTGTGATTCACCCGATAAATGCCAACATGATTGATCCCACTGATAGGTTTTATCAGTAGTCACCACTTTAGCTAAATCCATGCCTTTCAAACCTTCAAAGGCTTGAGCGGAAGCAATTGCAGCCTCGACATCAATATTATCGCCTGCCACGATACAGCCTTTCATCGCACCTTTTTCACGTAATAGACGTGTTAATGCGCGTGTATCGATATCAGCAAGGCCCACAATATTATGGCGTTCAAGATAAGCATCTAATGATTCTTCACTGCGCCAGTTGCTCACAACCGGAGATAACTCACGAATAATTAAACCACTGGCAAAAATATTAGATGACTCTTCGTCTTCAGCATTCACGCCCACATTACCAATATGCGGATACGTTAGCGTGACAATTTGACGGCAATATGAAGGGTCGGTCAGGATTTCCTGATAGCCGGTCATTGATGTATTAAACACGACCTCACCAACTGATTGCCCAATGGCACCAATTGATTCGCCGTGAAAGACCGAACCATCTTCAAGGGCAAGTAAAGCGCTTGTTCGCAAGGGAAACCTCCACCAGATATAAATAAAGGGAAAAAGCGTTCGCTCTTTCCACACGTAATTTCTACAATTTTATCGCAAAAGCCCCCCTTTAGTCTATGCAAAAAACCATGACAGTTTTCATTTCAGTCGGTAACATCCCTAAATTACATTTACATTTATATAGGTACCTTCTGTGATTAAGACTTTTTCAGCTTCAAGTTTCCCTTCGCAGCGTCCGAGACGGCTTAGAAAAGACAACTTCTCCCGCAATTTAGTGCGTGAAAATAATCTAACTGTGAACGACTTAATTTATCCCTGTTTTGTCTTAGAAGGTTCAAATCAGCGCCAAGCTATTTCCTCAATGCCCGATGTTGATCGCCTAAGCATTGATTTATTACTGCAAGAAGCGGAAATAATCCATCATTTAGGCGTACCGGCCATGGCACTGTTCCCCGTCACCCCCGATAATGTAAAAACAGAAGATGCGCGTGAAGCTTATAACCCTGATGGTTTAGCACAACGTGCCGTACGTGCACTTAAGGCTGAGTTTCCCGATCTTGGTATTATTACGGATGTCGCCTTAGATCCTTTTACCACTCATGGGCAAGATGGCCTAGTAGATGAGTCGGGCTATATCATTAATGATGAAACAGTCGAAGTGCTGGTTAAACAAGCACTTTCTCATGCCGAAGCTGGCGCAGATATTGTTGCCCCTTCCGATATGATGGATGGCCGTATTGGCGCCATTCGCCAAGCCTTGGAAGCCCACCAGCATATTCATACTCGGATTTTGGCCTATTCAGCTAAATATGCCTCTAGTTTTTATGGCCCCTTCCGTGATGCAGTAGGTTCAGCGGCCAATCTGGGTTCGGGTAATAAATACTCTTATCAGATGGACCCGGCCAATAGTGATGAAGCCTTGCATGAAGTCGCCTTAGATATTGAAGAAGGTGCGGATATGGTGATGATTAAACCCGGTATGCCTTATCTTGATATTGTTCGTCGGGTGAAAGATAGTTTTCAAAAACCCACCTTTGTTTATCAAGTTAGTGGTGAATACGCCATGCTTAAAGCTGCCTCACAAAATGGCTGGTTAGATGAAAAAGCAACCGTAATGGAAAGTATGATCGCCTTTAAACGTGCAGGAGCCGATGGCATCCTCACTTATTACGCCAAGCAAGTAGCCCAATGGCTTAAGGAAGAAAAATGACCGACCATTACGCCGTTATTGGCAACCCGATAAACCACAGTAAATCACCTTTAATTCACACTGAATTTGCCCAACAAACCCAGCAAGACTTGGATTATATTACTAAAGAAATTCCTCTCGACGGCTTAGTCGAAGGCTTAAAAAAACTACAACAAGCTGGATTTAAAGGCATTAACGTCACCGTGCCATTTAAAGAGCAAGTCTGGCAAGCCGTAGATGATAAAAGCGACCATGCCGCTCGGGCCGGTGCAGTTAATACCGTGGTATTTAAAGACGATGGAACCTTATATGGCGATAATACCGATGGCATTGGCCTATGTCGTGATTTAGTTGATAATCACCAAATAGCGTTAAAGGCCAAACGAATATTACTACTCGGCGCCGGTGGCGCAGCACGAGGGGTGATTGAACCTTTATTAAGTTATCAACCTACTGAACTCATCATTGCCAACCGTACCGCCAGCAAGGCAGTCGATTTAGCTGAGTTATTTAATGACTTTGGCAACATCTCCGGCGGTGGATATGATGATATTAATGGTTCGTTCGATATCATCATTAATGCTACAGCCGCCAGCCTGCAAGGTGAAGTCCCGCTCTTAGCTGATGACATACTCAATAAAAATGCCAGTTGTTATGACATGATGTATAGCAATGAAGACACCGCGTTTATCACCTGGGCCAAGCAACACGGTGCAGCTAAAACAATTGATGGTTTGGGTATGTTAGCTGAGCAAGCGGCAGAGGCGTTTAGGATTTGGCGTGGGGTTAAGCCCGAGACTMATAATATTATTAATAATATTCGAAATCTTTAGCAAAATGGACTTTGCAGAAAAACATGTGCTTAAACACCTGCATTCTTGTAAATTTAGTTCAATCGAGTATGAACCTAATGGCAACGTACCTCCCGACTTTCTTGTTAATGGAAAAATAGCTATTGAAGTTCGTCGGCTTAACCAAAATCACTTTACTCGTGATGGAGTTAAAGGGTTAGAAGAAACAGCTATCCCACTTTGGCAAAAAGTAAAACGTTTAGTCGAAAATTTCAGCCAGCCCCTTAATGGTGAAAGTTGGTTTGTTTATTTCAGTTTCTCACGTCCAGTATCTAATTGGAAAAACCTTAAACCATTGTTACAAAAAGCCCTAAAACAATTTTCAGAAACTGAAAATAAGAAACCAACAGTATTGATAAGTAAAGGTGGTCTTGAACTAGAAGTATTTGCCAAGGCATCGAAATCTCATTCAACAATGCTTCTTATGGGAGCCTATTCAGATGAACAGTCAGGTGGCCTTTTAATTGCCGAAATGGAAAAGAATATTACCCATTGTATTGAAGAAAAAACATCTAAGATATCTGCGTTCAAAAGCAATTACGATGAATGGTGGCTAGTTCTAGTTGATCATATTGGTCATGGACTAGATGCGTTTGATAGAAAGCAATTTCATGAGCATGTATCTATCGACCACTCTTGGGATAGAGTCATCATTATTGATCCTTTAGATGAGAATAATTGGTTTGAAATGAAATAACCGATTAATTTCGCCTTTAATGGCGAGTCAGGGAAATGTGTGCCCATTTCCCTAACAACCCTAGGGCACCCTAATGTACTGGTCTACGACTTCACTGCGTTGCTCGATTTGTTTGGCGTCTGGTTACAACTCGCTACGCTCAAACACTAACCAGCCGTGATCCAAACAAACCTCCGCTACTCGTCAGCAC